>JAUWUU010000123.1 GCA_030617765.1 Flavobacteriia bacterium | reverse complement strand
GCTGCCTTCTCATAGGCCAGATCACGATCTTCAATACCGAGATGAGCTTTACTCAATTCAGGTCTCATGATCCAATCGCCGGTTTGTGGCATTTTGTAAAAACAATCGTAACAAAATCCTTGGCGGAAGATTTTTTTGTCTTTGCCACAACTCAAACACTGATATTTTTTAAAGGAAATTTCTACAGTTCTATCTAATAATTGATTTAGATTTAAAAAATCATTTTCCAGATCTAAATAATATTGAACAGGAGAAGCATTTTCTGTGATCATTTTTTTTAATACTCCTGAATACTTCATAATAGATTTTTATTTTTATGTGATTAAAGAACAAGGAATATCGATTAACGATTTTTAATTTGAACATCCCTGATTAGTATTGACCGGTTATTATTTATTTCTAACGGATTTTTAAACCCCTCCATCCTGCGGACATCTCCCCTTAAAAGGTGAGGAGCTTCATATTTTGCACCTCGTGATTTGTAAAGGTGAAATCAATGGTCTTTACGACATTCGCCTTTTGACTGCTTAAGACTTTTTACTTGATACTTTTTTTACTTTAAACTTATCACCCTTATCGTTTCCTTCACTTTTTCGGCAATTTTTCTTGCTTCAATCATATCTTCATTTACAATAGTTACATGTCCCATTTTTCGAAAAGGCCGGGTTTCTTTTTTACCGTAAATATGTGGTGTTACGCCATCAATCCTTAGTATTTCTTCCATATTCTTATAAACAACATCACCACTATAGCCTTCTTCACCAACTAAATTCACCATGATTCCAGCAACTTTACTTTCAGGATTCCCTAAAGGCAAATTCAATATGGCGCGTAAATGCTGTTCAAACTGATTCGTATAACTTGCTTCGATACTGTAATGACCACTATTGTGTGTTCTTGGTGCGACTTCATTTACCAGGATCGTATCATCTTTTGTTTGAAACATTTCAACTGCTAACAGGCCAACATGTTTAAAAGAATCAGCTACTTGTAAGGCTACTTTTTGCGCTTTTTCAACAATTTTTTGATCAATTCTTGCCGGACAAATTACATATTCTACTTGGTTGGCAGTTGGGTGAAATTCCATTTCAACAACGGGGTAAGTTTTAGTCTCACCATTTTTATTTCTGGCGACAATAACTGCCAATTCATTTTTAAAAGGAATTAGATCTTCGGTTATACATTCAACATCCTGTAAAGAATCCAGATCGTTTTGTGATCTGATAATTTTCACACCGGTTCCGTCATAACCAAATTGAGCAGATTTCCATACAAAAGGAAAATTAATTTTATTTTTTAGTTCTAATAAAGTGTTAAATCGATCATATTTTGCCGTTGGTATATTATGGTTTGTAAAAAAATCTTTTTGTAAGCCTTTATGCTGAATAATCTGTAAAATTTTGGGTTGGGGATATATAGTTAAGCCTTCTTCTTCAAGTTTTAAAAGAGCTTCAATATTAACATGTTCAATTTCTATGGTCAATAGATTAACCAGTTTTCCAAAATTGTAAACCGTTTGATAATCCATTAGGTTACCCTGATGAAACTCATTACAAATATCTGCGCATGGAGCATTATGGTCACCATCAATTATTATTGAATAGATATCAAATTTTTGAGTTTCGGCAAGTAACATTCTACCTAATTGACCTCCCCCTAAAATACCAAGTTTAAAATTTGAAGAAAAATAATTTTTCACAAGTAAATTATTAAAAATTTGTAATATGTAATGTATTGCCAACCACAACTACTCTGTATTGTCGAGCAGGATATATAACACCATCTGTCATTGGCGCTCCGTTTAAAATATTAAATTGGCTATCATCACAAGGGCAAACCATGGTCATGCCATTTTCAACCACCATTTTTGAACAAGTTTGAGGCGTAAAATGCGGCGCACTTCTTTCAAATGCGATATAATTATTAGTGCTCATATGGTAAATGATTATTCCGCTAATTCCACCTTGAGTGTAAGCCCATCCACCTACAACTTGCAAATTGATATATTCGGGATTGTTTAAAAACACAATTTCGTCAACCGGAAAATTTGGTAACAGACTTTGATCATCGATATCATCAGAACTACATGAAAACAAACCAAAAAAGAGGATTATTAAAATTAATCTATTCATCGAAAATTATTTTTTGCAAGATACAATTAATTTGAATTTAAAATATTTTGTATATTTGTATTTGAATCTCATTCCAATAATATTTGGACTTGGGATTTTTGTATTTATATTATCAGACAAAATTTAGCATTATGAGTGACGTAGAATATTACACTGAAGAAGGATTAAAGAAATTACGCAGTGAATTGGATCATTTAGAGCATGTAGAACGCCCTAGAATTACAAATGCAATTGCCGAAGCTAGAGATAAAGGTGATTTAAGTGAAAATGCTGAATATCATGCTGCTAAAGAGGAGCAGTCATTGCTAGAATTTAAAATAGCACAATTTAAAAATACGCTTTCAAAAGCGAGATTGATTGATGAATCACAATTAGATACTTCTAAAGTGTTGGCATTATCAATAGTAAAGATCAAGAATATTGACAATAAAATGGAGTTTGAGTATACTTTGGTTGCGGATGCTGTAGCAGATTTGTCAAAAGGTAAAATATCTGTCAATTCACCTATTGGTCATGGTTTGTTAGGGAAAAAAGTAGGTGATATTGCCGAAATTCAAGTCCCAAATGGCATCATGAAATTTGAAATATTAGAAATTTCCAGATAAAATATATTTTCAGAAAGAACTTAACTCAAAGTAAAATCTTGACTGATATAAAAAACATCTAATCATGGGCACAATTTTCACAAAAATTATTAATGGAGAAATACCAAGTTATAAAATAGCTGAAAATGATGATTTTTATGCTTTTTTGGATATCAATCCTAATGCCAAAGGGCATACTTTGGTGGTGCCCAAAAAAGAGGTAGATAAGATCTTTGATCTTGATGAAAAAACTTATGAGGGATTAATGCAATTTTCTTTTAAAATTGCTAAGGCTATTGAAAAAACCATACTTTGTAAAAGAGTTGGTTTAACAGTAATTGGTTTAGAAGTGCCTCATGTTCATGTTCATTTAATTCCGTTAAACAGCATGTCAGATGCTACTTTTGGTAAAAAAGAAAAATTATCACAGGAAGAATTTGAGAGTATTGCAAAAAATATCAGCAAAAATCTATAGTTAAGGAAGAACTTTTAATTCTATCATAAAACTTGTACCAATTCCCATTTCGGATTTTTTAATATAAATTCTACCTTTGTGGTAATCTTCAATAATTCGTTTAGCAAGTGACAATCCTAATCCCCAACCACGTTTTTTTGTAGTGTACCCCGGGTCAAATATTTGTCTGTGTAGTCGCTTTGGTAACCCCTTACCTGTATCAGTAATCAAAACCTTAGCATACGAATTGTCTTGAAAAACAGTAATAGTTAGTTTTCCCTTACCTTGCATGGCATCGATGGCATTTTTAACCAGATTTTCAATAACCCAACTGTATAATTGTTCATTAAGGTCTACAAAAATAGGATTATCTTCATTGTTAATAAACTTAAAATCAATTTGTTTAAAGCTTCTCGACTGAATATAATCAAAAGCATTTCTAGTCTCTTCAACAATATCCTGTTTTGTAAGTTTTGGTATTGAACCAATTTTTGAAAAACGATCGGCAATGGTGTTTAACCTCGAAACATCTTTTTCAATTTCATTAACAATATCTTCGTTTGTATTTTCTAATCGTAAAAGCTCTACCCAACCCAGCATTGATGAAAGCGGTGTGCCAATTTGATGTGCTGTTTCTTTGGCCATTCCTGCCCAAAGTTTGTTTTGTTCAGCAATTTTATTTTGTTGAAAAACCAAATAAATGATCGTACCAAATAATAACAAGATCAGTAATAAGCCCAATGGATAAAATTGCAATTTGTTTAACAGATCAGAATCACGATAATAAATATTTTGAGTAACATTAACATTATCAACTTTATAGTGTACAACAAGAGGCTCATTTTCCTCTTTCATTTTTATGAGTTGCCTACTTAGATATAACCTGTCATCAACCGGTAAAGAAGTGAATTTTTTTGAGTTAGTAACATCTAAATTTGCCCAACGAAAAATATCTCCATTATCATAAGTGATGATCATTGGAATACTTTTATTGCTTTCAATGATTTTATTTTCGAGAGATATATCAACATCCAGATCAGGATTGTTAAAGTTTTCATAGGCGGTTGCCAAAACTTCCATCTTCAGACGTTCTTCATTTTTAAATTTCCTGAAGAACTGATTGGTATTCCATAAGATTAATGCAACTATTAAAAAAGATGCAACAATCAGTACCCATTTTAGGGTGGTTTTATAGTCAGGGAAGTTCATTAAACTTTCAATAGATTACGTTTTGCATTATAACATAAAAATAGTTTAGATATTATAATAAATGCAAATATTAAGCTCTTTTGTTAAAAAATCAAGACAATTGTTAACAATTATTTTTTAAATTTTTTCAAAGTCTAATTTTCTTAATTATTTGATCAATCTAAGAAACATTAATATTTTGGTTTACTACTATAAATTTTTGTGGTAATAGAGTTTAAAAATTTCTTAGGAAAGAATATTATCAAATTTAACAAAAGAGGGAATAAGAAAAACATAAAGAAATATAAAAATGATGTTGATAAGTTTGTCTAAGAGAATCAAAAAATAATAGGACTCAATACAAATGAAAATCATAAATTTGCACAGAATTTTTATAAAAAAATAAGAAAATGGAAGTAACCGGGAAAATTAAAAAAATTGAAGAAACTAAAACTTTTGGTAATAATGGTTTTAGAAAACGCGAAGTGGTAATCACCACTGATGAACAATATCCTCAATTTTTATTGATCGAGTTTATTCAGGATAAATGTGATTTATTAAATGATTATAATGTTGGAGAGGCTGTAAAGATCAGTATTAATTTACGTGGCAGAGAATGGATTAATCCTGAAGGTGAAGCAAAATATTTTAATGCAATTCAAGGTTGGAGAATTGAAAAAATGCAAGAAGGATCTCCTGAAGTACCACCTATTGAATCGATGGATGGCTTTGAGCCCGCCAATAATGTTAATGATGATGAATCTGATGATTTGCCATTTTAGATCAAATTTTTTAAATATGATAAAGGTTATTAATGTTTTACTACTACTTTTTTTATTTAGTAGTTGTAATTCTTCAGAAAGTCCGCCTGAGAAAACTCCTTATGTTACTATTAATGATATGAATGTCATTGAAGGAGATAATGATAATAAAATCCTTGATTTTACAATTTCATTGCGTGAAAGTTCTTCAGAAGATGTTGTATTAAAATATTATACTGAAGACGCTTCGGCATTTCAAAATCTTGATTACAAAAAGAAAGAAAGCCAAATAACTATTTCGGCTGGTAAAACCAGCGTTTCAATTCCACTTGAAATTATTTCTGATATTATAAGAGAAGGTGACGAGGTATTTTGGATTAAATTTGAGGCAATAGGGATTATTGATATGAATCAAACGGAAGCCCAAATTTTGATTAAAAATAATGATGCTAACCTACCTTATACTAATGAAGATTATATTACACCAATATCTTATGAAGGATGGAAACTTGTTTGGGGAGATGAATTTGAAGGAAGTGAGATTAACAAGAATTGGTGGACCCATGAAATTGGTAATGGTAATAACGGATGGGGAAATAATGAATTGCAATATTATACTGATGCTATTGAGAATTCAAAAGTTGAAAATGGTAACCTGATCATTGAAGCGCGTGATGATTCATGGAATGGACATGAATTTACATCAGCTAGAATGGTAACTAAAGACAAAAATTCTTTTGGTTACAGTAGGATAGATATTAGAGCAAAGCTACCATTTGGTCAGGGAATTTGGCCTGCAATATGGATGTTAGGAGATAATATTGACCAAGTTAGCTGGCCTGCCTGTGGAGAAATAGATATTATGGAAATGATAGGAAATCACCCATCAACCAGTCATGCTACAGTACATTTTGGCAATGATTCATCAAGTCATAAATACAGTGGAGATAGTTATATTATTTCCAATGAAATTTTTAACGATAGATTTCATGTTTTTAGTGTTATTAAAGAGGCTAATATAATGTGGTTCTTTGTTGATGATATATTGATCTATGAATTTAGTTCAAATGACACTCAGGGGATGTCATACCCGTTTAATCAAGATTTCTTTCTTATTTTAAATGTTGCAATTGGAGGTAACTGGCCTGGAAATCCGGATGGTACAACTCAATTTCCGCAGCAAATGATCGTTGATTATATTCGTGTATTTGAAAAGAATTAATAATTCTTTAAAATGATTTTTTTAGGAAAAGAACTTATATTTCCGGATGTTGAAACTGCAAGTTCTGAAGGCATTGTTGCAATAGGTGGTGACCTGTCTCCTGAAAGATTAATTCTGGCATACAAAAGCGGTATTTTTCCTTGGTATAATGAAGGTGAACCAATTATTTGGTATAGTCCTGATCCAAGAATGGTACTATACCCCAAAGAGTTAAAAGTTTCTAAAAGTATGCGACAAATTTTGAGAAAAGGAGATTTTCAAATTACCTATGATCAAAATTTCGAGAAGGTTATTCATTATTGTAAGAATGTTTTTAGAAAAGATCAAGGTGGTACTTGGATCACTAATGCAATGGAGGATGCATATATTGAATTGCATAAAATGGGTATAGCAAGATCAGTAGAGGTTTGGCAGAGCAATAAATTGGTTGGCGGCTTGTATGGAATAGATCGAGGCAATATTTTTTGTGGTGAAAGTATGTTTAGCTCAGTGAGTAATATGTCTAAAGTTGCCTTTGTTCACCTTAGCCAAAAGTTAGAAAAAGAGAATTATAAAATAATTGACTGTCAGGTTTATAATGCGCATCTGGCGAGTTTAGGTGCTAAGGAAATTCCAAGACATGAATTTATAAAAGCATTA
>JAUWUU010000090.1 GCA_030617765.1 Flavobacteriia bacterium | reverse complement strand
AAATATGGATTATAAATGTAGTTTTTTTTAAAGTATTATTAAAAAATTATTGAGTAAATTTGTAATTATTAAACTTTAAATACTTGTAAAATGACTTCACTTACCAGCAGTTTACCAGATGAATTAATAGAAAAATTAACTGAAAAAGCAAATAAATTAGACCTGCCTAAAGATAAAATTGTTGAAATTGCTTTAAGAATTTATCTCAAACAATTAGATATTGTAGAAAACAGAACTCTTGAAGAAAATGCCAGTTTAAAAAATGCTGAAGATGGAATGAAAGCTTATTTAGATAAATTGGAAAAAGATATTATCTAGGATACTTTTTAATGATTGACATCTTCCTTTAATATTGGAATCTTTTCTTCAATTATTTCAATGGTTTTGCTTACAGTTTTTGGAGGCTTAAACCTGTAACCTATAAATATGTGAAATTTATTTGTTGAAGTACTAAATTGAAATTGATCTTTACTATAATTTTGATTGGTGAACCTATTGTGAAAATCTGCACCAAAATAGTAACGTTTTGAATTGTAACCTATTGCGGCGCCACTTTGAAATGAAAAAACAAAATCATTATTGTTATTTGTAAGTTTTTCATTGGGTGTTAAAGTTTTAACTTGATAAAAATCGATTCCAATTCCGGGAGCAGCATATACATTTGCATACCAATTTTTACGATACACAAAAGTGTAATAATAGCCAGCATTAACTATTGTGTTGATTCCCTGATATTTGTGGTGTTTATCTCTTTCAATAATGTTACCTTGAGCATCGATATAAGTTTGAGTATCACTAATTTTATAAAACCAATAATCAATGCTTGGCATTAAAGTACCGGCGCTTTTTATTTGAATTTCGGTTTGAGATTCTGTTGCTTTTACTGAATAGTTTTTATTGAATTTATAAGCTGAAGTTCCTGAAAAAGTACTGGTCTTCATATTTGGGAATTGAATATGATACATAATATCAGCCAATTTGGTTGTAAAATCATCAGTATTTTTTATATAGTACCCCTTAATATAATTGTATTCCAGGCGATGTGACCAATCGTGAAATAACAATTTCACTCTCATTGTAAATATATCGGAATCTCCTTTATCATTTTTACTTTGATCCGATAATCCCGGTCTGATTCCAAGTCTTAAACTAAGAAATCTGTAATTAAAACCAATAGCATACCTTAAACCAATATTTGGAGATAAAACTGGTATATTATCTAAAAAAGAAAGTTTGTAATTTTCCTTTTCATTGCTTACTTCTAATTTAATATTTAATTGTTTGTGATATTCTTCAATGAATTCATTTTTTGGTAAAGAATCAGTATTAACATTTTGAGAAATGATCAAAGTAGGAATTAAGAAAAAAATTAAACTTATGTATTTCATCTGTTTATAATGATTAACTTTTATTGCTTATAGCTGCTTGCCGTTTAGGCAGATGGAACATCTATATTATTATTTCCGTGTATGACTATATTTTTAGTTATGAATATTTCATTTTTTATAGATTTCAATCACTTTTTCTCCTGTTGATTTTTTATAAGCTCTGTACATACCTGAAGTATTAAAGTCCCACGCAATTTCACCATTTTTATCTAAACCAATTAAACCGCCATCTCCGCCGAGGCTGTCAATCTCTACATGAACAACATGCTTTAATGCTTCTTTTAAACTGAGGTTTTTATATTGTATTAAATTTGAAACTTCATGAGCAGCAAGAGTTCTGATAGAATATTCACCTGTTCCTGTGGCTGAGATGCCGCAAGTTAAATTGTTAGCATAAGTTCCTGCTCCAATTATTGGTGAATCGCCTATCCGTCCAAATTTTTTATTGGTCATTCCCCCGGTAGAAGTTCCGGCAGCAATATTATGTTCCTTATCAATAGCAACACAACCAACAGTGCCAAGTTTATGGTCATCAATTTGTTCCGTTTGTTCTTTAGGGTTTGTTTTAATAATAATTTTTTCACCGGATTTTTCTTTTTCTCTAATCAGGCTTCTATATCTTTTTTCAGTATAAAAATAAGATGCATCTTCAAATTGTAAATGGTATTGTCTTGCAAATTCTTCGGCGCCTTTTCCGGAAAGTATTACATGTCTTGTGCTATCTTTTACTAATAAAGCAGCATTAATAGGATTTTTAATTAAAGAAACTCCTGCAACAGCACCGGCATTTAAAGTTTTTCCATCCATGATGGAAGCATCCATTTCCTGTTGACCTAAACTATTGAAAACAGCACCTTTACCGGCATTAAAAAGTGGTGAGTCTTCCATAACATTAATGGTTTTTTGAACTGCTTCCAGGGCAGTACCACTATTTTCTAAAATTGAATAGCCAACATCAAGAGCTTCTTGTAATTTTTTGCGATAAGCAATTTCTTGCTCATCGGTCATATATTCTTTTTTGATGGTACCGGCACCTCCGTGAATTACCAACGCAAAAGGTATTTTTGTAGTTAAAGTTTTTTCTTTCTGATTTATTTTTGAATCATTTTTACAAGCTGAAAGTTGAAAAGCAATAAAAAAAATTATAATAATTTGAAATCGTAGCATTCTATAGGTATTAGATATCTTAGGCTAAATGTAAGAAAAAATATTTTGTTAAAAATCAAAATAATTGACCAAACTTTTCTTTGGTTAAAAAACAAAATTGTAAAGTCAAAAAGCAAAAAATAATTATATTTGTTTTTTAAACCTACAAAATCTAAAAAAATGAAAAAACAAATTACAATTTTAATGCCTGCATTATTACTTTTCTTATCTTTTTTTATGGTTTCTTATACTACAGATACTATTAAAAATAATTATGAGGCGATTAGTTCTACAAATTCAGAAGGAATAGAGATTCCTAATGATGTTCAGGAAGTGCTAAAAGAAAAGTGTTATGGTTGCCATAATACAGAATCAAAAGGGGAGAAAAGTAAGAAGAAATTTAATATTGATTACCTTACGGATGGGAATTATTCAAAAGGAAAATTGGTGAGTAAATTAGGTAAAGTAGTAGAAGAACTTGAAGAGAATAACATGCCACCCGAAAAGTTTTTGGCAAAATACCCAAATAAAGAACTGACTATAGAGGAATCAAAATTATTGATGGAATGGGCTAAGAGTCAAAGAGAAGCATTAATGGGAGAATGATTACAAAATGATGACTAAGAAGAAGGGAAAAATATTTTGGTACACAACAATTGGGTTGTTTTTTTTAATGCAGATCTATCCTGTTAATCGTCCTGAAATTATTGCTGATAATCCGAATGATCTTTTAAAAAATGTGAATGTACCAGAAAATATTTCCTCAATGTTAAGATCTGCCTGTTATGATTGTCATTCCAATGAAACTATTTACCCCTGGTATGCGAGTATAGCGCCAGTAAAATGGATTGTTTATGACCATACAGAAAAGGGAAGAGAAGAACTGAATTTTTCTGAATGGAATGCTTTGAGTAAATCAGATAAGCTAGAGGTTCTGGATGATATTTCTGGGGAAGTAACAGATGGGAAAATGCCATTAAAATTCTATCCGCTCACTCATAGAGACGCTAAACTTAGTGAAGTAGATCGAGAGGCACTTACCGATTGGACTGAAAGTTTAATGGAAGAATTATTTTAAATATTTGACTATCCCAATGCTTCGTTATTTGAAAAAAGTCTTCGATTTTTCCCAATGCTTTGCTATTTGAAAAAAGTCTTCGATTTTCCCCAATGCTTTGTTATTTGAAAAAAGTCTTTGATTTTTCAATGCTTCGTTATTTGAAAAAAGTCTTCGATTTTTCCCAATGGACATCCATTTCACTCAAAGCCATATTAGATAATTCTTTACCTTCTTTAGCGGCTTCTTTTTCGAGGAATTGAAAACGATTGATAAATTTTTTATTGGTTTTTTCTAAAGCACTTTCAGGATCTACTTTTATAAAACGTGCATAATTGATCAATGAAAACAGTACATCACCAAATTCCGATTCAATTTTATTAGAATCTTTTTGTTTTACTTCTTCATTGAATTCAATAATTTCTTCCTGAACTTTTTCAAAGACCTGTTCTGGTTTCTCCCAATCAAAACCGGCTGATGCAGCTTTGTCTTGAATTCTTGATGCTTTTATCATTGCGGGTAGTGATCTTGGAACACCTTCTAAAACTGAATTTCGACCTTCTTTGAGTTTTAGCTTTTCCCAGTTTTTGGCTACTTCTTCTTCAGTTTCTGCAATAAAATCTCCAAAAACATGAGGATGACGACTGACTAATTTTTCATTGATTCCGTTGATGACATCAGCAATATCAAAATCATCTTTTTCGGAAGCGATCTTTGCATAAAAAACAATATGAAGTAATAGATCTCCAAGCTCTTTTTTTATTTCAGTAATGTCATTGTCTAAAACAGCATCACCAAGTTCATAGGTTTCTTCAATTGTTAAATGCCTGAGAGATTGCATGGTTTGTTTGCGATCCCAAGGGCACTTCTCACGAATCTCATCCATGATATTGAGAAGATCATCAAATGCTTTTAATTGTTGCTTACGGTTAGTCATAGAAAGATATTATTTTTTTACTTCTTCAGTTTTTTTTTCTTCTTCCTTTACCTCTTCTAAACTTTTAAAATCAAAACCTGCATCAACCAAAGTATTGTACCACAATACTATTTTTTTAATATTTGAAGGATAAACCCTTTCTTCATCATAATTGGGTAATACTTCACTAAAAAAAGATTGCAGTTGCTTTTTATCAGACTTAGGGTCTATTGACTTTTCGCCATTCTCTTTTTTGTGGATAATCACAAACACTTCTCTTAATGGTATTTCTTCATCGTAAGTATAAATGGCAATATCGCTTAAAGCGCTAATACTGTTTAAAGAATTAACGGGAAGGCGTTTTTTGTCTTGTAGTGATTCTACAATTATGGTATTCTTACCTTGTGAGATCACCTGGTATAATCCGGGTTTTCCTGAAATGGAAACTATTTTATCAATATTCATATATTCTATTTTTGTATATTATTTAAACTAACTTTTTGTTTGCTGCCGCTACTTACTACAACCATTGGAAACTATTTTTTTGCCTTAGGGAATCTCATTCTATAAGCAACTTCAACTTTCCCTTTAGAAATATTGTCTAATTTTTTTCTTAGCAATCGTTTTTTTAATGAGGATAATCTATCAGTAAACATGATACCTTCAGTATGGTCATATTCGTGTTGTATAATTCTTGCAGCCAAGCCACTTATCGTTTTTTTATGTTTGCTAAAATTTTCATCTTCATAAGAGATCGTGATAGTTTCTTTTCTGATTACATCTTCATTGATATTAGGAATACTCAAACAACCTTCGTTAAAAGCCCATTCTTCTCCTTCTTCTTTAATAATTTTTGCATTGATAAAAACCTGTTTAAAGTCCTTTAAAAATTCTTTTTCATCTTCATCAAGCTCTTCCATATCTGCAAAAGGAGAAGCATCGATAATAAATAACCTTATTGCTTTTCCAATTTGTGGAGCAGCTAAACCAACACCATTTGATTCGGTCATGGTTTTTTTCATTTCTTCGATAAGTTCCGGTAGATTGGGATAATCTTTATTTATTTCAATCCCAATTTTTCTAAGAATTGGGTCGCCGTAAGCATAAACAGGTAACATCATATATTTAATTTGATGGTGCGAAAATACAATAATAGTTGTAATTTTATTTCTTTGAAAGAAAAATAACTATCGAAAATAAAAATAATAATGAACTTTAGATTTTCTTGGAATAAATTAAATAAAGATAATCAAGTATTTCTCTCATTTGATAATCATCGGGATAATTTTGGTGATATTCTTAGCCCAATTATAGCAAATCATTTTGGATCAAAGGAAGTTATAAGAATTTCTAAATTCAAAAGCAGAAGGTTTGCTCATTATTATATGATTGGTTCTATCCTTCAAAGGTGTAATAGAAATTCCATTATTTGGGGAAGTGGCTTAATTTCTTCAGATTCAATATGTGAGGAAAAACCAAAAAAAGTGTTGGCAGTAAGAGGGCCTTTAACAAGAGATAGATTAATAAAACAGGGTATTGATTGTCCTAAAATTTATGGAGACCCTGCTTTATTGTTACCTGAAATCTATTCGGTTACAAAACGTATAATTAAATATAAGTTGGGAATAATTCCACATTTTCGTGATAAAAATAATGTATGGTTGAAGAGTCATTTTTCTCAAAACCCTGAAATTAAAATAATTGATATTCAAAATAAAAACCCATTAAAAGTTGTTGACGATATGATGATGTGTGAAAAACTTATTTCGAGTTCTTTGCACGGGATAATTGTTGCCGATGCTTATAATATACCTGTGGTTTGGGTTGAGTTTTCAGATCTTGTGGAAGGTGTAGGTTTTAAATTTGCAGATTATTTTGCATCAGTAGGTAGATCTATTTACCCTGCTTTTCAATTTGGAGAATTTAAAAGTTTAAATGATATTCTCAACATATTTGAAGCGTATAAAATACATATTGATGTAGAAGATCTAAAGAATTCTTTTCCCTACTGATCAAACACCTTTTCTATTTAAAAGTTTTATAAAAAAGTGAAAAATAATGCTTGTTATTATTTTTGCTCTAAATAGGTCTGTAAAATTATTGTAGCACTAATTTCATCAATCAAAGCTTTATTTTGACGATGCTTTTTTTTCAAACCACTATCAATCATACTTTGAAATGCCATTTTTGAAGTAAAACGTTCATCAACTCGTTTAATAGGAATTTCTGGAAAAGTAGATTTTAATTTTTCAACAAAAGGCCTTATAAATTGCTCACTTTCACTTTCAGAATTATCCATTTGTTTTGGCTCTCCAACTACAAAAAGTTCAACTTTTTCATTTATTAAATAGTCAGTTAAAAATGAAAAAATATTTTTAGTTTCAACCGTAGTTAAACCGGAAGCGATAATTTGTAATTCATCAGTTACTGCAATCCCAGTTCTTTTTTCACCGTAGTCAATAGCGAGAATTCGCCCCATATTTATAAGATTTTTGCAAATTTATCATTTTTATACCATAAAAGAATAAATTTAAAGATGTAATATATTCTTATGCATTTTTTATATTTGTGATTTAATCAATATATATGAATAATTCTAGAAAATTAATTGAAGAGGCTTGGGATAATAAAGACTTGCTTAAAAATGAGAATGTTCAAAATGCCATTAGAAATGTAATTGATTTATTAGACAACGGTAAATTAAGGGTTGCTGAACCAATAGCAAATGGGTGGCAAGTGAATGAATGGGTTAAAAAAGCAGTAGTCTTATATTTCCCGATTCAGAAAATGGAAACTTTAGAAGCCGGTATTTTTGAATATCACGATAAAATTCCGCTAAAAAAAGGATATAAGAAAAAAGGAATCCGAGTAGTGCCTCATGCCGTAGCAAGATATGGATCATATATTTCGAAAGGCACTATATTAATGCCAAGTTACAAAAATATTGGCGCCAAAGTTCATGAAGGTACAAAGGTAGATACATGGGCAACGGTAGGCAGTTGCGCTCAAATTGGTAAAAATGTACATTTAAGTGGAGGTGTAGGAATTGGAGGAGTGTTAGAACCTTTGCAGGCAGCCCCTGTTATTATTGAAGACAATGCTTTTATAGGTTCTCGTTGCATTGTTGTTGAAGGTGTTAGAGTAGAAAAAGAAGCTGTTTTGGGTGCCAATGTAGTTTTAACTGCCAGCACTAAAATTATTGATGTAACCGGTGATAAACCTGTTGAATCCAAAGGAGTCGTCCCTTCAAGGTCTGTTGTGATACCGGGGAGTTATACCAAAAAATTTAAGGCAGGAGAATATAACGTCCCTTGTGCTTTGATCATTGGAACACGAAAAGAAAGCACCAATAAAAAAACATCATTAAATGATGCTTTACGTGAATATGATTTAGCTGTTTAGGCTGTTAAAAGAATTAATTAGAATCTAAGTTTTTCATATAAAATAAAATGTTAAAAGATAATGAAAACAAGCTGACGGTATTAATTATTACCCTTAATGAAATTGATAATATTAAGGATTTAATACTTAATGTAAGTTTTGCTGATGAGATTATTGTAGTAGATTCTTTTAGTATAGATGGAACAGTCGAAATAGTAAAAGAGTTTAAAAATGTAAAGTTTATTCAACATGAGTTTATTAGTTATTCTGATGTAAGAAATTTTGCCATAAAGCAAGCATCAAATGACTGGGTTTTATTTATTGATGCTGACGAAAGAATACCCACTAAACTTAAAAATGAAATTATAAATAAACTTAGTGATAATGAAAACATTGTTGCTTTTGGTTTTTATAGAAGATTTTTTTTTAAAGATTCTCCATTAAAATACAGCGGTTATCAAACAGATAAAGTTTATCGATTTTTTGATAAGAATCACGCATTTTATGATAAGGATAAATTAGTTCATGAGACTTTAAAAATAAATGGGAAAACAAAATTATTAAAATATAAATTAGATCATTACTCTTATAAAAGTGAAGAAAAATATAAGAATAAATTAAAAAAGTATGCACAGTTAAGAGCTAAAGAGTTGTATTTAAAAAAAGTAAACCCAAATTTCTATCATTTATATATTAAACCTACTTATAGATTTTTTTATCATTATTTAATACGATTAGGGTTTCTAGATGGTAAAAATGGTTTTAAAATATCTAAATTTAATGCTTATGAAGTAAAGCAAAGATATATTGAATTGAAAAATTTATGCAAAACGATCTAAAAAACACATTAAATATTTTAAAAAAAGGTGGACTTTTTCTTTATCCAACAGATACTGTATGGGGTATAGGTTGTGATGCAACCGAAGAAAATGCTGTAAAAAAAGTGTTTGATCTTAAAAGAAGAACCGAATCTAAAAGTTTAATAATTTTGGTAGATAGTTGGGAAATGTTACAACAGTACATCAAAAAGATTCCACCAAAAGTTAGTTGTGTTTTAGAAGGTTCGTCAAGACCTACATCGGTAATTTATAAAAATCCTAAAGGACTGGCAGATAATGTTATTGCAAATGATAATACCGTAGCTATAAGAATTGTTAATGATGACTTTTGTAAACGACTCATCAAAAAATTTGGTAAGCCAATTGTTTCAACATCGGCAAATTACAGCGGAAAATCTACACCAAAGAGTTTTAGTGAAATTGATGAAACATTAATTGATAAAGTGGATTATGTTGTAAATTTGAATCGAGAGAAAAAATTTGGTGTATCTTCCCAAATTGTAAAAATTGATCATAAGGGAAAGATAGATTTTCTTAGAAAATAATTAATTACATGTCAAAATATTTATACAAAGTTGCTGTTAAACATCCAATTTTTAAAGTTATTTCAGATGCTTCCGAAGCCTTAAAATTGGATAGTTATGTAATTGGTGGTTATGTACGTGACTTTATTTTAGACAAGGAAAAATCTAAAGATATTGATATTGTAACCGTTGGTAGCGGTATTGAATTGGCTGAAAAAGTTGCTGCACTTCTACCCGGTAATCCTAAAGTCCAGTTTTTTAAAACTTATGGAACCGCAATGGTTAAAACAAAAGGAATTGAATTAGAATTTGTTGGAGCCAGAAAAGAATCTTATAGCGAAGACAGCCGGAACCCAAATGTAGAACCGGGCACTTTACAGGATGATCAAAATCGTAGAGACTTTACTATCAATGCGATGGCTTTGAGTTTAAATGAAGCTAATTATGGTGAATTGTTAGATCCTTTTAACGGAATAAAAGATCTTAATGATAAAATAATTAAAACACCACTAGATCCAGATATAACTTATAGTGATGATCCTTTACGTATGATGCGTGCCATTAGATTTGCAACACAATTAAATTTTATAATTGAAGAAGAATCCTTAAAGGCTATTACAAGGAATGCAAATAGAATTAAGATTATTACCAATGAAAGGATCGTTGTAGAATTGAACAAGATTTTAATAAGTAAAAAACCTTCTATAGGCTTTAAACTTTTACAAGAAACAGGCTTGTTACACTATATTTTACCTGAATTGACAGCTTTAAAAGGAGTTGAACAGATCAAGGGACAAAAGCATAAAGATAATTTTTACCATACATTACAAGTTATTGATAATATTGCTAAAACTACAGATAATCTTTGGTTGCGATGGGCTGCTTTATTACACGATATTGGTAAAGCTCCAACAAAAAAGTATGATAAAAATATTGGATGGACATTTCACGGACATGAGTTCATTGGCTCTAAAATGGTTAAAAAGATATTCAAAAGGCTGAATATGCCATTGAATGAAAAAATGAAATATGTTGAAAAAATTGTCATGTTGAGTTCACGTCCT
>JAUWUU010000052.1 GCA_030617765.1 Flavobacteriia bacterium | reverse complement strand
TAAACGGTTACAAAAGTAACTATTAGAATAATATTTCTAATAATGTTGACTGAGGGGATTAATATTATTACAAATTTATTTTATAAGCAAATACATTGAAATATTAAGCTATTTTAATTTGCACAGAATAAACCCGGTTCTAAAAGAACTGGGTTTTTCTATTTTTTTACAAAACTTCAGAATTACTTTAGAATTCAAACATATATTTATCGTATTATTTAAGTTTGGTTTTTCTTTTTCTACAAATTTTAAAACCAAAATAAAATCTGTTTAATGAGGGGAAAATATTAGTTCAGATTTTACATTAAAGCAAAAGCATTATACAATGTTAAAATGCAAATAAAAAAAAGCTCAAAATTTGAGCTTTTTTTTATTTGCTATATATTAGTAACGCTAATCTGTCAAAAAAATAGCTATCTATTTACATAGTAAAATGTTGATAACTTACCCTTATATTTTATTAAAAAAACCGCTTAGAATAAGTGGTTTTATTATATTTGTACGTTAATAAATTTTGATAAAAATTATTGTTAAAAACATGAGTGAAGAAATAAAAAAAGACCAGTATTCTGCTGATAGTATTCAGGCGTTAGAAGGCATGGAACATGTGCGCATGCGTCCGTCAATGTATATAGGTGATATTAGCGCAAGAGGATTGCACCATTTGGTTTATGAAGTAGTTGACAATTCTATTGATGAGGCAATGGCCAATCATTGTGATAGAATTGAAGTAACTATTAATGAAGATAATTCTGTTTCAGTTAAAGATAATGGAAGAGGAATCCCTGTTGGCATACATAAAAAGGAAGGTGTATCAGCTTTAGAAGTAGTAATGACCAAAATTGGAGCTGGTGGAAAATTTGATAAAGATTCATATAAAGTATCAGGTGGTTTACATGGTGTTGGTGTTTCTGTAGTAAATGCCCTATCAAAGCACTTAAAAGCAACTGTATTTCGTGAAGGTAAGATCTGGCAACAAGAATATGAAAGAGGTAAGCCACTTTATCCTACAAAAGTAGTTGGAGAATCAAATGAAACAGGTACAGAAGTAACTTTTTGGGCAGATGATGAAATTTTTCAATGTGAAATAGTTTACAGTTACGAAACACTTGCCGCTAGATTAAGAGAATTGGCCTATTTAAATCAGGGTCTTACAATTACAATAACTGATAAAAGAGAAAAAGATGATGAGGGCAATTTTATTTATGAGGAATTCTACAGTGAAGAGGGTTTAAAAGAATTTGTTAGATATCTCGATGCAACTCGTGATCGGTTAACCTCTGATGTTATCAGTATGGAAGGCGAAAAGAATGGAATTCCTGTTGAAGTTGCCATGGTTTATAATACTTCTTTTACAGAAAATTTACATTCTTATGTGAATAATATCAATACCCATGAAGGTGGAACACACCTTTCAGGATTTAGAAGAGGATTAACCCATACTTTAAAAAAATATGCCGAATCTTCGGGTATGCTAAGCAAACTGAAATTCGATATCTCGGGTGATGATTTTCGTGAAGGTTTAACAGCAATAATTTCTGTTAAAGTTGCTGAACCTCAATTTGAAGGACAAACCAAAACTAAACTGGGAAATCGTGATGTAAGTTCAGCTGTAAGCCAGTCCGTTTCTGAAATGCTAACCAATTATTTAGAAGAAAACCCTGATGATGCTAAAATCATTGTCCAAAAAGTTATCCTTGCTGCTCAGGCACGTCATGCCGCCTCAAAAGCACGTGAAATGGTGCAACGCAAAACCGTTATGTCTGGCGGTGGATTACCAGGTAAATTATCTGATTGTGCATGGAGCGATCCAGAACTTTGTGAAATATTCTTAGTCGAAGGTGATTCTGCGGGAGGTACTGCCAAACAAGGTAGAGATCGTAATTATCAAGCGATCTTACCGCTTCGTGGTAAAATTTTAAATGTTGAAAAAGCCATGCAACACAAGGTTTTTGAAAATGAAGAAATTAAAAGTATGTACACTGCGTTGGGTGTTACAGTTGGTACTGAAGAAGATCCAAGAGCCCTAAATATGAATAAATTAAGGTATCATAAAATTGTTATCATGTGTGATGCTGATGTTGATGGTAGCCATATTGAAACTTTAATTTTAACTTTCTTTTTTAGATATATGCGTGAATTGATTGAGAACGGTAATATTTATATTGCTGCTCCACCACTGTATCTAGTTAAAAAAGGTGCAAAAAAAGAATATGCCTGGGAGGATAAAGAACGTGATGCATTGATTGAAAGTTATGGAGGAGGTACAATACAGAGGTATAAAGGTCTTGGAGAAATGAATGCAGAACAACTTTGGGATACTACTATGAATCCTGATTTCAGGAAAATGCGTCGAGTAACCATTGAAAATGGCACTGAAGCTGATAGAGTTTTTTCTATGCTAATGGGTGATGATGTTCCACCTCGTAGAGAATTTATTGAAAAACATGCAATTTACGCAAATATTGATATTTAAAATGTCAACTAAAAAATCAAATGAAGTACTACTTTAATTTAATTAAAATCAAGTAGCCATAGTTACTTAAGTTCTCCATTTTTTAAACTATTTTTGTTATATAATTTTAAATTTTTAAACACATGAAAGTAACCATAGTAGGTGCAGGTGCTGTTGGAGCAAGTTGTGCCGAGTACATTGCAATTAAAAACTTCGCTTCTGAAGTTGTTTTGATCGATATCAAAGAAGGATACGCAGAAGGAAAAGCAATGGATCTAATGCAAACTGCATCATTAAACGGATTTGATACCAAAGTTTCAGGATGCACAAATGATTATACAAAAACAGCAGGAAGTGATGTTGCTGTGATAACCAGTGGTATTCCACGTAAACCAGGAATGACCAGAGAAGAATTAATTGGCATTAATGCAGGAATAGTTAAAACTGTTACTCAAAACATTTTAGATCATTCTCCAAACGCCATTTTCATAGTTGTAAGTAACCCAATGGATACTATGGCTTATTTAACTCATAAATCTCTCGGTTTAGATAGAAATCGCATTTTAGGAATGGGTGGAGCTTTAGATAGCGCCAGATTTAAATACCGTTTGGCAGAAGCATTAGAATGTCCGGCTTCTGACGTTAATGGAATAGTAATTGGAGGTCATAGTGATACTGGTATGATACCTTTATCCAGACTTGCTGTTAGAAATAGTATACCTGTTAGTAAATTTTTGTCAGAAGAAAAAATAGATAAAGTTGTTGAAGCTACCAAAGTTGGCGGCGCTACTTTAACTAAATTATTAGGCACTAGTGCTTGGTATGCACCAGGTGCTGCAGTTTCTTCTATCGTTCAATCTATCGCATGTGATCAGAATAAAATGTTTCCTTGTTCTGCCTTATTAGAAGGAGAATATGGTTTAAACGATATTTCTATTGGCGTACCATGTATTATTGGTAAAAATGGAATCGAAAAAATAGTAGAATTAGAATTAACAGATGCTGAAAAAGCAAAACTACAAACAAGTGCTGCTGCTGTTAAAAAAACTAACGGACTTCTAGATGTATAAATTTTAGTATTAAGTATTGAGTACTTAGTAATAAATTTTAAAAAATCCGCCAATTGGCGGATTTTTTTATATTAAACTCTGAAAATTCAATTATAGATTATTTTTTTTAATCAGTTATTAAGACAATCCTGAGATTTTACCATCTTTATCAATAGACATATGCTCACTTGCAGGCACTCTTGGTAATCCAGGCATACGCATTATTTTTCCTAAAATTGGGATAACAAAACCTGCTCCGGCAGCTATTTCAATTTCTCTCACTTGTACAATAAATCCTTTAGGCCTACCTCTTAAAAATTCATTATCAGAAAATGATTTTTGTGTTTTTGCCATACAAATTGGAAAATCATTATATCCTAACCTGTCAATCCTTTTTAAATTGAGTTTTGCTTTTTTATCAAAATCCACACCATCAGCTCCATAAATTTCTCTGGCTATAGTTTCAATTTTTTCAACTATTGATGATTTCCAGTCATAAAGTGGTTTAAATTGTGTTGCTTTATTTTCAACAATATCTACTACTGCTCTAGCAAGATCTTTCGTGCCTTCACCACCTTTTGCCCATCCTTCTGATAAAACTGCATGAACTCCAATGATTGCACATTTATCTTTTACCATTTGAATTTCCTCTTCAGTATCATTTGTAAATGCGTTGATTGCAACAACAGGTTCGATATTAAATTTTCTAATATTCTCGATATGCTTTTCTAAATTTGGCATTCCTTTTTCTACATAAGAAATATTTGACGTGTTCAGTTCATCTTTAGTTGCACCTCCATGATGTCTTAATGCCCTTATCGTTGCTACTAATACAACTGCTTTCGGATTTAATCCGGCTGCAACACATTTGATATTTAAGAACTTCTCTGCGCCCAGATCAGCTCCAAAACCTGCTTCTGTTACTACATAATCGGATAAGCTCAGTCCCATTTTAGTTGCTAGAATTGAATTGGTTCCTTGAGCAATATTGGCAAACGGTCCTCCGTGAATAATAGCTGGATTCTCTTCTAATGTCTGAACTAAATTTGGCATTATAGCATCTTTCAATAAAATTGCCATGGCATTTTCAGCTTTTAAATCACGAGCAAAAATTGGTTTCTTATCAAAAGTAAAACCTACAAATATATCTCCTAAACGTTTTTTAAGATCTTCAAAACCTGAAGCCATACACAAAATTGCCATAACTTCGGAAGCCGGTGTAATATTAAAACCATCTTCACGAGGAATACCATTGGCAGTGCCTCCCAATCCAATTGTTATTTGACGTAAAGCTCTATCGTTCATGTCAATAACTCTTTTCCATAAAATTGTACGTGGATCAAGATTCAACGAACAAGGTACACATTGTAAATTATTATCAATTAAAGCAGAAAGTAAATTATTGGCTTTTTCTATCGCATTAAAATCTCCTGTAAAATGCAAATTAATATCTTCCATTGGTACAACTTGAGAATATCCACCTCCCGCAGCTCCCCCTTTAATTCCAAAAACAGGACCTAAAGAAGGTTCACGTAAAACAACAGTTGCATGCTTATTAATTTTATTTAAACCTTCTGTCAACCCTATAGATACAGTGGTTTTTCCTTCTCCTGCCGGGGTTGGCGTCAAAGCAGTAACTAAGATAAGATTACTTTTAGCAACTTTTTCTTCATCAATTAGATGTAATGGTAATTTGGCTTTATATTTTCCAAAACGCTCAAGATCATCAGCATCAATATTTAATTTTTTTGCAATTTTTTTTATATGAAGTAATTTTGTGTTTTGAGCAATCTCAATATCAGTTAAATGTTTCATTTTGTAGAATTTTTATGTATTGCGAATTTACTAAAAAAACGTCAATTTTTATAATAGATTTCCTTACTAAATATTCACAACAATTTTCTTTAAAAGCTAAATTAATTCAGTATATTTGCCGCGTTTAATTGAAAAATATAATTTATAAAAATTTGAAATAGAATGCAAAACAAAGGACTTATTAGAACATTTGCAATTTTGTTTGCTATAGTTAGTATATACCAACTATCGTTTACTTGGTTTGCAAAAAATGTAGAGAAAGATGCCGAAATTTATGCTGAGTCTAAAGTTTCGTCAAACGATATTGATGAACTGGCTAAAATTGAAAAACATTTCTTAGATTCAGTTGCAAATACTAAGGTTTTAAATTTAGGATTTACTGATTTTACTTATAATGAATTAAAAGAAAAAGAAATTAACCTAGGCTTAGATCTAAAAGGAGGTATCAATGCAATTTTAGAAGTTTCCGTTAGAGACATTTTAGTAGGGTTATCAAATAATTCAAAAAATACTGTATTTAACGAAGCATTAAATCTTGCAACTAAAACAGAAAAAGAAAGTGATAAAGATTATTTGCAATTATTTTTTGAAGCTTTTGAACAAGTAAGCAAAGGCACTGAAAAATTAAGTGACCCAAGTATTTTTGGTAATAAATCTTTAAAAGATAAGATTAACTTCAAAATGAGTGATGATGAAGTTAAACCAATTTTAAAAGATGAAGTTAATGGTTCTATCAATACAGCTTTTGAGGTTTTACGTAGTCGTATTGACCGTTTTGGTGTTACTCAACCTAACATTCAACGAGCAGGGACCGGTGAATCAGGAAGGATCTTAATTGAATTACCCGGCGCAAAAGATATTGATCGTGTAAGAAAGTTATTGCAAAGTACTGCTGAATTACAATTTTGGGAAGTATATTCAAATCAGGAGATGGCACAATTTTTTATCAACTCAAATGCGACTTTAGCTCAAATTTTAAAAGTTGATGAAAGTGAATCATCCTTAGATTCAATTTCTCAAGATAAAGAAATTGACGATTTATTAGGTGAAGTAAAGGATTCTGTAGATACAAAATCTGCAAATCCATTATTTTCAGTACTGATACCAAATATACCACAATCACAAAATCAGGTTAGTTCATTGATTGCTTCTGCATCTGTTTCTGATACTGCAACTGTTGATAAATACCTTGCCATGAAAGAAGTAAGGAATTTATTACCTGCCAATATGAAATACACAAAATTCTTATGGGATGCAAAACCAATAACTGATACTGACAGAATAAATCTTTACGCTATCAAATCCAATCGCGATGACATTGCTCCTATTCAAGGTGATGTGATCTCAGATGCAGCTCAGGTATTTGATCAATTAGGTGCAAATCCTGAAGTAAGCATGTCTATGAATACCAAAGGAAGTAAACAGTGGGCTAAAATGACTACTGCTAATGTTGGAAAATTTGTTGCCGTAGTTTTAGATGATTATGTGTATTCTGCACCTCGAGTAAACGACGCAATTACACATGGAAGAACTTCAATTTCTGGTCAGTTTTCAATTGAAGAAGCACAAGATTTGGCCAATGCTTTAAAATCAGGTAAATTACCTGCTGCTGCCCGAATTATTCAGTCGGATGTTGTTGGACCTTCTCTAGGTCAGGAAGCGATTGACAGTGGTTCTATTTCATTTATCATTGCCTTATTATTGATATTTGCTTGGATGATATTCTATTATGGTAAAGCCGGTATTTTTTCTGATATCGCCTTAATTTTTAATATTGTATTTATCTTTGGTACGTTAGCAGCATTTGGTGCTGTTCTAACATTGCCAGGTATTGCTGGTATTGTGCTAACAATCGGTATGTCGGTTGATGCCAATGTACTGATCTATGAAAGAATTAAAGAAGAACTTCATAAAGGTAAAGGATTAAAAGAATCTGTAAACGACGGGTTTAGCGGTGCTTTATCATCAATTCTAGATGCAAATATTACTACCTTATTAACAGGTATTATTCTTTATGTATTTGGTACAGGACCAATTAAAGGTTTTGCCACTACGTTAATGATAGGTATTGTAACTTCGTTATTTTCAGCAATTTTCATCACACGCTTACTTATTGATTGGTATGTAAACAAAGGACATAAATTAACTTTTAATACCAATATCACTAAAAACTGGTTTAAAAATATCAATGTTGATTTCTTGAAAAAGAGAAAAATGGCATTTATTATTTCTGGAACGATTATCATTATCGGTATTGCTTCTCTCCTAACCAATGGTTTAAATTATGGCGTTGATTTTACTGGAGGTAGAACTTATACTGTTAGATTTGATAATGCTGTAAATGCTCAGGAAATTGCCAATAATTTAAAGGACCCTTTTGGAAGTTTGCCTGAAGTAAAAACTTTTGGTAATGCTAACCAATTAAAAATAACAACCAAATATAAAATTGATGATAATGCTTTAACTGTTGATGATGAAATTCAAAATTTATTGTATAATGGTTTAAAACCTTACTTACCTGAATCCATTACTTATGATCAATTTAAAGGGGCTGATAACAATTTAAATGTTGGTGTTATGCAAAATATTAAAGTTGGTCCAACGATTGCTGATGATATCAGACAGGCTGCTATATGGGCAATTTTAGGCTCATTAATCGTTGTGTTCTTATATATCTTAATGCGATTTAAAAAATGGCAATATAGTTTGGGAGCTGTGGTGGCTGTATTCCATGATGTATTAATAGTACTATCAATTTTTTCACTTTTCTATAAAATATTACCATTTGATATGGAAATTGGCCAGTCATTTATAGCTGCAATATTAACTGTAGTTGGTTACTCATTGAATGATACAGTAGTTATTTTTGATAGAATTAGAGAATTTAGTAAAAAACATAATACCTGGCCTTTTTATAGAGTTGTAAACAGTGCGTTGAGTAGCACTTTAGGTAGAACCGTAAACACTTCTTTAACTACACTAATTGTTTTACTTGCCATATTCTTATTTGGAGGTGATTCAATAAAAGGATTTATGTTTGCCCTGATCATTGGTGTTATTGTTGGTACATATTCTTCATTATTTGTTGCATCTCCAATCATGTATATTACAAGCGTAAAATCAGATGATGAGAAATTAAAACAATAGATTATCCGAATACACAAAAAAATAAACCTTTTAAGTTTTTCCTAACTTGAAAGGTTTTGTTTTATAAAATACTGTAAATTTACACTTCTCTTCAACTAAATAGATGAGATTATATATTTTAAAATAAGAAAAATTCACAACCATTTACTTTTGTAATTATAGGCATTAATCATGAGAATATGAATACAATAAAACTAAACGATAAACATTTTGAGCTTTTTATTACAAAAGATAAAATTGAAAAAGCAGTTAAAAATATTGCAAAGCAAATTGAAAATGATATAGATAAAGATGAAGTCCCTATTTTTATGGGTGTTTTAAATGGTTCATTTATGTTTGTGGCTGATTTTGTTAGAGAATATTCTTATAACTGTCATTTATCTTTTGTAAAATTAACTTCTTATCAAGGAACAAATAGTACAGGAAAAGTAAGGAAATTAGTAGGCGTAAATGAGAATCTAAAAGGAAAAACTGTTGTCATTTTAGAAGATATTATTGATACAGGAAATACTTTAGAAGAAATCTACAATATCTTTAAAAATGAAGACCTTAAACAATTAAAAGTTGCAACGCTATTTTTTAAACCTGATGTTTTTAAAAAAGATCTTGCAATTGATTATATAGGAATACCTATTGAAGATAAATTCATTGTTGGCTATGGATTAGATTATGACGGATTAGGAAGAAATCTTCCGAATATTTACCAACTAAAAAAATAATTGACATTAAAAAATATGATTTTATAAATTATCTTTACCTAAATAATTTTAAGTTTTATGAAAAATATAGTTTTATTTGGCCCTCCAGGAGCGGGAAAAGGGACTCAGGCAGATATATTAAAACATAAGTATAATTTAATTCATATTTCAACAGGTGATGTTTTTCGTTACAATATTAAAAATGAAACAGATCTGGGCATATTGGCTAAATCATATATGGATCATGGTGATTTGGTGCCTGATGAAGTAACTATTGATATGTTGAAGGCCGAAGTAAATAAGAATGCCAATGCCAATGGATTTATTTTTGATGGTTTCCCACGTACTGAATCTCAAGCCAAAGCTTTAGATGACTTTTTGCTTAAAAAAGGTGAAACTATTAATGGAATGATCGCCTTGGAAGTGCCAGATGAAGTTCTCATAAAACGTTTACTAAATAGAGGTTTAACCAGCGGTAGACCTGATGATCAGGATGAAAATAAAATAAGGAATCGTTTTAAAGAATACCAAACTAAAACTGCCATCTTACAATATTATTTTCAAGAACAAAATAAATATTATGGTGTAAATGGTGTTGGTTCTATTGATGAAATTTCAGAAAGATTATCTAATGTTATAAATAATTTATAATTTTCACAATTTAAAACTTCATTTATTTGTTTAACAAATTTAATTAATCATGACAGAAGGTAATTTTGTTGACTATATGAATATTTGGGTTGCTTCCGGTAAAGGAGGTAAAGGGTCAGTACATCTACACCGTGAAAAATTTATCACTAAGGGTGGCCCCGATGGAGGAGATGGAGGCCGTGGCGGACATATTATTCTACGTGGAAACAAAAACATGTGGACCCTCTTTCACCTCAAATTTAAACAACATTACAAAGCACAACACGGAAGTGCAGGTAGCAAAAACAGAAGTACCGGAAAAGATGGTGAAGATGTTTATATTGATGTTCCTCTTGGAACTATTGTAAAAGATCACGAAACTAAAAAAGTGTTATTTGAGATCACACAAAATGGTGAAGAGAGAATAATAGCCGAAGGTGGTAAAGGTGGACGTGGAAATTGGCATTTTAAATCACCAACCAATCAAACTCCGCGTTATTCACAACCCGGAATTGAAGGTAAAGAAGTTTGGTTTCAGTTAGAATTAAAATTACTGGCTGATGTTGGTTTGGTTGGTTTTCCAAATGCCGGAAAATCTACGCTTTTATCTGTCATTACCGCTGCAAAACCCAAAATTGCTGATTACGCTTTCACTACTTTAAAACCCAATTTAGGAATTGTTAAACATCGTAATTATCAAAGTTTTGTTGTAGCTGATATACCGGGAATTATTGAAGGTGCCGCAGAAGGTAAAGGTCTGGGTCATCATTTTTTACGCCATATTGAGCGGAATTCGCTATTACTATTCTTAATTCCGGCTGATAGTGACGATATTCAAAAAGAATATGATGTCCTGCTAAACGAACTCAAAAAACACAATCCTGAATTGTTAGACAAAGATCGTTTACTGGCAATTTCGAAATCTGATATGTTAGATGATGAATTGAAAACAGAAATAGAGAAAGAACTCCCAAAAGATTTACCTCATCTTTTTATATCTTCAATTGCCCAAACCGGTCTTACTGAATTGAAAGATAAATTATGGGATATGCTTAATAACTAATTTTTTTATTATATATAGTTTGCTAATTTTACTATAAATTATTCTCCAAATGAATTCTAAAAATGATTATCTGATTATCAATAAACATTTGTGGAACCAAAAAGTTGATTACCATATTAAATCAGAATTCTATGATGTGAAAAATTTCCTGAAAGGCAAAAGCTCACTAAATGAAATCGAGCTAAATCTACTCAAAGATATTTCAGGAAAAAGCATTCTTCATTTACAATGTCATTTCGGCCAAGACAGTATATCTTTAGGTAGACTGGGCGCAAAAGTTACTGGGGTTGACCTTTCGGATAAAGCGATTGATCAGGCTAAAATATTAACTGAAAAGTTGAATATTGATGCTGAATTTATTTGCTGTGATATTTATGATCTGCCAAATCATTTAGATAAAAAATTTGATATCGTTTTTACAAGTTATGGTACAATTGGTTGGTTACCTGATTTAAGTAAATGGGCGAAGATTATTTCAAAATACCTAAAGCCAGGTGGTAAATTTATTTTTGCGGAATTTCATCCGGTAGTTTGGATGTTTGATTATGATTTTGAGAAAATACAATATAGATATTTCAATTCAGATGCCATTATTGAATCAGAATCTGGCACTTATACAGATAGAGACGCACCTATCAAATCTGAAAGCATTACCTGGAATCATGGAATTGGTGAAGTTGTCAATAGTTTGATTGCTAACGGGCTTGTAATAAATTCACTTAATGAATACGATTATTCACCCTATAATTGTTTCAATAAAACTGTAAAAATTTCAAAAAATAAATTCAGAATCAAACATCTTAAAAATAATATACCAATGGTTTATGCCATTGTTGCAAAAAAAAATAATTATTGAACTGCTATTCATAAAATGACGGAACCAAAAAAAAGAAATGTAAATATTAAAGTAAAACGTCAATTATGGTTTTTTGTTTTTATGTTCTTCTTATTCATTTTTTTGTCAATCAAATATTTTATTCAAGATGATATCCCTCTAAAATATCCGATATTTGCTTTCCTTATCGGAATAATTCTAGGATCAATTTTAAGCAGAATTCAAAATATAACCTGGGATAATAAAGGTCATCAAATAGTAAAAGATTTTGATGTTATAGGTGGAATACTTCTGTTTCTACTTATTTTATTACATATTTTTAAAAGGGATATCGTTCATGAATTTGTACACTTAGAACATTTAAGTGCAATTATTTTCTCGCTTAATGCCGGAATTATGCTTGGTAGGGTCTTTATAATCCGATATCAAATTATTGAAATCTTAATTGACAAAGGATTGCGAGAAGAAAAAAAATAAAAGGTAGTAAAACCAAGATCCCGCTGAAAAATTGGGATTAGTTCAATTTAAACATTGAAATGCGATACCAACTAAAGAACTTTCATTTAAGAAGTTCACTAATATCAACCGATTCTTGCTTGGAATAACAAATTATTTAAAAAATATTTATACATGAAACTCCTACTTATACTTTTACCATTATTAATAATGAACTGTAATGATACCGACACTCAAACAACGCAAGAAGATGATAGAAAAGCGCTTGAAGTTTTAGCAAATGAAATTATGACCATAGCTAATCAGTCTATTTGTTCTGATGAGTTTACTTGTGAATATGTAGGTTATGGCAGCAAAGCCTGCGGAGGGTTTAAAAGCTATTTAGTTTATAGCAATTCCATTGATACAACTGAATTATTAGCCAAAGTAAAAAAATATAATGAGATGGAACATCAATACAATCAAAAATGGGGTATCATATCTGATTGTATGTTGGTAATGCCACCTACGAGTGTTATTTGTGAAAATGGCAAATGTAAAGCTGTTTATAATTAGAATTCCATATTTCAAAATAAAGGTTTTCTTTAAGCTATTACTGACAAATATTAATAAAAAATTATAAATCATCTCTGTTTTTAACAGCGTTTTTTTAATTTGCATTATGAATAAATCTGAAATAATAGACCAAACTATTCAATTTGTAAAATCAACACTTGAAGATGCCGAAGGTGGTCATGATTGGTTTCATATAGAGCGTGTTTGGAAAAATGCAAAACACATTTCTAAAAATGAAAATGTTGATTTATTTATCGTTGAACTTGGCGCACTTCTACACGATATTGCTGATGCCAAATTTCACAATGGTGATGAAACTGTCGGTCCCAAAAAAGCAAGAAGTTTCTTAGAAAGTATTCATATTAATGAATCAATAATTCAGCATATAGAAAGTATAATTATCAATATTTCCTTTAAAAATAGTTTGGACTCCAATTCAAAAAAAATCACTTCTAAAGAATTAGAAGTAATTCAGGATGCAGACAGGCTAGATGCTATTGGCGCCATAGGAATTGCCCGGGCTTTTAATTACGGTGGATTTAAAAATAGAGAATTATACAATCCAGAAATTAAACCTGTAATTAATCAAAGTAAAGAAGCCTATAAAAAAAGTGCTGCTCCAACCATTAATCATTTTTATGAAAAGCTTTTATTGCTAAAAGACAAAATGAATACTAAAACGGGGAAACAAATTGCTATTGAAAGACATGCTTTTATGGAACATTACCTTAAACAATTTTATAAAGAATGGAATGGAAAAGGTTAACTATTTAGTTTTTGTATTTAATCTATGATGTTTTATTCACTAACATTTATTACAACCGGTAACTTAAACTTTGTTCTTACCGGAATTCCTCTTTTAATTGAAGGCTGAATTAAAGTAGGTAAATAATCTATACTATTTTTAAAAATACTATCAAAAGTGGGAATTTCCTTTTTTAATTTATTGGTAGATTGCAACTTGATCAATGAAATATTTCCAAAATTATCAACCAATAGATCAGCATAAATTGTTTCTTTAAAAGGTTTGAAAACCTTAAAATTATGTTTATTCATTGAGCTTTCTAACTTTTTTATCAACTCATTTTCAAAACACAGGTTTTGTTTTTCATTAGAATCACAATTATTGCATTCATGCAAAAGGGGATAAACATCAACTGTAGTATAATCAATAACTGTATCTAAGACAGCTAAATTTTGTGGTGAGGAATTTTTAGGCGATATAAAATCACAGTTAGTAAATAACAAAACAAATAATATTGCGAATAAAACCCTTAAAAACATTGCAATTGTTTATACTTTGTGAAAGTACAAATAATTTTGAAAAAGAGGCTTTTTTGTTGAAAATCTGTAATAAAATGTTGATTTTTTAATGAATATATTTCAGGGGGCGACTTGAAGTCACCCCCTGAATAAAATTTTACTCCACAACCAAACTAATGGGCAAAGTATATTTTACAGTTACTTTTTTACCATTCTTCTCACCTGGCTTCATTTGCGGTAAACTTTTAACTACTCTTACCGCTTCTTCTTCCAAATCTACATGTGGACCACGAGCTTTTACATCAACAATTTTACCATCTTTGTCAATTTTAAATTGCACATATACTCTTTTTGTTCCGGGTTGTAAGCCTAAATTATTAATATCACTCATATCGAAATTGTCTCCTACATGTTTAGATATTTTTTGAGTCATACAATCTTTTTGATCTGTCGCATCTTCACAACCCGGAAAAACCGGAACTTGATCGATTACTGCAAATGGAACATCTGTAGCATTAGAATAATCTTTTGATCGCATACTTTTTTTATAATTTTCTTTATCTATTATTTCTTGGAATGCTCTTTCTCCATTATCATTTTCATAAAACTCATATTTTGCATATCCATCCCATATTTCTTTCATTTTCTCATTATAAGCATTGAATTCATTTTTCTCTGCATCAGATAATATATCAAAAGAAATTAGCTTTCCATCAGGTTTTGCATCAAATATATACTGGTCTAAATACCCTTCATTTTTATTCTGAATTACCTTTTCATTAACAATAGATCCATCTTTATTTTTGTAACCTCCCATCACAGTTTTTGTTAATCTCTTCTTATTTATCTTTGATAATCCCTTTTCTGATTCAGTGTTTTCACACGAAGTATAGATCAACATTGCCATCAATACAGGAATCATAAATAAATACTTTAATTTTAAAATTTCTTTTGATTTGCTTTTACTAAACATAATAATTCGTTTTTTAATGATTGATTGTTTATTAAATGAATTGACAAAGGCCATCTTGTCAACATTAAAAGTCTCGGCCAAAAGACTATTATAAAAAGTACTTTTCTCTTTTTTATTTACTGTTTTTGAATCGGCTATAAACTCATGAACTTCTGATATTCTTTTTTGAAATAAATAACTATAAGGATTAAACCAAAACACTATTTTTTGGATTTCAAATAGCAATAGATCTAAACTGTGTTTTTGTTTTACATGAATCAACTCATGTTTAATGATCTCTTCTTTTTGCTTTGCAGTTTTTCCTAAAAAAATATAATTGAAAAATGAAAAAGCAGTATTATTTTTCTGCAATAAAACCAGACTATAATCTTTGTTCTTTTCAAGATTATTCACAGAAATTAATCTTATAATTTGATATAATTTATCACTAGTGTCCACTAAAAGATAAAAAAGTTCTTTGAAATCATTGTAGTTACTATAGATGTGAGTAGATTTTAGATGGTGACGATTTGAAACGGTTAAGTTTGTGAATATAATTTTATTCACAATGAACGATGGCAAATATGTTTTCGCACAATTAACTTCATTTTTACCACAAAGAGTTTTCGATAAGTTTGTTTCAAAGTATTC
>JAUWUU010000010.1 GCA_030617765.1 Flavobacteriia bacterium | reverse complement strand
GGTTTGATATGGAGAGAAACTTCTATAAGTAAAACCACCAAATAACTGTAAATTTGTGGCAGGATTCAATATCCATCCAGCTTGAATATCACCTATAAAAATCTTCGTAGTATTTCCTTGACCTACTTCGTTTCCTGTATCAGCTACTCGATTATCATAAGAAACATAAATATCTCCCCCATAACTATCATTAGAATTTTGAAAATCATAACCCTTTTCACCTAAAATTATTTTTGCATTGGCAAACCATCGATTTTTTGAATATCGAGTTATACCAACAAATTCCCAAAAATTTCCACCCCATAAATGTGAAATAGGTTGGTTGTAATGACCAGAATTTAATTCAACTGTGCCATGTGAAAAAGTATAAGGTCTCGCCCAGTTAAATTCACCCTGTAATATTAAATTATCAATTTTAAAAGCATTGTAATATTTTGCACCAAGCTGAATTGCAAATTTATTCCCCCAATAACCACTACCATCAAAAACTTTACTAACTGTTAATTCATCTATTAAAAATTGGTTATATATAGATATTTGATCATTAATTTTATATTTCATATTCAATCCAACCTGAACATTACCACTGTGATCTCCTCCATTTGAAAATTCAACAGCACGGTAAAAAATTATTGGATTAAAGAAAGAAATATCAAATCCATTATAATTATTCTCATTGGTTATAACAGCTTCAAATAAACCTAAGTTAAAATTTTTGGTAATATTCCAGCTTAAATGATGCATGGCAACAAATTTTCTTAAATTGGTGTTGTCGTCAGAAGAAGTTCGTCTAATGTCATCCATCCACATCCATATGTTGGTATATTTAATTTTCCAAAATTGTGTACTGATCTTGAAAAATGGGTAGGGTGAAGCAACATCTGATAAAAAGAATGTTCGATAACCATCACCTATAAAATTTTTACCGTTACCAAATTGAAAATTAAAAAAATTATTGGGTGTATAACTCAAATAAGCCTCAGCAACAGGGTAATCAAAACCATCTTCTTTAAATGATTTGGCTTTTCCTCTGCCTGGAACAACAGCACTAGCTCCAATGATTGGATTGTAAAGTCTGGTTGATGTATTTACATATTGGGCAAATCTTCCCTGACTTTCATAATAGGAAGTAGAAAAGCTAAACTTTTTACCCAGAGCGCCTTGAATTTGAAAGGCTCTTGTGTTGTTATAAGTAAAATCAACATCAGAATTATCTTTACCGATTTGTAGGTCAAAAGTAGGATTAACTGTAAACCAGTAATTTTTTCCTTTTACCAAAAATAGATGTTCATTGAATAATTTTCTTCCAGCCCAAGTATTTTTATCTTTTAAAATTGCACTTCTTTTAGCATATAAGTCAACGTGAGGTTTTACTTCATTGTATAAAAATGGTTTAAAAGTAGTATGTGTATTTTCACCCTTATCGAGATAATATATTATTTCATCGTATTCCTGATGGGTGAGTGGAATGTTTAATTCGCTATAGAATTCGGGAAATAATGTATCATTATCCACCAAAGTTATATTATCTTCAATAATAATTTCTTCTTTTATTATAACTTCAGGCTCAATTATTGTAGTTACAATAGTAGGAGCTACATATTGAGAGATCTCAACTTCTTCATAGGGTTCAATTGGAATATTTATTGGTAATGCATAACGCTTTTCAATAGATCTTCCTTCATATTTAGCAGGAGTTACCTGAGGTAGATTTGAAAAAATTCTTATGGCTTCTTCTTCTAATTCCTTGTAAATTGATTTTACATAGATAACCTTAAAATTACCTTCTTTAGAAACTGAAAATACAACATTAATTTTTCCTTGAAAACGCTCGTCTTTTACTTTTTGAGGTGTTTCAAAATTTTGATAAACATTAAATTCTAGTTTATTGTAAAAACATTTTTCTATTTGTGTAGCATCAACACTTTCACAACCTGGATAAACAGGTGGGGTTTCCATTTGAGCATTTACATAGGTAGAAATAAGAATAATCAGTAAAAGTAATTTTTTCATATGGTAAAAGTTCTTTTTGAAAAGACAATTTAAAAATGTAAAACTCTTGAGATTGTCTTACAAATCTAACCGATTTTCTTTATAACGTCATTATTTAATATATATTTTTCATTACTTTCCGGACAAATTGCTTCTCCTTTATCATCAAAATACAATCTTTGTCCGTATTCGCTTATCCATCCAATTTGTTTTGAAGGATTTCCTACAACTAGAGAATAAGGTTTTACTTCTTTAACTACTACAGCTCCAGCACCTATAAAAGAAAATTCACCAATATCATTACCGCAAACTATAGTTGCATTAGCTCCAATACTGGCACCTTTTTTAACGACTGTTAGCATATATTCCTCTTTACGATTAACAGCGCTTCGTGGATTAATTACATTGGTAAAAACCATTGAAGGACCTAAAAAAACATCATCTTCACAAATAACACCGGTATAAATGGATACATTATTTTGCACTTTTACATTTTTACCCAAAATAACTTGAGGAGAAACAACAACGTTTTGCCCAATGTTACACCCCTCTCCAATTTTACAATTGGACATGATATGGCTAAAATGCCATATTTTTGTTCCTTTTTCAATGATGCAATTATCATCAATAACAGCTGTTTCATGAGCAAAATAATCTTGGTTTATCATAACTGTTTTTTAGATTTAAATAATTAAATTTTTACTGGATGCCAGGTTGTTTTTGCTTCTTGAGTTTTCTCAATAAAATAGGGTGATTCATTACTGCTATTTAGCCAATCATTCTTTTTATAAAAGATGGTTCTTTTTACATTGTTACTGGCAAGTTCACTTACTGTTTTGAGATCTTTTTGATCTGTTCCACAATAGATAATAGCATTAACATCCATATGAGAAGCAAAGTGAGATATTAATTCTTCTCTTTTTCCAGTAAGGATATTTACAACACCACCCGGTACATCAGATGAATTTAAAACTTCAGAAAATGAAATAGCTGAAAGTGATATATTTTGACTGGCTAAAACAATAACTGTATTACCACCAACAATGGCTGGAGCAATAACCGATATAAGACCTAAAAGACCTTGATTTTCAGGAGCTATGATTGAAACAACACCAGTAGGTTCTAAGTTGGTAAAGTTAAAATGTGCACTATTAACGGGATTCACAGAGCTGAAAAATTGTTGGTATTTATCACTCCAACCGGCATAATAAACCAATCTGTCAATTGAGGTTGAAACCTCAATTTGAGCTGCTTTTTTTTGTACACCTTGCAAAATCAATTCTTCGATAAATTGCTCTTTTCTACCCTCAAGCATTTCAGCAATTCTATATAAGATCTGCCCTTTGTTTAGGGCTGAAGTACTCACCCAGGATTCTTGTACTTTTCTGGCGATAACAACAGCATTTCTAAAATCTTTTCTAGAAGCCAAGCACATATTTGCAATAAGATCTCCTTTAGTATTTGTTATAGGATAATATCTGCTTGATTCAGTTCTTGGAAATTTACCTCCAATATATAATTTGTATGTTTTGTTAATATTCAATCTTGACATGGATTTTTATTAAAAATTTAATTATTTAAATATGAATTTAAATGCCTTACGCTTATGGTTTTTTGTTATTCGAATTTCACATAAGGTTTTAATCCGTGTAAACCTCCTTCACGTCCAAATCCACTTTCTTTATAACCTCCAAAAGGCGAAGTAGCATCAAATTTATTAAAAGTATTTCCCCAGATCACACCAGCTTTAAGCTTTTGGGATAAATGAAATAATTTTGCTCCATTTTGAGTCCAAACTCCTGCTGCTAATCCGTAAGGAGTATTATTTGCTTTTTCAATGACTTCTTGAATAGTTCTAAAAGTTTGAATGGCTAGTACCGGACCAAATATTTCTTCTTGTACAATAGTATGCGATTGTGATAAATTTAAAAATAAGGTAGGAGCGCACCAATTTCCTTTTGAAGGTAATTTACAATCAGTTTGGAAAATTTCACCACCTTCATTTAAGCCAATTTTTATATAATTTTCAATAATTATTAATTGCCTTTTCGAATTGATAGCACCTATATCTGTATTTTTATCTAAGGGATCACCTACAATTAGCGTTTCCATTCTGTCTTTTAATTTTTGAATAACTGTATCCGCAACGGATTCCTGTATAAAAAGTCTTGACCCTGCGCAACAAACATGGCCTTGATTAAAAAAAATTGCATCTATAATACCTTCTACAGCTTGGTCAATTGCAGCATCTTCAAAAATAATATTAGCACTTTTGCCGCCTAATTCAAGGGTGATTTTTTTGTGGGTTCCGGCAACAGTTTTTTGTATATATTTTCCTACCGCTGTAGATCCAGTAAAAGATATCTTATCAATATCCGGATGATTGACAATATTTGCACCTGTTTTACCAGCACCTGTAATGATATTTACGACTCCTTTTGGCAAACCAGTGTCGCGAATTATTTCAGCTAATTTTAAAGCTGTTAATGGAGTAGTTTCTGCAGGTTTTAAAACTACAGTATTACCGGTTGCCAGTGCAGGAGCTAATTTCCATGCCGCCATCAACAATGGAAAATTCCATGGAATAATTTGCCCTGTTACGCCAAGGGGTTTTGGATTTCTGTTAGGAAATGCATATTCCAATTTATCAGCCCATCCTGCGTAATAAAAAAAGTGATTTGCAGCTAAGGGAATATCAATATCACGGGATTCGCGTATTGGTTTTCCGCCATCTAAACTTTCAATTACTGCAAATTCTCTGGATCGTTCCTGAATTAATCTGGCAATTCTATAAATATATTTACCTCTTTCTTTAGGCTCAATTTTCGACCAGCTTTTAAAAGCATTTCTAGCAGCTTTTACAGCTTTATCAACATCTTCTTTTTCTGCTAAAGCAACTTTTGCAATTATTTCATCATTGGTAGGATTGATTGTTTCAAAATATTTCCCATTTTCTGGTTTTATAAATTTACCATCAATATAAAGATCATACTTTTTTTGGAGTTGGATATGATCTGTACTTTCAGGAGCTGGGTCGTAAGACCAGGAAGCTTTAAAATACTTATTTTTTTTTGCCATAATTAATCTTTTGAAAAATAATTTGCAGATTGATAAAATCCTGTTTCAAATTTTACTAATTGCATTAAAATATCATTTGCCAAGCTACTAGCACCAAAACGAAAATATTTACTATTCATCCATTTTTCTCCTAAAACTTCGTTTAGCATTATAAGATATTGAAAAGCAGTTTTAGAATTCGAAATACCTCCAGCAGGTTTCATTCCGATCATTTTACCAGTTTTAATATAATGATCTTTTATGGTGTCAAGCATCACATAAGTTACAGGTAAAGTTGCTGCTGGTTGAATTTTGCCAGTAGATGTCTTTATAAAATCTGCTCCAGCTTGGATAGCTATTTCACTAGCTTTTCTAACATTATCTAAAGTTTCTAATTCACCGGTTTCTAAGATGACTTTTAAATGAGCTTTGCCACAAGCTTCTTTAACAGCAATAATTTCATCATATACATATTGATAGTCTCCACTTAAAAATTTACCTCTTGAAATAACCATATCAATTTCGTCAGCTCCTTGATCAACAGCAAATTTTGTGTCAGCCAATTTGATTTTCAGATCAGATTGACCACTCGGAAAAGCAGTAGCAACCGAAGCAACATTTATCTTAGAGCCCTGAAGGGCATTTTTAGCGATACTAACCATAGATGGATAAACACAAATTGCGGCAACTGTTGGCAATCCTTGTAAAGCATCATGAGGATGCATAGCTTTATAGCATAATTGTTCAACTTTGCCTTTGGTATCGTTACCTTCTAAAGTTGTTAGGTCGATCATACTTAACGCTAATTTCAACCCAGCAATTTTAGAAGAATTTTTAATACTTCGTTTACTAAAGCGATTTACTCTTTCAATTACACCTAAAGTATCGTAAGTTGGAACTTTGGAAGAATCTTTTATCATTTAGTTTTATTATGAATCCAAATGTACAAATAAAATAAAAAACCATCTAAAATAAATTAGATGGTTTAAATATTAAATTTTTAACATGTGGCTTATTCAACAACTAGGGTAATAGGTAAAGTATATTTTACACCAACTGGTCTGTTACGTTGTTTACCGGGAGTCATTTTAGGGATTTTTCCAACAACTCTAACGGCTTCTTTTTCTAAGCGTTTGTGAGGTCCTCTAGCCCTGATATCAACGATATTACCTTTTTTATCAATTTTAAACTGAACATATACTTTTTTTCTCCCCGGACTTAAACCTAGATCATTGGCCAAACCAGTGTTGAAATTTTTACTTACAAGTTTTTGAATTTTATCTTGCAAACATTTTTTCTTTTGTGCATTAGTTCCTTTGCAACCTGGATAAATAGGCACTTCTTCAATGATAGCAAAAGGCACATCCTCATCCATTTCTTCATCTTCGATCACTTCTTCAATTTCAGTAATTTCTATTGCTTCAGATTCTTCTGTTTCTGTTGTTTCTAAGACAGTTTCAATAATCTCTGCTTCATCTTCAACAATTTCAATTTTTTCTGGAGCTGGTGGTGGTGGTGGTGGTGGTTTCACTTCCTGGATCCTTTCTGTAATCGGAATATCGATCTCTTCTTCAGCAGCCATATTAGAAATACCTAAATCTTCAATTGTTCTATCAAATGTTTTCCATTCGATTCCAACATAGATCAATAATAAAGCAACTGCTAAACCTAATAACATGAATTGTTTACTATGATTTTCAAGATTTGCTTTTGGGTTTTTTTTTGGTTCCATTCTCTATAGATTTTAATCGTTTGCTAATTTAAGGAATTAATTTTTACAATTACAAGTATTTTTTTAAATACTATTGAACCAGTTTAAAAACTTTTTAAAAAACACTATGGCTATTGTAATTCCTATTGTGTTGGCTACAATATCATAAAAATCAGCAGTTCGATAACTGGTTAACTTACCCTGTAAAACCTCAAGAATGATGCCATAAAATATTAATGAAATGATTAGAAAGGTCTTAAATGATTTATTTTTAAATTTATCTCTTAGCGCAAAAAACCAAATTGAACTCAAAGAAAAATAAGCAATTGTATGTAAAAATTTATCACTTGACTTAATATTTAACCCCAAATTGATCTTTGGAGCAACACTTAAACTTAAAAAAGCAATAACCAAAGTCATGATTATTGCTAAGGTTAAGGCATTATGCTCCAATAAGTTCTTTATACGCTTCAGCATCTAATAGATCATCTACTTGGTTAGCATCAGTTAATTTAATTTTAATGATCCAACCTTCTTCATAAGGACTTGAATTTATTTTTTCAGGAGCATCTTCAAGAGCATCATTAAATTCAATAATTTCACCACTTAAAGGCATTAGTAAGTCTGAAACTGTTTTTACTGCTTCAACGCTACCAAAAACTTCTTCTTTTTCTACTGTTTCATCGAGCGTTTCGACATCAACATAAACAATATCACCCAATTCGCCTTGAGCAAAATCAGTAACCCCAATAGTTACAATTTCACCATCAATTTTAACCCATTCGTGGTCTGTTGTGTACTTTAAATTTAAAGGTATGTTCATTTTTAAAAAGTTTAATTATTTAATTTCCTATTATATATCTTATACTAATTCCGCCATTAATTGATGTTCTAGGGAAAGTAGTTGATATTGCAAATTTAGACTTATTATAGTCAAAGTAAAAAGATGTTAATAAATTTTTATTTAATGAGTAATCTGCAAGAAATTTAAATGATATTAAATTTTGCCCTCCTGTTATCTGATCATTATTAATATCATCGGAAATACCATATGAACGTATTTGTGTAAGATTATCTCTTATGCCTAAATCTGCTTTAAAATTGATATCACCTTGAAATTTTGTAATTTTGGTCCCGGTTTTAAATTTCATACTAACATTTTTAATCCTGTAACCCATTCCAACAATTATTTCATTTCCAATATTTTCGGTAACAGTATTGTTATTAAAATTTAAATTAAGTGCTTTATCTTTATTATAAGCTGCTCTTAATGAAATGGAATTCTTCATCTTAAAATCAATTTTTATCAAAGGTGCAAACTCTTCGATAAGACTAACACCATTGTATAAAACTCTTGTATTGAAGTTTCCTGCAATATCACGATTACTATCTCCAATTGGATCAATAGCATCATATTTTAAATTATTAGAAAATGATAAAATTGAGTAAACTGAACGATAACTATGTTCTAGTGTAAAACTTCTGAAATTTTGTTTAAAAAAGCCAATATTCATTAGGCCTTTATAGGTAACTCTCCAGTTTGGAATGGGTGTATTTCTAAATGCATCTAGTTCAATTGAATTTGCGTCCCTACCTGAGTAAGCTGCCAAAAAAGCTGGAAGTACTACATCTTGATTGGTATCACCATAACCACCAATATCTCCACCGGTTTTTTTGGATAAGCGATTTGAAATGGTAGCTCGATTATCTTTAAATTGCTGAAACACAATGTCATTATCTTCAAAAGTAGAATTAAGCATAAAATATGAAATACTAAAATTACCCACTGCATTTATGGGCGAATTGTCAAATACATCATCAACTATATCAAGTTGTTGTGTAAAACTTTTGGTATAAATACGATTACCAAATAATTCAATATCAAAATCTTTTGTTGGTCTAATACTTATTGAGTAATCAAATTTATCATAATGTGATTTTCTGTAATTCTTGCTATAAATATTATCATTAACACCTCTTGATATTAACCAGTTATTTTCTAGGGCTAGATCTAAAATATCAGCTTGATTACCAAAAACAAAACCAAAAGTTGGTGCAAAACTATTGTTATAATTTTCCATGCCCATAAATCCTGAATTTGGAATATAGCCCGGTAAAAAAGTTCCGTTATTTTCAGCATAAGACACCCGGATGTCTTTAACTGATGTTAAAATATCAACACCTATTCGTCCAATTTTTTGACCAGGAGTCTGTTTCTTACTTACTTTTTGTACAGAAGTTTTATCATCGTTGCTGATATCAGATCTTTCTTCCGATTTCTTCTTCTTAGTAAACCATTTATCAGCGCCTATCTGTTTGTAGAATCTATCCATTGTTAGATCAGCTGAAAAAGTATGTGTATTGGCATTTTGAATAGTATTACCAACATAATCTATATTAGAAATTGATGGAGCCTGCCAGTCATAATCAGCAGTATAACTATAGGTTGCATTAATAAAATCCAGATATTTAAATTTATTAAAAGGTAATTTGTAAGTTCCATCAAAAGTTTGATGGTAATGTTCCGGTCTTCCTATTGTAAATAAATTATCATATAATTGTATGTCATGTTCTCTGTCAAAATTATCATAAACATAATTGTTTAAGGCTCTAAAAGTGAATTGGAATGATTTTGTTAAATTATAGGCAATATGATAATCCCAGTCAAACATATAATTTCGTTGTTTTAACGTAGGTAATTCGGGTAAACCCTCAACTAGTGATCGTGATAATTGTTCATTGTAATTTCTTATAATATTTGAATTAACTGATATTGAAGTAGGTAAAGGGTTAAAATTAATTTCTTTAATAAATCTCAAATATTCTTTATCAGTCAACAGACCCCAATTTTTTAAAGGTTCTATAGACATTGGTTTAAAACTATAGCTATAATTGGCTGTGGCTCTAAGTTTTTGATCAATATATTTTTGAATATTATAATCACGGTGATACATATCATTATAGGCATATGAAAATGAAAGGTTTTCAATATCATAAAAATGAGGTTTTCCGCTGAGTTGTGTCTGATTTTTTCTGACATTGATCAAGTTAAGACTTCTTCGTTGCGTATAATCTCTTGCTACATCACTATTGGTATTGCCATTATTAAAAAGCACATCCTGATATTGGGGATCGTATTTAGGATCTCTGAATTCTTCAGAAAAACTAAAATTAATTGGAAAACTTAAACTTATTCTCTTTGGTAATAATTGTCCAATATTAATATTACTAACAATGCCATATTGTTTTACATCTTCTTGGCTTCGTTCATTAACTCTTTGATCAATTGATCCAAAACCTTTTGTGTGCATACTACCCGATAAAGAAACATCAGCAAAATCAGCAAAATTTGCATCAGCATTTACTATTGCTGCCCATCCTCCTTCATTGTCAAACTCAGAAACACGTAGCTCGTTATACCAAATTTCCATACTTTTCAATGTATTAGAAATATTTTTAACCCCTAACATTAGAGTTCGGATATTGGAAAGGTTTGGATTTCCTTTAATTCTGATTCTGTATTCTGCAGGTTCGCCGGGTTGAGGTGCAGGATAAAGATCATTTACAGATCCACCAGAGTTTAACCTTTCTAATTTTAAATTACCAAAATCTTCAAGTTTTGCATTTAAATAATTTTCTTCAGGCCAAATTTCTTCATCTGTTACAGCACTAAAATCAGTGATTTTCAGAGGAACTTCTACTTGATAGTAATTGTCATCAGTATCGCTTCCTAATCTAATTACAGCAATTAAATCATCATCTCTAACTTGTATTTGACTTAAAATACTTTCAGCATGAATAAACATTTTTAGTCGTTTATACATACGCATATCAAAGCTTGTATTTTTAAAAACAGCTCTTGTGTCACCAGGATTTAGGTCGGTAATTTTAACAGATAAAGATTGTTCATTTTGTTGTTGTATGGTTGTAGTACCCTGTAGTCTTTCTCGTTTTATTCCAGGAGGAAGCACATAAGGTATAGGTTCTCGATCAGCATTTTCTTCAATATTTACTACACCGACTTCAAAATTTTGATTTTCGATTGGTGTGATTTCTTGTGGTGGATCAATAGCTTCATTAATTGTTTTTGTATATCTTCTCCAGTCACCTCTTACTAATTGTAATTCTCCGAAACGCAAAACTATTGGAATTTTAAATTTAGTGACAAACATTCGAATAAAACGAATAGAAGTAAATCCTGTCATATTATTGATAATATTATTAGGATCTTCAGGAGTTGTGATAGGTATTCTGAATTGATACCAAGTAGCATTTTGTGTTTCGTTATTTGCTAATTTTACTGCTACTTCTTTTTTATCAACGATATAATTTTGACCAACAACCAGATCATTTGCATTTAATGACACTTTGTATTGATAATAGCTCTCAACAGCACTCATGGTTTGATCTTTATTAATATCTTCAATATCAGGAAATGAAGTAGCTGAAGTGGGATAGCTTTCAGTTGAATTGTTGGGTGTTGGAGAATTTCCTTGTGTTAAGTTAAAATTTCGGTATCTTGTTAAAATTGAAGCATTTTGATTGTCTAGATCGGTTCCTCTAAAATAATGAAAATTATCTGCAGCAGGGTCATTTCCAAAATTAGATCCAAACCTTACTGCTTCATCTTCATCATTTATTCCGTCAAAACCAAGATCCTGGTTTATTCTCGAGTTATCATCTTCTGTAAAAGCATAGATCAAAGATTGGTTTTTGGGTATTGATGACCATGGTGTGGTTTCAATATTGTCGCCGGGTATTTGAATTCCGTCCGAGGGCAAACCATTTTCAAACATTTTGCGATCATCTTTTAAAATATCTTCTGAAATGCTTCCTAAATTGAAGTAAAGTTCACCATTAAAATCAGTAGGAGTTGGTGGTGTAGGTAATCCTCCTTCTTCCGGTTTAATGGAATAGTTTTCATAAGGATCCAATAACCAAAATTGAATATATTCTACATTGGCTTGTTGAAAATTTGTAGTTGTTAAGGAACGCATAACACCAGCCCATCTTTCTTCAGGATTGATATATTTTCCGTTGCTATCTAAATTGTCATCAAAATTATAAGTTCCTCTTTCGGCAGGGAAATATTCCAAATCAAAGGTTCTAATAATATTTGATTGGGTTACATCAAGATCAACTTCAGGGAATAATTCATTATAGGTTACACGTCTTACTTCAGCTCTTGATAGTTCATTGTTATCAATATTACTTGGTTTTAAAGAAGATCCATAAAATATTTGATCAATATTATACCAAGACAGTTTTGAACGTTTGGCACCTGTACGAAGTTCATCGGGTAAACCGGATGCAATATCACCATTGTTAAAATTTAAGTCGCCACTTTGACCTTGCGGTGTACTCGCTAAAAACCATTGTTTAGGAGATTTAATATCGATAGGTATTTGCGAACCTTCAAAGTCATCAACATACGAAGTTGCAGCTCCATCCAGATTAATACCACTGGGAGAGCCAGGTAATAAATATGCTGCTTCTGCACGAATAGAAACATATGATTGCGCATCAGTATCAATGTTAGGAAGTTTGTTGGTCCATTTTGTTAAAAAAGGTACTTCTTTTGTATAGTTTGCATGAAGACCAAAAATAGTATTGTTTACAGGTTCAGCACCATATTGTGCTTTTTGGGTTAGTGGTTTCTCATTTAAATTGATTAAACTTCCGCCAAATGCCAAATCTTCATTAAAAACGTGTAAAAGGTTAAAACCCGTATATCTCCGTCGTTGTTGTGAAAAGCCAATGTTATTTTCAACAGAAACCTGAATGGGTGCATTTGAAGAAATTAAAGTAGGGTTGATGATTTGAACATTACCAATATTATAATCAACAACATAATCAACTCCTTCAATTAGTTCCCTTCCGCCAGTTGTAACTACAACAGACCCTCTTGGTACATTAAAAGCGCCTAAAGGGATACCATTTCTACCTTCTGATTTAAAATAACCTTTAAAAATAAATTTATCTTTATTTTGAAAATCATTTTGTGCCTCTGTTTGTGTTCGGTCATATAATTCATGAAATAAATAAATGTGATCTTCGGGATCTAAAATATCATCTAAATCCTGACCAAAAGGCTCTACTAATGGAAAAATTACATATCCTTGTTGTGAATTAATTGTAATACTTTCTACATAGTCAAAAAATCCATCTCCCTCAGGAAGAACATTGTTATTTTGGTCTAATCGGTCTAATCTTAGTAAGTTTAATAATGTTTTATCTTGCAGACCGGGTGTTTGTGCATTTTGTAAAATATTCACCGGAACACCAGTTTCGTCATCCTGATACATAATCTCAAACCTAAACCCTTCTTTTTGTAATTGAAAAGCACCCGGAACGCCATAAACATTCTTCATCATCAAATCAAAAAGAGGCAAAGAAGTATTGATGATTTCGCTTTGTAAAAGCTTGACTACCAGATTGTCAGGAGCAATGACGCCATCCCCGGTAAGTTCACCAACTTGATACACATTATTTCCATCAGTGTATTCGTATGCAATTGCAAGTACATCGCTATCTACTAAGCGTTTGTTTAAAGAAATAAAACCCAATTGAGCATTAAAAGTAAAATCAATTCCCTGAATTAATTTTCGAGCATTTTCTAAAATGGTATAGTCTCTTCCTTGCTGCATATTATAGGGTGAAAGGGCTGCATTAACAGTTGCAATATCTCTGATAGGACCATTTAATGTTAGTAAATCATTTAGATTATTTGCATCATTTGAGGGGTCTTTTGCACCTGGATTTGGTATTACATTTGCTGGCCCTATGTTGTTTGGATCATTTTCACCAATATCTGTTAATGCAATAATGTTTCTTGTGTTCTCTGTAGTAGAGTTTCTGTTGGTTACCCATATTTCTATGCGAGTTATTGTATTTGAAGAATTAATTAAAGGAAAATTAGATAATGCATTTTCATAGTTATCTCTAAAAGCATGAGCAATAAAATAGTGCCTGTTACTGTCGTATTCACTTGCTCTTATTTCAAATTCATTGATCAAGGAACCCCCTTGTGCTTGAACTACTTTTGATTGTGAGCGTTGTTGTGAAAAAATTCCAGTAATTGTTGTCTTTCCAAATTGTAATTCAGTTTTGGCACCAAATAGGTTTTGTACACCGGTTACTAATGAATTTCGCGATGGCATACTTACATTACCAACTTCAATTTTTCTGATGATATCATCTTCGGTTGGTGTATATTCAATTTTAATTAAATTTTGAAAGTTAAAAGTGGATTGTGTGTCAAAATTTGCAGTAACTCTTAATCTTTTTCCAACCCTGGCGTTTAAACTTGCACTAATTTCCTGATCAAAGTCAAAGGTCGTGCTTTGCCTGTTCTTTTCGGATAGATGTGGATTTTCAACACTCTGATGAATTAAACCCATTTTTAAAAGAACAGAACCTTGGGGGTTAACTTCAATTGTATTGCCTCCAAAAACACTTTCAAAAAAATTGTTATTAACATAATACGTTGGCAGTAAATTTTTTTGTGCTTCTTTACTTCCCTTTTTTTTCCCTTCTATGGCACTTATTTTTGATTTAGAATATTCGAGTATATCACGATTTAACCGATACTCTTTATATTCTTCTTCGGTCATATAAGAAGGGTGTTTGATTAAAAAGTCGCCAATTTTCTCATAAAAAATATAATGACCTGATTGTGGATCATAAATAACTTCATACTGTGTAGGATCATCTAAAAATAAGCCACCTTTTTGCGAATTTTTAAAATTGTATTGTAATTTTGGAAGAGTATCACTTTTATTTATAGATGTTGAGTCACTTTTTTTTATTTGATTATTTCGGCGTAGGTTTTGAGCTGTAAGTACAGCTGTATATAAAAACAGGAAGATTAAGACAATAGATGACTTATATGTAAATTGTTTGAGGATAATCAAATTTACAAATTTTTTAATGCTCGTTTTATTAATTCTTCTAAAGCGATATCAGGAGTTTCTTGTAGAATACCTTGAAGGGTCTTTTCAATATTCTTACGAGAAAAACCTAAAACTTCTAAAGCAGATAACGCTTCATTTTTTATTGTATTGCCAGATGTTAATAACTCGTCTGTAATGTTGAAAGTTTTTAGGATCTTATCTTTTAGATCAACGATCACTCTTTGAGCGGTTTTTGCGCCAATTCCTTTTACAGACTGGATTGTTGTAACATCTTCAGATGCAATGGCTTGTTGAACTTGTTTAGATGTCATAGAAGATAACATCGTGATAGCGATACTCGGACCCACTCCGGAAACAGAGATTAATAACCTAAAGATCTCACGTTCAATTTTTTCGTAAAATCCATATAGAATATGAGCATCTTCGCGAATTGATAAATGAGTAAATAATTTAACTGATTCTATATCAGGAATATTTGAAAAGGTTTGTAAAGAAATGCGAATGAAATAACCAATTCCGTTGCATTCTATCACTGCGTATGTAGGGTTTTTTTCTACTAATTTCCCACTAATGTATGTAATCATGAAATAAAAAAATTAATAAGCCAAATGTAATGAAAAATATGAAATAAAAATAAATCTTCACCATCCTAATTTTGAATAAATGGATGATGAAGATTTAGGCTAAAATTAGTTTATTAGGGTTGAAAACTAATTTGAATTTATTTATTTTTCATTTTTACCTGAGCATCTACAACAGCAACACTAACCATATTCACAATCTCTTCAACACTGGCATGTAATTGTAATAGATGAACTGATTTACTAAGTCCCATGATCAATGGTCCTACCGAATCAATTTTATTAAGTTCTTTTAATAATTTATAACTGATGTTAGCCGATTCTAAATTTGGATATATAAGTCCGTTTACTTTTTTACCTTCAATTTTTGAAAAAGGAAATTTTTCAGATCTCATAGTACTATTCAATGCAAAATCAACTTGTAATTCGCCATCAATATTTATCTGTGGAAAAGATTCATGAATAATTGAAACAGCCTCACGTATCTTTTTAGCAGAATTAGATTTAGATGAGCCAAAATTTGAATGAGAAACAAATGCTAAAGTTGGTTTTAAACCAAATATTTTCATGGTATCATTAGTCAATCTGGCAATTTCGACTAATTCTTCAGAATTTGGATTAATATTTAATGCTGTATCTGATATAAATAAAGGTCCACGACTAGTCAACATCATATTAGTTGCTGAGACTTTTTTGATACCTTTTTGTTTATCAATCAATTCAATTATAGGTTTTGCTACTATAGGATAGCTGCTTGAATAACCCGTAACCAATGCATCAGTTAAATTGCTGTTTACCATCATTGAAGCAAAATAGTTGCGATTGCGCATGCGTTTAAGGGCTTCGATTTTTGTAATTCCTTTGCGTTTTTTTTGATTCCAGTAGATTTCAGCAAATTTATTTCTCCTTTTTTCTTCACTTTTAGATAATGGATCAATTATTGGAATTTTTGCCTCAAAGTTTATTTCATTCATCAAACGGGAAATAGTTTTTTTATTACCCAGTAAAATAGGTTTTGCAATACCTTCTTCATGAACTATTTGAGCAGCTTTTAACACATTTAAATGGTCAGCTTCTGTAAAGACAACTCTTTTTGGTTGGGCTTTTGCTCGGCTGGTTACCATGCGCATTAATTTATTTCCTGTACCTAATCGTTCTTCAAGTTCTTCAATATAAGCATCCCAATCAGTTATCGGTTTTTTAGCAACTCCTGTATCCATAGCAGCTTTTGCTACTGCTGGTGGTACTGTAGAGATCAATCGCAAATCAAATGGTTTTGGAATAATGTAATCTTTACCAAAATGAATGCTTTTTTCGTGGTATGTAATATTAACATGTTCCGGAACCATTTCTTTAGCCAGATCAGCTAAGGCATGTACAGCAGCCATTTTCATTTCTTCATTGATCTTTGTAGCTCTTACATCAAGAGCTCCTCTAAAAATAAATGGAAAACCAAGTACATTATTAACTTGATTTGGATGATCAGACCTGCCTGTAGCCATAATGATATCCTTTCTTGTTTTGATTGCTAAATTGTAATCAATTTCTGGATCTGGATTAGCCATTGCAAATACAATAGGATCTTTGGCCATTGTTAATAACATTTCCGGACTAACAACGCCACCTTTAGACAAACCGATTAAAACGTCAGAATCTACCATTGCCTCTTCAAGAGTATTTAGATCTCTTTTGGTTGCAAATTCAGCTTTTTGAGATGTAAGGTTTTCTCTGTCTTCTCTAATAACACCCTTACTATCGCACATTACAATATTCTCACTTTTAACACCAATTTTTTTATAGAGTCTGGTACAAGAAACTGCTGCAGCTCCGGCTCCACTAACAACAATTTTTACATTGTCAGCTTTTTTATTGGTTATTTCAAGTGCATTTTTTAAAGCTGCTGTAGAAATAATAGCGGTACCATGCTGGTCATCATGCATTACAGGAATATCCAATTCATCTTTTAATCTACGTTCAATTTCAAAAGCTTCTGGAGCTTTGATGTCTTCTAAATTAATTCCACCAAAAGTGGGAGAAATGGCTTTTACTGTTGCAATAAATTTCTCGATATCTTTTTCATCAACTTCAATATCAAAAACATCGATATCGGCAAAGATCTTAAATAATAATGCCTTTCCTTCCATTACAGGTTTTGAAGCGTCTGCTCCGATGTCTCCTAAGCCCAGAACGGCTGTTCCGTTTGAAATAACTGCAACCAAATTGCCTTTTGAAGTGTATTTATAAACATCTTCCGGATTTTTCTCAATTTCTAAACAAGGTACTGCAACTCCCGGTGAATACGCCAAGGATAGATCTCGTTGAGATGTGTATTTAGTAGTTGGAATTACTTCAATTTTTCCTGGTGTAGGAAATTCGTGGTAATTCAAAGCGTCTTTTTTTCTAATTTTTGCTGCCATCATTTAATGTTTTTTGATGAATAAATAATACACAAAGGTAGTCTATTTGATAGGACAGAATATAACAAAAATCAGTTTTTTAGGAAACTAATGTTACGTAATAAACCCGAGTATTTTGTGCGCTTTACAGCTGATTTTTTAAAGATCCGATTAAAGATTTTTTGGTCTAATTCTTCCCAATCATTTTTAGTCATTAACAATAAGTCTGAAGATGGTGAAAATTTAGGTTCATTATGAGGAAGAGAAAATCGATTCCACGGACAAACATCCTGGCAGATATCACATCCAAACATCCAATCTTTAAACTTTCCTTTTATAGAATTTGGTATTTCATCTTTTATTTCTATTGTAAAATATGAAATACATTTGCTTCCATCAATAGAGTGATTTGGCAAAATGGCATCAGTAGGGCAGGCATCTATACATTTTGTGCATTTTCCGCAGTGATCAGTTTTAATTTCATCATCGTAGTTAAGTTCTAGATCTAAAATAATCTCGGCTAAAAAATAAAAGGAACCTTTATGCTTGGATATTAGCAATGTATTTTTGCCAATCCATCCCAAACCACTTTTTTTTGCCCATGCTCTTTCTAAAACAGGTGCAGAATCTGTAAAAACTCTGCCGTTGACTTCTCCAATATTAGTTTGAATAAAATTTAATAATTCATATAATTTTGCCTTAATGATATGATGATAATCTTCACCATAAGCATATTTGGATATTTTGTAAGTGTTTTTGTTCTGGGTTTCTTTTGGAAAATAATTGTATTGTAAACTGATTACCGATTTTGCTCCAGGAACCAATTTTGTAGGGTCAAGCCTTTTATCAAAATGGTTTTCCATGTATTGCATTTTTCCATGAAACCCATTTTTTAACCATTTTTCTAGTCTTGGGGCTTCTTTTTCTAAAAATTCAGTTTTAGAGATCCCACATGAAGAAAAACCGAGGCGAGATGCTTCGGTTTTGATAAGATTGGTATGTTTTAATATGTTTTGCAGAATTTATAACTTTTCTAGAAACCATTGAATATTAGAGCAATTGTCGCAAACATAACAATTGGCTGATTTGTTAGTCCAATCAATATTCATCATACTAAAAGCTTTGGTATTTAATTGCGCTTCGCGATGAAAAAATTTATCGTGCCCACAAATTGTACACTTTAACTTTTTGCCCTTTACAAATACTTGTTCTGCAATTTTTTCTTTTGAAAATATTCCCATAATCTACTTTTTAAAGATTCAATGGTTTTTAAAGGACTTGCTCAAAATAATAATACAACAAAGTGGGGTTCTCGTGCTATTATTTATTAACTCACCAAAATAATTATTCTTAAAATAATCCCCCTTGAAAATCTCCTTTTATTTTACCTAAATGTTTATAAGCCAATTCAGTTACTTCTCTTCCTCTTGGGGTTCGCATGATGAATCCTTCCTGAATTAAAAATGGTTCATATACTTCTTCAATTGTCTCAGCATTTTCTCCAACGGCAGTTGATAAAGTGCTAATACCTACCGGACCTCCTTTAAATTTGTCAATGATTGTTAGTAATATTTTATTGTCCATTTCATCTAAACCATGGGTATCAACCAATAAAGCATTTAAAGCAAATTTGGATATTTTTATATCGATATTTCCATCACCTTTAATTTGTGCAAAATCTCTTACTCTTCTCAATAAAGCATTTGCAATTCTTGGTGTTCCTCTACTTCTTCCTGCAATTTCTATAGCAGCTTCCATATGAATGGGCACATTTAAGATTTGTGCACTTCGTTGAACAATACTGGTTAATAATTTTGAATTATAGTAATTTAACCGACTGCTTATTCCAAATCTTGCACGCATGGGTGCAGTGAGTAAACCTGAACGTGTAGTAGCACCAATTAATGTAAAGGGTTCAAGATTGATTTGTACTGTTCTGGCATTTGGACCAGATTCAATCATTATATCTATCTTATAATCCTCCATCGCTGAGTATAGATATTCTTCAATTACCGGACTTAAACGATGAATTTCATCAATAAATAAAACATCGCGACTACCTAAATTTGTGAGTAAACCTGCAAGATCTCCAGGTTTGTCTAATACAGGTCCCGAAGTTACTTTAATGTTGGTGTTTAATTCATTTGCCAATATATGAGCCAAAGTAGTTTTACCTAATCCTGGGGGGCCATGAAATAAGGTATGATCTAATGCTTCATTTCTTAAATTAGCTGCTTCAACAAAAATTTTCAAATTTTCTAGTGCTTGTTCTTGCCCTGCAAAATCATCAAAAGTAATGGGGCGTAATTTTTTTTCAATATCAATTTCTTCTTTGCTGAAATCATTATTTGTAGCATCTAAATTTTCATTCATAAAAGCAAAGGTAAATTAAATGGGTTAATTGTTATTAGTTGATATCAATTTCTGTTTCTAACACTATAGCCCCTGAGAAATCATTTTTTATATCAAGCAAAGCTTTGTCTGCATCCAAACGATTCAAATAATTGCCTGCCTGAACTTTCCAATCAGGTGAGCTGAAAATTATTTTAACAGGAATATCAGGAAATAAACCTCTAAATTTAGTTTTTTCTTCATATGCTTTTTTTTCATTTCCAAAAAAAAGTTGAACCTTATAACCGTTCATGGTTTTTAAAGAGTTGTTATACGCCTTTTTCTGTGAAATAACTTTATCAATTTCAGGATTGGTTTTTACAGTAACTTTTCCCATTGTTTGCTGCGCAAATCCAGAAAGTGAAAATAATAAGAAAAAGCTTGAAAAAATTAATAGTGAGATTTTCATTAGAATAAATTTTTACAAATCTAAAAAATGTTTTTTAGAATGATAACATGTTTGTTATTTAGAATAATTATAAATTATATTGTTAATAAAAAAACACTTTGCTGATTAGTTAGAAAATGTATTTTTGTAAGTAATTATAAGTTTATGAATTTTTTTCATAAGATTATAGTGCGTTTATATATTATGTATAAACATAAAATTGAATCGACTTAAATAACTCAAATGGATTTGTAATGCAAAGCAATACATTTAAAAGATTAATAACCGGCCTAACTTTCCTTTTTTTAATATCATTTAATATATCAGCACAGCAAGGAGATCCGGAAAATGGTAAAAAACTTTACAACACTAATTGTGCCGCTTGTCATAAATTAGACAAAAAATTAATTGGTCCTCCTTTAAAGGGGATTAGTGAGAAAAGAGAAAATGCTTGGTTGCAGGCCTGGATTAAAGATAATAATGCTTTAAGAGAGAGTGGAGACAAAGATGCGATTGACATTTTTAATGAGTATAATGGTATTCCAATGACTCCTTATTTACAGTTAAGTGAGCAGGATATCAATGATATAATTGCATATACTGATGATAAACCAGCAAGTGATTTAGCAGCAACAACTTCAAAAGCTTCCGATCCAAAAGTAGCCTTAGGTAAAAAATTATTCCAAACCCATTGTGTTGCTTGTCATAAATTGGATAAAAAATTGATTGGACCTCCTTTGCAAGGTATAAGTGAAAAAAGAAGTAATGAATGGCTACATTCCTGGATTAAAGATAATGCTGCATTAAGAGCTAGTGGAGATCAAGATGCAATTGATATTTTTAATGAGTACAATGGTATCCCCATGACGCCATATCCACAATTATCTGAAGATGATATTGATGCAATTTTAGTCTATACTACAGTTGGAGATGTAAAACCTGTTGAAGTTGCAACTGTAGTTGCAGATATTGAAATTGCTACTCCAAAAAGCTCAAATAAGTGGATGAGTTATGCATTGGCTTTGGTAATATTGATCCTGTCAGTTTGGATTTTAGTTCAGAGTAAAAATGGTTTCTTAAAAATTGCTGTTACTATATTTGTTTCTCTTTTAGGTACATATATTCTGTTTGATAGTTTAATGGATATTGGTATTGATCAAGGGTACCAACCTATACAACCAATAGCTTTTTCTCATACAATACACGCAGGTGATAATAAAATTGATTGTGAGTATTGTCATTCATCTGCAAGAAATAGTAAAACTTCCGGAATTCCATCGGCTAATGTTTGTATGAATTGTCATAAAAGTATTACTGAGTATAACGGCCCTGTAGCATCTGAATCTGAAAAAGCATTTTATGATGCAGAAATTCAAAAAATTTATAATGCAATAGGCTGGGATTCTGAAAAATTAGCTTACAAAGATAATTATAAGCAAATACCGATTCAATGGAATAGAATTCATAACCTCCCTGATTTTGTGTATTATAACCACTCTCAGCATGTAAATGTTGCCGGTTTAGAGTGCCAAGAATGCCATGGCCCTGTTGAAGAAATGGATGAAGTATATCAATATTCGCCATTAACAATGAGATGGTGCCTGGATTGTCATAAAGAAACAGATGTTGATTTAAAAGGCAATGCATATTATGCAAAAATTCATGAAGATCTAGCTAAAAAATATCCGGATATAGAAAATTGGACCGTTGCTGATTTAGGAGGAAAAGAATGTGGTAAATGTCATTACTAAGATTTAGACAAAAAATATAAATTGGATGTTAATCCAATAATAATAAAACAAAGAATAAATATGGCATCAAACAAGAAATACTGGAAAAGTGTTGAGGAGCTCAAAGAAAATAGCTCTATTGTTGAAAAGCTAAAACAAAAAGAATTTGTAGAAGATATCCCAACCGATCAATTTTTGGGAGATAAAGACACATTGGATTCAAGTTCTACAAGTAGAAGAGATTTTTTAAAATATGTTGGGTTTTCTACTGCTGTAGCATCGTTAGCTGCATGTGAGGGACCGGTAACTAAATCAATTCCTTTTGTAATTAAACCAGACGATATAACACCTGGAGTTGCTGAGTATTTTGCAACTACAATTGCTGATGGTATTGACTTTGCAAATGTTTTGGTAAAAGTTAGAGAAGGACGTCCTATAAAAATAGAACCTAATAAAGAATCATTAAATGGTAGTACAAATGCAAGAGTTCAGGCATCAGTATTATCACTTTACGATAATAATCGTTTAAAAGGCCCTAAAGCCAAAAGTGAAACGATCTCCTGGAATAAATTTGATACTGAAATACTTGCAAAATTAAATGAATTAAAGGAAAACGGAGAAAAAATAGTTTTTTTAACCGGAACATGTGCCAGTCCTTCAACTAGTAGTCTGGTAAAGAAATTTTCAGAACAATATGGCAATGTTGAACATGTTGTTTACGATGCAATATCAGAAAGTGCTGCTTTAGATGCCATGAAAGAGATGTATGGTAAAAGAACTTTACCTGATTATGATTTTTCTAAAGCCGAAGTAATTGTTTCAGTAGGTGCAGATTTCTTAGGAGATTGGCAAGGTGGAGGTTTTTCTGCCGGATATGCAAAAGGGAGAATTCCTAAAAATGGAAAAATGTCACAACATATTCAACTTGAATCGAATATGTCTTTAACGGGAGCAAATGCCGATAAAAGAGTGATGATCAAACCTTCTCAACAAGTAAATGCATTAATTAAATTATATCAGGCAATTGTTAGTGGTGTTGCAACTCGTGAAATGTCACCACTCAATACTGCTATTCAAGATATTGCAAAGCAGATAAAAGCTGCCGGTAGTAATGCTATTGTTGTTACAGGAATTCAGGATAAAAATGCACAATTATTGGCTTTACAAATTAATAAAGCAATACAAAGTAAAGTGATTGATGTGGCAAATACAAGAAATGTTCGCCATGGAGATGATGCTAAAGTTGCACAGTTGATAACTGATATGAAAGCAGGAAAAATTGGTGCTGTAATTATGCACAATACAAATCCTGTTTATTCTTTACCAAATGCAAAAGAATTTACTGAAGCATTGAAAAAAACTAAGCTTAGTGTAAGCTTTGCAATGAGTGATAATGAAACAACGAATGCTTCTCAATATGTAGGGGCAATTCCACATTATTTAGAAACATGGAGTGATGTATTAATCAAAAAGGGTCAGTATAGTTTGACGCAACCAACCATTCATAAGTTATTTGATACACGCCAGTTTCAGGAAACTTTATTAAAATGGATAGGAAGTGATGAATCATTTTACGATTACCTAAAAGGAACATGGAGTAGTAATATATTAGGTGGAAAATCATGGAATCAAGCACTACATGATGGTACTTTCTCTGTATCAGCAGCTAATAATGAAATTTTAGATAATGATGTAGATATTAGTGCTGTAGGTGCTGCACTTTCAAAAATTAAAGGAAGTGATCTAGAGTTGACAGTTTATACAAAAGCAGGAATTGGAGATGGTCAACAGGCTAATAATCCATGGTTACAAGAATTACCGGATCCAATTACAAGAACTACTTGGGATAATTACTTGTTAGTTTCCAGAATTGATGCAGAAAGATTAGGATTGGAAAACCGAACAGTTGATAATGGAGCATTAAATGGTGATATGGTAAATATTACCGCTAATGGTGTTACCGTTGAAAATGTACCTGTTTATATTCAGCCAGGCCAGGCTCCAGGTTCTATAGCTTTAGCTTTAGGATATGGAGAAAAAGGATTACAAAAAGAAATGAGTATTGGTGTAAATGCCTTTCCATTTGCAAATGGTATTTTCCATAATGCAAGCATAGAGAAAGTTTTAGGCGAACACGAATTTGCCTGTGTTCAATTACAACATACAATAATGGGTAGAGAAGGTGAGATCACTAAAGAAACAACTTTAGCTGATTTTGTATCTAAACCCAAAGATGAATGGAATTCACCTCCTAAATTTTCATTAGATCATCAAGAAGTAACACAAGATAAAGTTGATCTTTGGGAAAAATTTGATGATTTAGGCACTAAATTTAATCTATCAATTGATCTGGCAACTTGTACAGGCTGTGCTGCTTGTGTTATTGCCTGTCATGCAGAAAATAATGTACCTGTTGTTGGAAAACATGAAATAAGAGTTAGTAGAGATATGCACTGGATGCGCATTGATCGTTATTACTCGAGTGATATGACCGTTGAAAAAGGTAAAGAGGAAGGTATTTTTGGAACAGGAGATTTCTTTAAAGCACAAACTCAACCTACAGACGCTCCTGAAGTATCATTTCAACCTGTTATGTGTCAGCATTGTAATCACGCTCCTTGCGAAACTGTTTGCCCTGTTGCGGCTACATCTCATGGACTTCAGGGTCAAAATCAAATGGCTTATAACCGTTGTGTAGGTACTCGTTATTGTGCCAATAACTGTCCTTATAGAGTTAGAAGGTTTAACTGGTTTAAATATTTTGATAATAATGAGTTTGACTTTAACATGAACAATGATTTAGGAAGAATGGTATTGAATCCAGATGTTGTTGTACGGTCTCGCGGTGTGATGGAAAAATGCTCTATGTGTATTCAAATGACGCAATTAACAATTTTGAATGCTAAAAAAGAAGGAAGAGCGGTAGCAGATGGAGAATTTCAAACAGCCTGTTCAAATGCATGTCCTACTGATGCTATAGTATTTGGTGATGTGAATAATAAAGTCAGTAAAGTTGCCCAATTAGAAAAAGACGATAGAAGTTTTAAATTATTGGATTTTGTTGGAACAAAACCTAATGTTTTTTACCAATTAAAAGTGAAGAACACAAAAGAAGCTTAATTAATATTTAGCGATTTTAAAAATAAAGAACAATTAATAAATTTTATATAAAATTATGTCTCATTACGAAGCACCAATTAGAGAACCGATAATTTTAGGAGATAAAACTTATCATGATATTTCAAATGATATAGCAGCACCTATTGAAGGAAAAGCCAACACTTGGTGGTGGGTTGTTTTTAGTATTGCCTCTTTTGCTCTTCTATGGGGAATAGGAGCAATAGCCTATACCATTGGAACAGGAATAGGTGTTTGGGGTTTGAACAATAAAATTAATTGGGCCTGGGATATTACAAATTTTGTTTGGTGGGTAGGTATTGGTCATGCCGGTACCTTAATATCAGCAGTATTATTATTGTTCCGTCAAAAATGGAGAATGGGAATCAACCGTTCTGCAGAAGCTATGACCATCTTTGCAGTAATTCAAGCTGCTATATTTCCAGTAATTCATATGGGACGAGTTTGGAATGCTTATTGGGTAATGCCAATTCCGAATCAATTTGGCTCATTATGGACAAACTTTAATTCACCATTATTATGGGATGTTTTTGCGATTTCAACTTATTTATCAGTATCATTAGTATTTTGGTATACTGGTTTATTACCTGATTTTGCAATGATCAGAGACAGAGCTACAAAACCTTTTCAAAAGAAAATATATAGTTTATTAAGTTTTGGTTGGAGTGGTACTGCTAAAGACTGGCAACGCTTTGAAGAAGTATCTTTGGTATTGGCAGGTTTGGCTACACCTTTGGTGTTATCAGTTCATACTATTGTATCATTTGATTTTGCTACTTCGGTAATACCGGGATGGCACAGTACTATCTATCCTCCGTATTTTGTTGCTGGAGCTGTATTTTCAGGTTTTGCTATGGTACAAACATTATTGATCATTATGCGTAAGGTTTCTAATCTTGAAGATTATATTACCAAACTTCATATTGAAAATATGAATAAAGTAATTTTAGTAACTGGTGGTATCGTTATGGTTGCCTATCTATCAGAGTTTTTTGTTGGATGGTATTCAGGAAGTTCATATGAAGATTTTACTTACTTATCGGTAGGTGCTGCAACCGGACCCTATTGGTGGGCTTTTTGGGCATTGATATTATGCAATGGTGTTTTCCCTCAATTATTATGGTTTAAAAAATTAAGAACAAATTTTACAGTGTCCTTTATCATGTCAATAATAATTAATATTGGTATGTGGTTTGAAAGATTTGATATTATTGTTATCAATTTAAGTAGAGGTCATTTACCTTCTACTTGGGCACAATTTTCACCAACTTTTGTTGATGTTGGTATCTATCTTGGAACCATAGGATTTTTCTTTGTACTATTTTTATTGTATGCAAGAACATTTCCTGTAGTAGCACAAGCTGAAGTAAAATCAATATTAAAAGCATCTGGAGACGGATATAAACGAGCCAGAGATAATAAATAAAAGAAGTACACAATTTTTATAATTGATAAAATAAATAAAAATGAGTAATAAAGTAATTCAAGCAATGTATGATGATGACGATGTGCTTTTAACAGCTGTTAAGCAAACTCGTGAAGAAAATCATCAAATTGAGGAAGTATATACTCCTTTTCCGGTTCACGGATTAGATAAAGCCATGGGATTAAAAGGAACTCGTATCGCCATCACATCATTTATATATGGAGTAATTGGATTTGCCTTTGCTGTATGGATGTTAAACTATATGATGATTGTTGATTGGCCACAAAATATTGGAGGTAAGCCAAATTTTAGTTTTGCTGAAAACATGCCTGCATTTGTGCCAATCCTGTTTGAACTGACAGTTTTTTTTGCTGCTCACTTGATGGTAATTACTTTTTATATGCGTAGTAAGATTTGGCCATTTCAAACAGCAAGTAACCCTGATCCAAGAACAACTGATGATAAATTTGTGATGGAAGTTACTATGGATGGTAATGAAGATCAATTGTCTGATTTTTTAAAACAAACTGGAGCGATCGAATTAAAAGTAACTGAAAAAAAATAACATTAGAATTTAAAAATTTGCTCAGCAATACATTAAAGCGATGAAGAATTTTATTAAAATAACTTACTTTTTAGTACTTGTAATTGTTTTTACTTCGTGTAACGATAGTAATTCAAAAAGGAAAGTACAATATATGGGCGATACTGATATGTATGATGCCGTACCTTATGAGACCTATTCAAAAAATCCTATTTTTAAAAATGGTATTTCAGCACAACTTCCTGTAGAAGGAACAATTTCAAGAGGTAATGAGCTTTATGAATATCCAAATACCGAAGCTGGTTATCAATTGGCAAAAGATTCTTTGAGATCCCCAATTAAATTAACCGAAAAAAATATTGCTAAAGGAAAAGAATTGTACACAATTTTTTGTGCAATATGTCATGGAGACACTGGTGATGGCCTAGGTACGCTTGCAACAAATGAAAAATTCTTAGGAATACCTAATTATAAAGATAGAGAAATAACAGAAGGCAGTACTTACCATGTAATTATGCATGGTAGAAATATGATGGGATCTCATGCTTCACAATTGACCAATACAGAACGTTGGCAGGTTGTGCAATATGTTGAAAGTTTAAGAGCTGATTTGTTAAAATAGGATTTAAAAAAGAAATAAATAAAAAGTAAAATATCTAGAAAAATGTATACATTTTCAAGCAAATTAAAAACGTTTTCTTTAGTATTAATGATATTGGGCGCTTTAGGTATGGGATATGGTTTTTTTACCGCACCGAAAACAACCAATGATGTTAAAGAAATGATACACCACGTTGATGAAGCACATGAAGCTGATACTCATGAGGCTACTGCTCAAATTAGTGCTGAAGAAGAGCAAAGTCATCTAGAACACGCTTTACATCAGGCACAAAATAGACCATGGACAGCCTTCTTTGTGCCAGCGTTTTTCTTTTTGATGATAGCTGTACTTGTTTTGGTCTTTTATGCTATTCAATGGGCAGCACAGGCAGGATGGTCTATTGTACTCTTTAGAGTGATGGAAGGAATTACGGCATATATATTACCAGGTTCTATTTTGTTGTTTTTATTCTTACTAGCATCAGGTTTTCACATGAATCATATGTATGCATGGATGGCTGAAGGAACTTTTAATCCAGAAAGCGCAAATTATGACGCAATAATTGATGGGAAAAGTTGGTGGTTAAATACTTCAGGTTGGTTGATCAGAGGTTTTATTTACTTATTTGTTTACAATATTTTTAGATGGATGTTACGTAAGAATTCAATTGCTTTAGATGAAAATAATGATATTTCTATTTATAAGAAAAATTTCAATTTTGCAGTTATCTTTATAGTAATCTTTGCAATTTTTGAACTATTTATGTCATTTGACTGGTTAATGACATTAGATCCTCACTGGTATAGTCAATTATATTCTTTCTATGTATTTTCTAGTATGATAGTTTCAGGAATTACAGTAATTGCAATGGTTACAATTTATTTAAAGCACAAAGGATTTTTACCATTTGTAAATGATAGTCACATACATGATTTGGCAAAATATATGTTTGGTTTTAGTATTTTTTGGGCATATTTTTTCTTTGATCAATTTATGTTACAATGGTATGCTAATATTCCCGAAGAAACAGCTTATTTTATGCCTAGATTATTAGGTTCTTATCAACCGATTTTTATTGGGATGATCGTTATAAATTTTGTTTTCCCATTTTTGATCTTGATGGATAGTGATTTTAAACGTACCCCTTGGTTTGTTATAACTGCAGGAATGCTTATTTTAATAGGTCATTATATGGATATTTTTCAGTTAATTTCTCCTGCTACAGTTGGAAATCACTGGAGTTTTGGAATTCCTGAAATTGCTTCACTAGCATTTTTCCTTGGACTTTTTGTTTTTGTGGTTTTTACAGCTTTGACAAAAGCACCTTTACATGCAAAAGGAAACCCGTTTATGAAAGAGAGCGAAATATATCATTACTAATAAACAAATTGTACACACATTAAAAAAAATTCACTAAATAATTTTAGTGAATTTTTTTTGTTATATTTGTTACATAATTTTCTACTACTAATTAAAAAATCAATTTTTTAACCTCAATCTTATTGAGGTTTTTTTATTTAATCTATATTTGGATAAAATTCAATACTTATGCTAAAAAAAATTCTTAAGATACTTATAGTAATTATCATATTATTGGCAATTGGAAGTTGGTTTTTTATACAAAACAATAAGCCCATTTATAATGGAAAACTTCAACTAAATGAACTAAAAGATAAAGTCACTGTTTATTACGATGATATTGGTGTGCCTCATATTTATGCACAAAATCAACACGATGCCTATGTGGCGTTAGGCTATGTACATGCACAAGACAGATTATGGCAAATGGAATTGGTAAGAAGAATTGCTCCGGGAAGACTGTCAGAATTATTTGGAGAAGAACTGATTAAAACAGATAAATTTTTTAGAGGTTTAGGTATTGAAAAAGCATCTAAAGATGCAATAGATGAATTAGATACAACAAGTCAATATTATAAACTTTCAGTGGCTTATCTAAATGGAATCAATCAGTTTATTGAAGAAGGAAAAACTCCCATAGAGTTTAGATTAATAGGCTTAGATAAAGAAAACTATACCCTTATTGATATTTATAATGTGTTTGGTTATATGAGCTTCAGTTTCGCAATGGCACATAAAACAGATCCGTTATTAACAAATATTAAGGATAAATTGGGTTCAACTTATTTAGCAGATCTAGATGTAAAGATAAACCCTAAAGCCACTTTGATTCAAAATTTTAATCCAAAAAATAAAATTGATATAGCTAGTTCAATATCTGCTTCTGCAATAGATATTCTACAAAATACAAAAATACCACCATTTATAGGAAGTAATAGTTGGGTTATTGGAGCTAAAAAAACTAAAAATAAAAAAGTGATCTTCGCAAATGACCCTCATATTGGTTTTGCACAGCCTGCTGTTTGGTTTCAATCACATATTGTAACACCTGATTATGAAATTTATGGTTTTAATTTGGGTTTGACTCCATTTCCTTTATTGGGGCATAATAGAAATTACGCTTATGGTTTGACCATGTTTGAAAATGATGATATTGATTTTTATGAAGAACCTGAAAATGCAGAATACAAAATACGAAGAGAAACAATAAAAGTAAAAGATAGCGAAGATATTGTTTTTGATGTTAAAGTAGGAAAACACGGACCTATCATGAATGATTTTATTGATATAATAGGTGAAGAAAAGAATATTGCAATGGATTGGATTTATACAAATCCTGAATTAAAAAATGAAATGCTGTATGTATCTTATCAGATGTCACATGCAAATTCTTTAGAAGAATTTAAAAAAGGTGCATCAAAGATCATTGCGCCGGGTTTGAATGTGATGTATGGTGATTCAAAAAATAATATTGCTTGGTTTGCTTCAGCGAAATTATATACCCATGATCCAGATGTAAATACCAAATTTATTCTTGATGGAGGAAATGGTAAAGATGATCAAATAAATTATATTGATTTTAAACATAATCCTCAAGCGATCAATCCGCCTTGGAATTATGTGTATTCTGCCAACAATCAGCCAGATGCAATTCAAGGAGTATATTATCCCGGATATTATGTTCCTGAGAATAGAGCTAAAAGAATTGTAAATATTATTCAGCCAAAAGATGATTTTGACAAAGAGGATGTTAAAAAAATGATTATTGATGATAAGTCGGCAGTTGTTTCGGACCTAGTTTCTGTTGTTATTGAAAATTTATCTAAAGCGAATTTATCTGAGAACGAAAGAAAGGCAATAAATATTTTAAGCAATTGGGAAGGAGATTATAAAATCAGTTTGATAGCACCAACCATTTATACTAAATTAATATATCGTTTTTTAGAAAATACTTTTGCTGATGAGATGGGAGAGGAAGGGTTTCAGCAATTTTTAAAAACAGAATTATACCATCGTCAGATAGCCAAACAAATTTTTATAAGAAAGTCTGTTTGGTGGGATGATATCACAACGAAAGACATAAAAGAAAATAGAGATGAAATTTTTACTAAATCGTTTCATGAAGCAATTACTGCATTAGAAGAACAATTTGGAGAAAACATACAACAGTGGAGATGGGATAAAGCAATTTCAGTTACTCATAAACATGCTTTTGATAAAGTAGCAATTTTAAATTATTTTTTTAATATTGGTCCCTTTACAACAAATGGCGGGAATGAAGTGCTTAATAATCAAATTTTTTCAATTAATAGCACTGGAAAATATGAAGTAACCGCAGGGCCATCAACACGTAGAATAATTGATTTTAGTGATGTTGAAAATAGTATTGCCATCTTGCCCACTGGTCAATCGGGCAATGTGTTTAGCAAACATTATAAAAATCAGGCACAAAAATATTTAGAGGGTGGTTTCTATAAAATGATGTTGAATAAAGAAGAAATTAAAAGATCAAAAGATAAATTGA
>JAUWUU010000089.1 GCA_030617765.1 Flavobacteriia bacterium | reverse complement strand
ACTTGCAACAGCATCTTCAGATTTTTCACCAATGCCATTTACCAGAGCATCATATGATATTTTAACTCGATCCCAGCGCTGATCTCTGTCCATAGCATAGTATCTACCGGTTATAGAAGCTAATTTGCCAGTAGTTTTTTTTATAGAATCTTCAATTTCTGATATAAACCCTTTACCTGATCTGGGGTCGCAGTCTCTACCATCTGTAAAAGCGTGTAAATAAACATCACTAAGACCAAAATTATCAGCAGCTTCAAACAAACCCTTGAGATGTTTGATATGTGAGTGGATTCCCCCATCAGAAACCAAACCTAGAAAATGTACTGTTTTATTATTGTTTTTGGCATATTTAAAAGCACCTACCAATACTTTTTCTTTAGCAATTGATCCATCTGCAACAGCATTATTAATTTTAACAAAGTCTTGAAAAACAATACGACCTGCGCCCAAATTCATATGCCCAACCTCTGAATTACCCATCTGACCTTCAGGTAAACCAACATGTAAACCGTCAGTGCGTAAACTGGCATTAGAATAATTTTTTAATAAACTGTCAAAAAATGGTGTTTTGGCTTTATAAATTGCAGAAATATTAGGGTCTTGGGTAATACCCCAACCATCTAATATAATTAGCATTACTTTTTTTTGCATTGTAAATTATCTTTGATAAAATTGAAACGCAAAGATAATGAAGTTATAACTTTGTTAGGTTAAAATTATTGTAAATTAACGATAAGGTTTTCGATAGTAAATTTTTTAAAATTTACTTAACAATGCCATTTTTAATATAGTTTTTACCATTTTTAATATCATAAATAAAACCGTTTATAATAGCAAAGATTACTTGATTATTTTTGGTTAATAAAAAAGTAGGATTTTTACCAAATTGCAAGGGTGATTTTGGCGCATTATTTTTTGATATTGCAATATTTTTGATATTGATGATATTAATTGGATAGTTGGTATATTTTATATTTTCAGGAATTGAACCTAGACCAATTGATGTATATCCTTTTTGAATTATTTCTTCAAAATTCATGTCTTCAAGATCTATACTGTTTGAAATAATCTTTGGGTAAGTTTCACCTATTTTAAAAGTTAGATCTTTGGCATCAAGGGTTTTGTAACCGTAATAGGTTGAAAGATCACCAATATCATTGATACGTCCGATATAATAAAAATCAGTATGCTCTTTATTATCTTTTTCAATATTGTTAATTCCAAGGTCAACTTTGTAATTTACGCCCAAGTAAGTAAAAGTAACGTTGGTTATTTTCAGATCGAAGAGTTTACGATCATTTTTCGGAATCTTTTCATAATCAGACACCTTAATATTTTTGTAGGTACTTTTTGAAATAGTTTGAATGGCTTTTAACAGAGCAATATAATTCAATTTACGAATGAATTGCTTTTCAGCATCGTTTTTATAGCCCCCTGATTCAACTAAAATAGTGCTTGTTCCCCATTTTTGAATATTATCGCCAAAAGCCCTTGGTTCAAAATCATCAGAATATCTTCCAACCTGTCCTGGTGCATATTGCTGAATTACTGCATTCATCTCAACAATAATTTTCATGGCATTTCCTCTAACATTATTGATACTTTTTTCATAATTATATGCAGGTGCTAAAAATGAAATAGTTGCAGGGTTTTCGGTTTGTTCAGCATTGTAATATTTACTTTGATCGTGTAAGTTAAATCCAAAATCAGCATTTAAACTATCACGAGCAGCTTTTAGGATTTTTGATTCGGGTGATTGTAACCTTTGAGCATCCCTATTGATATCAATACCAATAGCGTTTCTGCGATTAAACTTTTCAGCTCCATCAGGATTTAGCATAGGAATAAAATGCAATTTTACATTTTGCAGTATTTCTTTGTTAGTTTTTAAGTAATTAAAAATATCTAAAATTGCCATGGTAGCTGTTGGTTCATCTCCGTGCATTTGTGACCAAAGCAAAATATTAGTTTTTCCTGAACCTATACTTATCATCGAAATAGTTCTGCCTTCTATAGATTTACCCAAAATATTTACTTCAAAACCATTTTCAGATTTTAATGAATTGATTAAGGGTTGAATTTCATGATGTTTGATTCGTCTTTTGTTGATTGTTTTTTCTTGGTAAGTATTGTAATTTTCAAATAATTCTTGGCTAAAATTCTTGTTTTGGGAATATGAAGTTAAAACAAGAAAAAAAGTTAAAGCAGATAGTATAATTTTCATTTGTTATTTTTTTCTGGAACTGGTTTCCAATTGTATTTTGACGTTTTTTGTCTGATATTATTGATAAATTCTACTCCCGGATCAGTTTTTATAGTTCGATAATTAGGGTCCTTTTCTAACCAAAGTGGGTGATTTTCAAAGTATGTATATTCTAAATGACCAATAACATATTCTATATCAGGATATTTTTTTTTGAGATATTTTATCAATTTAACATTTGCATTGAATTGAGCTTTTGTAAGTGGAGTCTCGTCAGTGCCGCCAACATTTTCAATACCAATCGCAGAATGATTTAAACCAATTACGTGGCGAGCCATTGTAGTTTCAGGTAATAAGAGGTAAACAGTTCCATCACGGTCAACTAAAAACTGTGCTGAAACATTTAAAGAACCGCCACTTTTTATATCGGGTCGCCAATTGGGTAAAATAGAAGGATTAAATGCATCAAAAGATTTTTTTAAAGTTGGAATGGCTGTCCAGTGAACAACTATCATTTTAGGTACAATATTGGGAGTTTCCTGAATTAAGTCGTATCTCTCTTCTAAATAATTGAGGGTTAATTTTTTTCTTTCACTATCAAAGAGAACAGGTTTATCAATAATTTTTACCGAACTACAAGAAGATAAAATTAGCCATATGGTCAAGAGAAAAAAAGTATAATTTTTCATTAAAAAAGACAAATTACTATCAATTACACTTTTTTCTATTTTATTAGAGTTTATTTAACAGGAGCCACATAACCATTGGCTAAAATAGCTGATTTTATTTCTTCAATTCTATGGGGTCCGCTGGGGTGAGTACTTGAGAATTCAGGTACACTTTGTCCGCCGGAAGCTTCATCTAAAATATTCATTACCTCTATAAATTGGTATGGGTTATAACCTGCATCGATCATACATTTAACACCAAATTGGTCACTTTCCAATTCATCTGTCCTGCCATACTTCATATTAATAACGTTGGCTACCATAGTAGCCATTTGTCCGGTACCTTCGGTTCCGGCCATAACTCCAGTAATAATACCTTGGGTAAGGTCTTGTTTGGCAATTCTTTCTGCGGAATGTCTTCCAACTACATGACCTATTTCATGACCTATTACACCAGCGAGTTGATCTTCATTTTGCAACCGTTTGAATAATCCATAAGTTATAAATACCTGACCTCCAGGTAGTGCAAAAGCATTTACGATCTCCGGATCTCTAAGTAAATGAAATTCATAATTATAAGGAGTTTCTCTTGCAACACTACTCGCAACTAACTTCTTTCCAATAGTCTTAACCAATCCTTGAGCTTCCTGATCAGGATATAAACCACCATATTGTCTAGCCATTTCAGGGGCGCTTTGTAAACCAATTGCAATTTCTTCTTCGGTGGTTAGAGAAATATGTTGTTTTTTACCAGTGTATTCGTTTACTTCTGTTCTTGAACAGTACTGGATATAGGCAAATAAAATAATTGCTCCACCAATTATAAGTCTCATTTTAATATTTCCTCGACTTCTCATGTTTAAATGTATTTATGTTTGGTTAATTGATTGTAAAGATAAAAATAATAATAATATTCATTTGAACTTCGAAAAATAGACAAAATTCTAAAAAAATAGCTTAATTATAATTTATTGGAATAGCATGATCTATTATAATTGTGATATACGCATAGTATTAACCATGCCTTTATCTTTAAGGGGCATGGCATTTAAATTGATAATAAAATCACCTTTTTCTGCATAACCTTTTTCGAGTGTCATTTGATTGATATCCTCCACACTTTCATCTGTGCTTGTAGATTTGTTATAATAATAGGCTTTAACTCCCCAAAGTAAATTTAGCATTGCCAAGATTCGTTTATTATCTGTAAAAGCTAAAATATTTGATTTTGGCCTCCAGGCAGATATTTGAAATGCAGTATATCCACTGTGCGTTAAAGTAGTAATTGCTGTTGCATTAATTGAGTCAGCAAGATTTGCAGCCTGATGGCAAATAGATTTCGTAATAAACCGTTCATTGATACATTGTATATGAGCAATAGGATTTCTTATAAATTCAGAGTCTTCAACACTTTCAATTATATCTCTCATTACTGTTATAACATCTTTAGGAAACGCTCCAATAGAAGTTTCACCGGATAACATTACAGCATCAGCCCCATCCATTATTGAGTTTGCTACATCATTTACTTCTGCCCTTGTTGGTACCTGATTAACAATCATTGATTCCATCATTTGGGTAGCAATAATCACAGGAATTCTTGCTTCTTTTGCTTTCCTAACCATTTTTTTTTGTACTATCGGCACTTGATCTAAAGGAATTTCAACTCCTAGATCACCCCTGGCTACCATCAGTCCATCACAATGACTGGTGATATTATTGATATTCTCAACAGCTTCAGGCTTTTCAATTTTTGCAATCACCGGAATTACATGTTTTGAATGTTCCTTTATGAATCCATTAAGCATTTTTAGATCTTCTGCAGTACGCACAAATGAAAGTGCAATCCAATCAACTTCTTGTTGAATGGCAAAAAGAACATCAATTTTATCTTTTTTTGTTAAAGCAGGTAAAGAAATATTTGTCAGTGGAAGATTAACGCCTTTTTTAGATTTTAGTTTACCACCTCTTAAAACTTTAGTTTTTACATTTTTTTCTCTATCTGTTTCAAGTACTTCAAAAAGTAGTTTACCATCATCAACTAAAATATGCTCGCCGGGTTTAACATCTTTAGGGAATTTTTTATAGGTCATATAGGTTCTTTCAGAGTTTCCTATACATTTTGTAGTTGTAAAATAGAAAATATCATCTTTTTTCAATTTTACTTTCTCACCCATAACACCAACGCGCAATTTAGGACCTTGAAGATCTGCTAAAATAGCTACATTAAACCCTTTCTTTTTGTTGATCTCTCTTATATCTTTTATTTTGGCTGCAACATTTTCATGGTCGGCATGCGAAAAATTTACCCTAAATACATTAACACCCAACACCATCAATTCTTCAAGCATTTCTTTTGAATCAATAGCAGGACCCAAAGTTGCAACTATTTTAGTTTTCTTTCTTTCTTTCATCTTATAATAGTTTTAAATTTTTAAAGATATTTGATGGAACTTTTTTATAATGATTCTTCTTTGTGTCAAATTTTTTACAAGCTCTTTTCTTTATTAAAAAATTAGATAATCCTTTGAACTTAGGTCATAAGGATTAATAGAATATGAAGTTATAACTTTTTTTGTTTTATTTATTTTTACCAAAATATTATGTAATTCGGTTTGATTAATTTGTCCGCTGATCTTGATAAAAAAATCTACTTGTTTTTTTTCAGAAATTAAATAAGTAGTCTTAGATTCGTCATTAAATAAATTACTATTGTTATTGTGAATTTCTTCTGTTTTAACATATTTATTGGTTATTAACGACCAATATATCATCGAATTAACATCTTTATAATCAAAGAATGAAAAACTACAATTATTAATTTCGAAATCTAGATCTTCTTTGCAACGTTTCAACTTTAAACCTAAAGATTTGTTTAAAAAAAATGCCATTCTAAAATCTTCTAAAGAAGAGTGAATTCCGATTAATGTATAATCGTGTTCATATTCAAAATCTAACTGAAGAGTTTTTGACACGTTATATATAAAATTTATTATTGTTCAATTTCTTTTTGCAGTTTATAGTATGCTCGTTTTGAGGCAATTTCTTCAGCTTTCTTTTTTGAAGTTGCTCTGCCTTTTGAGATGATTTCCTGATCAATAATTAATTTAACAGTAAAATGTTTAAGAGAATCATTGCCGGTATCTTCGTAATTAATATACTTTATCTTTTTTTTATTTTTTTGACACCACTCAATCAAAACGCTTTTATAACTGGTAATTTTTCCTTCTAATCTTTCAATATCAACATAGGGCTCAATTACATTTCTAAAAATAAATTTTTCACAAAATAGATATCCTTTATCAAGGTGGATGGCTCCAATAAAAGCTTCAAAAAGGTTACCGTAAATATTATCGCCATAATTTTGGTTTGAAAGATTACTTTCAACAAATTTTATCAAACCCAGATCACGCCCCAATTCGTTTAAATGTTCTCTACTAACAATTTTTGATCTCATTTGAGTAAGCGTACCCTCATTAGCTTTAGGCATTTTTTTATACAGGTAATTTGCAATAACTGATCCTAATATAGCATCACCTAAAAATTCAAGTCTTTCATAATTAATTGGAAAACCTGATTCATCAGTTTTTTTTGATGAACTGTGGGTAAAAGCTTCTTTATAAAATTTTAATTTAACAGGTCTGTACCCTAATATTTTTTTCATATTAATATAAAAAACTTCTTCTTTTTCAGATTTATAGCTTCTTATTTTACTTATGATATTCATAAAGGATTTAAGCTTCTATTTTTTTAAAAAGGACACAAGCATTATGACCACCAAAACCAAATGTATTACTCATTGCAATATTAACATCACGTTTTTGAGCTTTATTATAGGTAAGATTTAATTTAGGATCAATTTGATCGTCATCATTGAAGTGATTTATTGTAGGAGGAACAATACCATTTTGAATTGATAAAATTGAGGCAATTGCTTCAATAGCACCAGCAGCACCAAGTAAATGGCCTGTCATTGATTTGGTAGAGTTGATATTAATCTTGTAAGCATAATCACCAAAAACAGCCTGAATTGCTTTCAATTCGGCAATATCACCAAGTGGAGTAGAAGTACCGTGAACATTGATAGCATCAACTTCTTCAGGGTTGATATTTGCATTTGCCAAACAAGTGTTCATTACATTTTTGGCACCCAAACCTTCAGGGTGAGGAGCTGTAATGTGATGTGCATCTGCTGATAATCCACCACCAATCATTTCAGCGTAAATTTTAGCGCCGCGAGCTTTAGCGTGTTCGTATTCTTCCAAAATTAAAGCACCTGCGCCTTCTCCTAAAACAAAACCATCTCGATCTTTATCAAAAGGTCTTGAAGCAGTTTTTGGATCATCATTTCTGGTAGATATCGCGTGCATTGCATTAAATCCACCCATACCAACAATATTTATAGCGGCTTCTGACCCACCTGCAACAAAAACATCAGCCTGATCTAATCTGATATAGTTATAAGCATCAATCAATGAATTTGCTGATGATGCACAGGCCGAAACGGTTGTAAAATTTGGACCGTGAAAACCATATTTAATAGAAATCTGTCCCGGAGCAATGTCGGCAATCATTTTAGGAATAAGAAAAGGGTTAAAACGTGGAGTTCCATCACCTTTAGCAAAATTGATAACTTCATTTTGAAAAGTTTCTAATCCGCCAATGCCGGCTCCCCAAATAACACCTATTCTGTTTAAGTTTTCTTTTTTGAGATCTAAACCCGAGTTAGCGATAGCTTCATCAGACGCTATCATGGCATATTGGGTAAATTTATCCATCCTACGCGCCTCTTTCCTGTCAATACAGTCAGTAACATTAAAGTTTTTGAGTTCGCAAGCGAAATGAGTTTTAAATTTTGTTGTATCAAAATGAGTAATTTGAGCAGCACCGCTAACACCATTAACCAATCCTTTCCAGTATTCTGAAATATTATTGCCAATGGGAGTTAATGCCCCAAGGCCTGTTACAACAACTCGTTTTAATTCCATATAATATGGTATGAATAATTTATTTTTAAATCACAAAAACTACGAGCAGATACTTTATAGTAGTGCCCGTAGTTATATTATATAATTGTAAATAATTATTTAGCTTCTGTAATATAGCTAATGGCTTGACCTACTGTACTGATATTTTCGGCTTGATCATCTGGTATTTGGATATCAAATTCTTTTTCAAATTCCATGATCAACTCTACAGTATCTAGAGAATCTGCGCCTAAATCATTGGTAAAGTTAGCTTCAGGTGTAACTTCATTTTCGTCAACACCTAATTTATCAACGATGATAGCTTTTACTCTTGATGCAATGTCTGACATAATTTTTATTTTTAATTAATTAATATTTTGTGCAAAAATAACAAACTTTAGATTTAAATGAACATTTAAATTAAAAAATACGTTTACTAATTTAATTAAAAATAGTGATATTTATAAATTTAACGGTAAATATTTATTTTTTATCCTTTTTTTTGTACATAATTAAATTAAACAGATGACTCGCATTGTAATTTTTGCTTCGGGATCAGGAACGAATGCCGAAAATATTATTAAATATTTTCAGGCTATTGAAAAAATTAAGGTTACTTATGTGCTAACCAATAATAAAAATGCCGGAGTATTAAACAGAGCAAAAAAATTAGATATTCCTTCGATTATTTTTTCAAATAAGGAGTTTATAACAGATACATTTTTATCTTTTTTATCAGATAAAGCTGATCTAATTATTTTGGCCGGATTTTTATTAAAAGTGCCTGATACTATTGTTAAAGCCTTTCCAAATAAGATCATAAATATTCATCCTGCTTTACTTCCAAAATATGGAGGTAAAGGAATGTATGGTATGCATGTACATAATGCTGTTGTAGCTAATAATGAAACAAAGAGCGGAATTACAATTCATTATGTTAATGAAAGATATGATGAAGGGGCAGTTATTTTTCAAAAAGAAATTTCATTAAGCAAGGATGATACTCCTGATGATGTTGCAGCCAAGATTCATATTTTAGAGCAGGAAAATTTTCCAAAGGTTATTGAAGATATTATTCAAAAAAGCTAAATATGGAAGTTCATATTTATACAGATGGTGCTTGTAGCGGGAATCCAGGAAAAGGAGGTTATGGCATTGTCATGGAATGGGTTGGCAATTCTTATAAAAAAGAGTTTTCACAAGGATTTAGAAAAACTACCAATAACCGAATGGAATTATTGGCAGTTATTATTGCTTTAGAACAATTGAAAAAAGAAAGATTAAATATAAAGGTTTTTTCCGACTCAAAATATGTAGTAGATGCTATTGAGAAAGGTTGGGTTTTTGGTTGGGTTAAAAAAGGATTTAAAGATAAAAAGAATCCTGATCTTTGGAAACGATTTTTAAAGGTCAATCAAAAACATCAGGCAAAATTTCATTGGATCAAGGGTCATAATAATCATCCTCAAAATGAACGATGCGATAAATTAGCGGTTTTAGCTTCACAAAAAAAAGACCTATTGGTAGATGAAGGTTTTGAGAATCCAGCAAGCTTTTCTAAAACTATTTTTTAGTTACTAAAGCAAAACATTTTTTAAGTTTTTCTTTTAGCAATAAATCCTGCTAAAAAACTATTGGCATAATAGTTGGGTAAAATAAAGAAACTAATAAATGAAACTTGGAGTAACTATATTGGGTATTATATTTCTTTTCTCGTCTTGTATTCCATATAAAATTGCACCGCAGATTGAAGAATATAAAGTAGTCCGAGCAAAAAAGTTTTATAAAAGACTTCCAAGAGATTATGGTTTTGTTTTTGAAGATCCCAAAAATGCTAATGAATTTTATAGTTATGTAAATGTAAAATATGAGCGAAACCATAAAGATGTAGACAGAAATGTTCCGTTTATAATAGATGGTGAGGAAGTTTTTTTTTCCTTTCATGAAATTGAGCGTACCACCGAAACCATAAATTTAGCACCAATTTTTGCAGATGTCATTTTGGAAGAAAAGGAATTTCCCCCCATTTTTGAAAACGTTTATTATTTCCGAAAAGGGAATTGGTATGTGGTGCTAACAGTTTTAGATGAAAAATGCTAGATTGTTTGGATATAAATCATAAACATTATGAAAAAACAATAGAATTCTTAAAAAAATTAAGAACCGAGTATTTAGGAAGTAATAATTATATAGAAGCCTTGTTGAGAAAACAGTAAGATTGATTTATATACGGCTTATTCCATCAATTCACAAGATATCAATAATTCATCACCTTTATTGTAAAAAGATAATAATTCATTTTCAATTTTATAATATGAGATATATCTTAGATGATTCATAAACGAATTTTCAACAGTCATATCAGGACACATTTTTCTTGTCAGACCCATTTTAGTAAAATCAAGTTGAATGCTTTCAGGATCATAGTTTCCAAAAAAGTTATTGCAACCTGAAAATCCGGAAACTTTTTTCTCTTGATCGTCAAACTGTATGGTTGGGTTTTTATCAAAACTGTCAATTCCTTGCATTGATATAACTTTCCATTTATTGTTTAAAGTTACTGGAGCAATTGTTTTTTTCTTTTCAAATACTTCAACTA
>JAUWUU010000102.1 GCA_030617765.1 Flavobacteriia bacterium | reverse complement strand
GCTGTAATGCAATTGGCGAGTATCCTTAATGTTTTTAAAAATGGAGATTTTAATAATAGCAAATATAATATTACTTTTTTAGCGGTTTCTTGCGAAGAAACTCAAGGTAAAGGTGGTGTTGCTTATGTTATTGAAAACCATCTTGATGAGTTAAATCCGATTGTTGTTATTGGTGAAGGTCCAACTGAAATAACAAGTCTGATTGGTGGAAAATTTAACAATCCTATTTTTGCTATTTCTGTCGCACATAAACGATCATTTTGGCTGAATCTTAAAAGAGAAATGTATACAATGGGGCATGGTAGTGTAACACCATTACAATATGCCAACAAAGATATGATTGAAGCTTTAGATAAGCTGGTTACAAAAAAACCAAAAGCAGTTTTTAATGATCTTAATACAGATATATTAAAAACAATAGCTGGTCATAAAAAAGGTATTGAAAAATTTTTATTAAGTCATCCACGTTTTTTTAAACCAATACTTGTTCCTCAATTACGGAAACAACCAGAACTCTTTGCCTTATTTTGTAATACAGTAACTTTAACCAATGTAAATTCAAATAATACTGCCTATAATATTATCCCTACAAATGTTGAAGCTTTTTTAGATTGTAGATTACAACCAGATAAAGATGAAGATGAGTTTATAAAATATATCCGAAAAACTTTAAAGAACGATTCTATCAAAGTATCTATAATTGAAAATATGCCTAAAACAGTTCCTTCTTCAACTGATAATATTTTTTATGAAAATTTGAGTAAAGCCATTCAACTTAACTACCCCGGAAGCCAGGTTACACCTGTTATGATGCCAAATATAAATGATCTTGGGGCATTTAGAGCAAAAGGAGTTCTTGCCTTTGCTACAATTCCCGTTTACTTAAAAATAGAACATATTGAAGGCATTCACAATCGCGATGAACATATTCCAATAGAAGCCCTTTACAATGGTGCGCAGGTTTATTTTGATTTTTTACAACTGATGATGGAGTAAATTTTTACTTGTATAGTACAATAGATGCTTTATCAAATACAATAATGATATAATGCTTAAGAATTATCAACTATTTTTAACACCATTACCATAAAATTTATGCATACATCTTATTGCGAAGCTCTTTAATTTTTGGATTTTCTAAATACTCATCAAAGGTCATATACCTATCAATAACTCCATTTGGCGTGATCTCAATAATCCTGTTTGCAACAGTTTGAGCAAATTCGTGATCATGCGTTGAAAAGATCAAAGTACCTTTATATTTGGTCAAAGCATTATTAAATGCCTGGATAGATTCCAAATCTAAATGATTTGTAGGCTGATCGATCAAAAGGACATTGGCTCTAGACATCATCATTTTTGACAACATACATCTTACTTTCTCTCCACCAGAAAGCACATTACATTGTTTTAAAGCTTCTTCTCCACTAAAGATCATCTTACCTAAAAATCCGCGTAAATGTACTTCTTCTTTTTCTTCTTTAGTTTGTGCAAATTGTCTTAACCAATCAACCAAACTGTATTCATTTTTAAAGAAATCAGAATTGTCAAGCGGCAAGTAGGTTTGTGTAGTAGTAACTCCCCATTTGTATTCACCTAAATCTGCAGAATCATTACCCAGTATAATTTCATAAAAAGCAGTAACAGCCTGAGAATTCTTTGACAATAAAACAACTTTATCACCTTTTGTTAGATTGATATGAATATCTCTAAATAAAAACTCTCCATCAATGGATTTTGACAAGTCTTCAACGTGTAAAATTTGATTACCAGCTTCTCGTTCTTGTTCAAAAATTATAGCAGGATATCTTCTGTTTGAAGGTTTTATATCAGAAATATTTAGCTTTGAGATCATTTTTTTTCTACTGGTGGCTTGTTTAGATTTAGCCACATTAGCTGAAAACCGACGAATAAATTCTTCTAATTCTTTTTTCTTATCCTCTGCTTTTTTGTTTTGTTGCGCACGTTGTTTTGCTGCTAACTGACTTGATTCATACCAAAAAGTATAATTACCTGAATATTGATTCATCTTTCCAAAATCAATATCCGAGATATTCGTACAAACTGCATCTAAAAAGTGTCTGTCATGCGATACAACGATCACACAATTATCATAATTTGCCAAAAATCCTTCTAACCATCCAATCGTCTCAAAATCAAGATCATTTGTTGGCTCATCCATGATCAAAACATCAGGATTACCAAATAATACCTGGGCCAAAAGTACTCTTACCTTAGCTTTACCATCAAGATCTTTCATTAAAGTATAATGAAGATCCTCTTTTATACCCACAGATGATAATAAATTGGCAGCTTCACTTTCGGCAGTCCACCCTCCCATTTCTTCAAAAGTAGCACCCAATTCACCTGCTTTTACACCATCTTCTTCGCTAAAATCAGGTTTTGCATAAATCTCATCCAATTGCTTTTTTAGTTCAAATAATGGTTTATTTCCCATTAATACAGTTTCTAAAATTGGATATTTATCAAAGGCAAAGTGATCTTGTGATAAAACCGACATTCTTTTACCTTTTTCAAGAGAAACATTACCTGAAGTAGGATCAATTTCACCCGATAAGATTTTTAGAAAAGTAGATTTTCCTGCGCCATTTGCGCCTATAATTCCGTAACAATTTCCCTTAGTGAATAAAGTATTTACTTCGTCAAATAAAATCCTTTTACCAAATTGTACAGATAAATTAGATACTGTAAGCATAGTTTTTTAAATTTTTGGCAAAAATACTTAAAACTATTGTATTTCAAATAAATAATCATTTAAATTGATTTTTTTAACTAAAAAAGCAATCTAATGTTAAAAAGGCTTTAAAATCATATTTTATTTAACCTTTTCATCCTAAATTTTTAACATCACATTAACAAGAGTTCTTTAAGGTTATTACTAATTTTGTTTTATTATTTTTAAAGTAAATAATTTGAGAAAAAATTACTTTTTTTATACCTATCCCTTTTTGTTTTTAGGATTGTTATTTTTAACATTCTCCTGTAAAAAATTTGAAAAAGAAGATAAAACTACTTTTTTTGGAGGGAAGGTCAAAAACCCAAAAGAGGCTTATGTTTATTTTTCAAAAGATGAAAAGATCATAGATTCTGCAAAGATCAACCAAGAGAACAGGTTCTCATTTACCCTTGATACAATAAAAACTGGTTTATATACATTCAAACACGGTATTGAATTCCAATATTTATACCTTGAACCTCAGGATAGCTTATTAATTTATTTAAATACGTGGGATTTTGATGAATCTCTTATTTTTAGTGGAAAAGGAGCTGAAAAGAATAATTTTTTGATCAACTTATTCTTACAGCAGGAAGCTACTGAAAAAGAATTCAAACACCTTTACAACTTAGATGAAACTGAGTTTTCACAAAAAGTGGAAGTCGAAAAGCAAAAATTAATTCAACAATACAATGAATTGATCAATATTGAAAAAGATGAACCCTCTGAAATTTTTGATAATCTTGTTAAAGCAGTCATTAATTATCCGCTTTACAGTAAAAAAGAATTTTACCCATTAAGGCATAAAGATGCTAATAACAAGCATGATTATCCTGATGTAAGTGATGATTTTTATAATTATAGAAAAAGTTTAGATTATGATGATGAGTCCATTTTTAATTTAAGAGCTTATACTTATTACTTAGAATCACTTTTATATAATCTTGCCTATAATAAGCAAAAAAACAATCCTGCCAAGGAAAATTTCTCACTAAATTATATGATATCTGTTAATGAAATATTAGTAGACAAAGATTTAAGAAACAAATATTTGGCCATGGGATTTTGGGGTTCTTTTAAGGATCACCTTACTGAGAAACAACAAGAAGAAAGTCAAAAATATTTTTTTGAGAATTGTACAGACAAAACTTATATAGCTGAAGCTGAACAAGCTGTTAATCAATGTAAACAATTAAAAAATGGTGATAAATTTCCTGAATTAATAGTCTTTGATTCAAAAAGTAACAAAATTAATATTCACGAAATCATTAACGATAAGAAAGCCGTCGTTTACTTTTGGCCAAAACACCCAAGTGGATCTGAAAAAATTTTAAAGAAATTGTCTACCTATAAAGAAAAATATCCTGAAATCTTATTTGTTGGTATTGAAAGAAATAAAACAAATGATGAATGGGAAGAATTTTTAGCTTCAAATAAATTACTAGAGCATTCACAATTCAGGATCGATGATAATTGTAAAATGTATTCATGGTTTGATGGAGATATGGCAAGAGCAATAGTTGTTGGCAACAAAAATATTGTAAAGAAAAGTTTCCTATTTTTTAATGACTCCTATATATTAGAAAAAAATCTTCACCTTCTTAATAAGCAATAATTTATAGCTTTCCCTGCAAAAATTAGCTTACTTTTGCAATTCTGTAAATTTTGGGTTTACAAAAAATGTAAATCTATTAATTACTTAATCAAATACTTTAAAATTCCAATTATGTCTTCATTCAAAGATCTTGGTTTAAGTCAGGATATTATTAAAGCTCTTAACAAACTTGGATACGAAAAACCAACTCCTATTCAGGAAAAAGCTATTCCTCAAATTTTTAATTCTAAAAAAGATCTAAAAGCATTTGCGCAAACCGGTACAGGTAAAACCGCAGCTTTTAGCTTACCTATCTTAGATCAATTAGATTTTAAAACGAAAGATCCGCAAGCGATTATTCTTTCGCCAACACGTGAGCTTGCAATTCAAATTGCCAAAAATATTAATGAGTTCGCTGAAAGTATGGATCACGTCAATGTTTTGGCTGTTTATGGTGGTTCAAATATTGAAGATCAAATTAAAAGATTGAGAAAAGGCGTACAAATAGTTGTTGGTACACCAGGTAGAACCGTTGATTTAATTAAAAGAAAACGTCTTAATCTACAAAATATTAAATGGTTGGTACTGGATGAGGCTGATGAAATGCTCAATATGGGTTTTAAAGAAGAAATTGATAAAATTTTAGAAGCTACGCCTGATTCAAAACAGACATTACTTTTTTCGGCTACTTTTCCAAGAGAAGTAGAAGCTATTGCAAAACACTATATGAATCAACCTGTTGAGATCTCTGCAGGTAAAAAAAATATTGGTGCTGAAAATGTTAGTCATGAATATTATATGGTCTCTGACAGAAATAGATACGCTTCCTTAAAAAGAATTGCTGATATTAATCCGGATATATATGGTATCGTTTTTTGTAGAACAAGAAGAGAAACAAAAGATGTGGCAACTAACTTAATAACTGATGGCTACAATGCTGATGCTTTACACGGTGATCTTTCGCAAGCGCAACGCGATATTGTTATGCAAAAATTCAGATCAAAACATCTGCAAATATTAGTAGCAACAGATGTAGCTGCAAGGGGATTAGATGTTACTGATCTAACTCATATCATTAACTATAAATTACCCGATCAAATTGAATCATATACCCATAGAAGTGGAAGAACCGGAAGGGCTGGAAAAAAGGGGATTTCAATTGCAATTATAACCAATAAAGAAAAAAGAACACTTCAATCTATTGAAAGAAATATCAATAAAAAGTTTGAACAAAAAAAGATACCTAGCGGTAAAGCAATTTGTGAAAAACAACTTTATTCATTAATCGACAAAGTACATGATATTGAAATTAATGAAAAAGAGATCAATGATTTCTTACCCGATGTTTATAAAAAATTAGAAGATTTTGATCGTGAAGAACTGATTAAAAGATTTGTTTCACTGGAATTCAATCAATTCCTGTCTTATTATGAGAATGCTAATGATCTAAATGTTGATGATTCTAGACAAAGAAGCAGGTTAAGTGATGATTCTTTTACTCGTTTTTATATTAACCTGGGTAAAATTGATAAAGTTAATGCTGCTCATTTGATTGGTCTTATCAATGAAAAATTAGGGAAAAATAATATTGAAATTGGCAAGATAGAATTGTTAAATAATTTTTCATTTTTTGAAATTGATAAAAACTATACGGATGAAACTTTAGAAACTTTTAAAAATTTCAAACATAAAGGTAGAAAAATATTTGTTGAGATCGCCGAAAAGCCAAAATCAAGATCTAAATTCAAGGGTAAAAGAAAAAAACGCAGAAGCAAAAGATATTAAAAAAAACTCCCAAAGTTTAAAATTCGGTAAAGTAAAAATGCTTTAATGCTAGAATAAAAATATTACTCTTAAAACTATAAATATTCATACAAGATCATATAATCAACGATTTAATTAAAATAAATATTTATCATTAGAATAACAGTAAAATTATATTTCAAATTATGATCTCCTTGAATAATTAGGTGACTCTTTTGTAATAGTTACATTATGTGGATGACTTTCGCTTATACCCGAAGATGTAATTCTAACAAATTTTGCTTGTTTTTGTGTCATAATATCTTTGCTGCCACAATAACCCATTCCTGCTCTTAACCCTCCAATAAATTGATGCATAGTTTCATAGACTTCTCCTTTATAGGGTACACGCCCTACAATTCCTTCAGGAACCAATTTATTAATATCATCTTCAACATCCTGAAAATATCTATCTTTTGAACCTTTGGTCATGGCTTCTACAGAACCCATACCTCTATACGACTTAAATTTTCTTCCTTCAAAAATAATCGTTTCGCCAGGAGATTCTTTAGTCCCAGCCAATAATGAACCTAACATTACAGTATCAGCTCCTGCAGTTATGGCTTTTGGTATATCACCTGTATATCTAATTCCACCATCAGCAATAATAGGCACTCCACTTCCTTTAAGAGCTTCTGCAACTTCCATTATAGCAGAAAGTTGTGGAAAACCAACACCAGCTACTATACGTGTTGTGCAAATTGAACCCGGACCAATACCAACCTTTACTGCATCTGCTCCAGCTTCAACTAAAAATTTTGCTGCTTCACCAGTGGCTATATTTCCAACAATAATATCAGTATCTGGAAATTCTTTTTTTATACTCTTAAGAATTTTGGCAACTCCTTTTGAATGACCATGAGCAGTATCTATTACCAATGCATCTACACCTTCATTAATAACAGCACTAGCTCTAACTAATGAATCGGCAGTTACACCTATTGCAGCAGCTACTCTTAATCTACCATACGAATCTTTATTTGCATTTGGATTTTCACGGACTTTTATAATATCTCTAAATGTAATTAAACCTATGAGTTTCTTTTCTGCATTAACAACAGGTAATTTTTCAATTTTATGTTCTTGAAGAATTGCTTCAGCCTGTTTTAAAGATGTTCCTTTTTTAGCAGTTATTAAATTTCCTGTGGTCATTACTTCAGATACTTTTTTTGCATCATTTTTTTCAAAACGTAAGTCCCTGTTGGTAACAATCCCAATCAATTCTTCATTTTCATTTATAACCGGTATTCCTCCAATTTTAAATTTTTTCATCAATGATTTGGCATGAGCAACATCCTTGTCTTTAGTTAAAGTTATAGGATCAATGATCAAACCAGACTCTGAACGCTTAACCTTCTTAACTTCGGCGGCTTGTTGTTCAATGGTCATATTTTTATGAATAACACCTATCCCACCTTCCCGAGCCATAGCTATTGCCATTTCCGATTCAGTTACAGTATCCATAGCAGCCGAAATAATGGGTGCATTGATCGTAATATTTTTAGTGAATTTAGTTTGAATGTTAACTTCTCGAGGCAAAATTTCAGAATAACCTGGAATCAATAAAACATCATCGTAAGTAAGTCCTTCTAATAAAATTTTTTGGATAGACATATAGTGCAATTAAGGATTAATTGCGTGCAAATTTACAACTTTTATTCGTGAGACTCTAAAAAATTAGTTTCAATTTTTTTTTAGTCGAACTAATCCCGCTGCCTGTGCTGAACTTGTTTCAGTATCTAGCGGGATCTGGTTTAATATCTCGCCCCTTGAGTCGATTCCTATTTGTGGGTTCAGGGCTTGCCCTAAGGTTTAATACCTTTTATATTGAATTAGAGAACTTCTTTTTAAAACATGATTTATGATTTCAGATCGAAAATAAAAATATAAAAATTATTTGATTTTGAATTTTAAATAAAAAAACTACTTTTGCTTTATGTCAAAAAAATCTTTATTGCTTATCATAATTCAATTTAGCAGCTTGTTCTATTTTGTTCTTTTTGAACAATTTATAGCAAGAGATTTTCTTTTAATAATTCAGTTATTTGGATTTTTAATTGCATTATGGGGTTTAATCGTAATGAAATTAGGAAATTTTAATATTCAACCCGAAGTAAAACCAAATGCCTTATTTATTAAAAAAGGACCCTATAAAATTATAAGAAACCCAATGTATTTTGGATTGATTACATTTTTTGGTGCTATGGTTCTTTTTAACTACAAACCCATAACCCTGTTTTTTTATATTATACTTTGTATAGTTTTACTGATTAAAATACAAATGGAAGAAGCTTTTTTAAAGCAAAGATTTGGGTTAGTATATCAGGAATACAAAAAATCTACATACCGTTTGTTTCCCTATATATATTAATTATATTTGCGGCTAACTTATAATTAATTAATCATGAAAAAAATTATTACTTTTTTATTATTCGGTGGTCTTTTGATAGGGTTTTCTAACACAACTTATGCTCAGGAAGATTACAGTGCTTTAAATGTTTTTGTGCGGTTTGGCAGTAATTCTGCTATCAATGCACATTATGAAATTCCTGTAGCAAAAAATATTACAGTATCTCCAGCAGTTACCTTACCATTTGATTTTGACTATGTATCTTTAGGCGGTAGAGCTGATTATTATTTTGACAGTTTATTTAAGTTACCTGAACCTTGGGATATTTGGGCTGGTGTTGATGCCGGTTTTATTTTAGGTGGTGATGAGCATAATGATGATTTTAATCTTAATGCACATGCAGGTGTTGAATATAAATTTAATGATACCTGGGGTATTATTGGTGAATTTGGTGGTGGTACTTCTTCATTTGGAGGTATTGGTGTAGGAATACATTTCTAAAA
>JAUWUU010000166.1 GCA_030617765.1 Flavobacteriia bacterium | reverse complement strand
ATTGTTATTGATCCAGTAAATTGCATTTTCAGAGTTAGAATAAATGGGGGTATTCTTGTGTGTTTTTAAATAATTTACAGCATCTTTCTCTGATATCCAGTTTAAAGATTTATCTGAAATTAGATTTTTTGCTTCTGAAGTGGCAATGACTTGAAAATTATTTTCCTTAATGGAGTTGATCAAAAAATCAGAAGCGTAAGGCTTATCTATTATAAACATAAATCATTATTTATATAAATTATCAGTATCAGCCTTGCAAATATCAATCATTAAATTGGCTAATTTTTTGCTTACGGCTTTAAAAAATCTTTCCCCTTTTTCTTCTGTTGCTAATCCAGGATTACCAACACCAGTGTCTTCACTAATGTGAGACCACTTTCTTTCCATCCATGCCCAACCTTCTGAAAAAGATTTTATCTTATTTTTTTTCTCTTTACCCTTTCCCCAATTTTCTTTAGGTAAAACCAGCTCAGGTTTTAAATACAGCATTAAACTGGTTTCCATTTCATCAGCGTGATCACCTGGATCGTCAAAATATTTTTTCCTGTCTAGCGATTGAAACCAATTGGTAGTAGCAAGAAACATTTTAGGATATTTTGCACCCAATTCTCTTAGTATGGTTTTAAAATCATTACCACCATGACTATTTAAAATTAAAAACTTGTAAATTCCTTGTCGGTTTAAGACTTCAATGATATCTGATAAGATAGCAAATTGTGTACTCGGGTAGAGGTTGATATCTAAATATATATCAGTTTGCCCGGTATTTACACCAAATGGAATATTGGGTAAGACTATTACTTTAGCCTTATTTTCCCAGGCAATTTTTGCTGATTCTGCAGCAAAAAAATTAGATTCAAAATTATCAGTTGCATAAGGTAAATGATAATTATGTGCTTCTGTTGCTCCCCATGGAAGTACAGCCATTTCAAATTTATCATCTTTAAGCGCTTTCCAATTGGTTTCTGCTAAAATATAGGGTCTCATGTTTTATATTTTTGGTTAATTTAAGAATAAAAAATATTTTAAGGCTTTATCGGTTCGCTACTTCCTTTTAAATATTGATCTAAAAAAGTTAAAACTTGTCCGTATCCTTTGATCTCATTTTCTTTTTTTCTAAAACCATGTCCTTCATCAGGGAACAAAACATATTCAACAGGTATATTATTTTTTCTTATTTCTGCTACAATCTCATCTGATTCAACTTGTAATACCCTCGGATCATTAGCACCTTGTAAAACCATAATTGGATTTTTTACATTTTCAGCATGAAATAATGGTGAAATATTATAAAGTCTTACAGAATCTTTAGTATTTGGATCACCCAATTCTTTATATAAAGCATTTCTAAATGATTCCCAATGTGGAGGTATAGATTTTAAAGTTCTCAACCAATTGGTAACGCCAAAAATATTAATGCCAACATTAAATTCATCCGGAGCAAAGGTCATTGCTGCCATAGTCATATAACCACCGTAGCTACCGCCCATAATACCAATTTTATCTTGATCAATATAATCTTGCTCTTGTAACCATTTTTTGCCCCAGATACAGTCTTTTAGGTCTTTATCACCATGGTTCAGGTCATCCATTTTATAAAAGGTTTTTCCATAACCGCTACTACCCCGGTTATTTACTGCTAAAATTGCATATCCATGATTGACCAAAAATTGGATTAAACTAATATATCCAACCCTACTTTGACCGCCCGGGCCACCATGAACCCAAACCAATGCAGGCACTTTATTATCTGGGTCTGCCATTAAAGGTTTATAATAAATTCCAGGAATTTCAACACCATCAAAAGATTTAAACCTAATAACTTCAGCCGAAACCAGATTGTTTAGATCCAATTCAGGATTCAAAGTATTTGTTAATTGTTTTAATTCTTTTGTTTCAAAATTGTACATGTAAATATTATTGGTTGCTTTAGATGTACCTACAGTTAATCTCATAAGTTTCTCACTTTCTGAAATACCAACGCCTTTAATATCTCCATCTGGAATATCAGGAAAATCTATTTTTTTACCTGTTTTATTATCTTGTATGATCAGGTTATTTTTTCCATCCTCATTAATTCCAATAATTCTGTATTTTTCATTTTCACTTAAATAACTATACATTACATCCCAATTGGTTTCAAAGATCACTTTTTTACCTCCTGAAGCTATATCGTATTGAACTAAATAGCTAAACTCCTTATCAACATTTGTGGTGTAATAAAAATATTGATCATTTTTACTAAAGCCAGAACTGCTATAAGAACCGGGTTTATCTGAAATTTCGGTTGTTTTTTTATTTTTTCGATTAAATAAAAACAATTTATCTTCACTTGTAGTGATTGATTTTGAAATTCCTAAAGTATTTTCATCATGTGAGATAGCATTGACATTGAGACCTTCCTTATTTTCAAATATCATTTCTGACATCCAATTTTCCAAATCCATTTTATAGATGTCAAAATATTTTGTATCTCTTTTATTGGAATAATAAAACATGGCTTTTTTATCTTCAGTCCACCCTGAAAACCCTGCTTTTACATTTTCTCCGGGAGTAAGATCTTTAGTACTACCATCTTCTTTGAGTAAGTAAATATGATTATTTTCATCACCGCCCTTATCAGCTGAGTATAAAATTTGATTTGTACCTGATACTTCATCAATAGCAAAAAATGATTCTTTGTCGGAAAAAGTGACCTGTTTTTTTTCTCCGCTTGCTATATCAATTTCAAATACATTATAAATACCAGTTTCGTTACTGCTGATCAAAATTTTTGATTCGTCGTTATTAAATGCTCCGCCATTTACGCTTTTATTTTTATAAAACTGTTCAATTGAGTAGGCTTTAATAGATTTTACTTTGGTTTCTTTTTCGTCTATTTGTTTACATGCTATTATTGATAAAAGCATGGTAAATAAGATTATTTTTTTCATTCCAAATTGATTATTAGGTTATAATTAATATTTCAATGCGTGTAGTTTTTAAATTTAAACTATTGTTCCAAATTGGTTTATATTTTGTGTTTACCCAAATTTTAATTGATTAGTGTAAAGATAAAATATTTTTTCTTTAGCGTCTTGATTAGTAGATAACATTCATACACTGTTTTAAACTAAAAGTATTTTAATCGATTGTACTGTGTAAATTTTATTTGGCTGTTTCTTTTTGTTTAAGTTTATTGAGGTTTTCTGTTTTATTGTTACCTAAATTACAACTCACAATAGTAAGGACAAAAAACTTTTTAAAATTTTCATTTTGAATTGGTTTGTTAAAATTTTACACAGCTTTATTATAATAAACCACCGCCAATATTAAAACACATATGTACGATTATGGC
>JAUWUU010000047.1 GCA_030617765.1 Flavobacteriia bacterium | reverse complement strand
AAAATCTTTATGAGAAGCTTGCAATTCATAAGGGTATTTATTTTCTTTTTTATAATTAAGAGAATCAATCGAGTAATTATATTTTTTTAATATTTCAATAAGTTCATCTCTTTTTTTTTCTTTACTAAAATAGAACCAATGTTTGATATTTCTCTTTTCAGTTAGGTCATCTCCTTCAAAGACCATATCACTTAAAAACTGATGATCTATAAAAAACTCATCTGAATAAAAATCAGGATACAGATTATTTTTATAATAACCCCATTTTTTATCAAAATCTATAATAACGTATTTTGTAATACTCTTAAAATTTCTATCAAATAATTCATTCAAATTCTTTCTAAGACCTAAGGTATCTTTAACATAAAATACATCTAAACCCATACATTGATATGTTACAATGCCAACCAACTTGTTTTTAGTGAGTTTATCGACAAGTATTGCTGTTGAATCAGAAAAAGTAGTAAGCAATTCTAAACCTTCTTCATTTGGAAAACCATTTTTTAGACATTTTCTTCTAAAGTTTGGTCCAACGATCAGTAAATTTTTATAATTAGGTTTTTTATAAACTAAATTCATGTCAACTGAAATCGACATAATTCCTTTCTCTTTTTTAACTACATAATTTATCCAATCTTCTTGAGCATGGATATTTGAAATTGTAAAAAAGAAAATTAAAAGAATTGATCTTAAAAAAAGAGTTTTAAAATATTGCAAACTTAATAGATTTAATTTTTGATCAATTTACTAATTTTTATAATGCTTATTGTTTTAAATAATAGGGTAGTAATTTATTTAAACCATGTTCATACCTCATCTTACAGTCATCTATATTACCATCAAATCTTAAATCTTTAGAAATTCCTATAGAATAAATACCTTTTCCTTTAGCTATTCTTTCCAATTTTTTAAGTGCTCTTTCTGACAAATTATTATAAAGTGGTTCAAGTATTTCACATTGCTCTTTTAACCCATAATTTTGATCCCAAATTACTGCTTCTTTTCCTTTTATGATATAATTTGAAAAATATACTTCTTTTAATTGAGAAAAAGCAAAGGAAAAAACTACTTCAGAACCTTTATTTACAAATTGATTAAGTTCTTTATTTCTCACTATAAGTACACGAATAAAATCATTCTCAAATTTTGACAACTGATCTGCCGCAATATTAGCAATACCAATCCAGTTAATTTCATCTCCTCTTTTTTTAAACTCTTGATCAAGCCATAGGTAGAAATCTCTTTTTTGACTTATTGATGTATATTTTAAATTTCCATTTTCTTTATTAAGATTGAATTTATTGGCACGTTTCCACACTTCTGTTTGATCTTTTCTGTCCTTTTTTACCCAACACCCTACATTTAGAGTTGAATTACCTGTTTCTTTTTGATAAGTATTAAGGTTTTTCCATTCTTGTGCAAAAGTTGGATTTGTGTTCATTAAAATTAGAAGCGAAAGGGATTTGATTATTTTAAATTTCAATTTTTATGAGTTTAATGTTGTATTAAGAATAAATATAATTAATTAATCATTTTAAATATGGTATCTATAACTTTTGGGTAATCTCTTAAAAACTACTTGAAGTGGGTTTTTGAATAAAAACACATATAAATATATGCAGAGTTTTAGAATCTATAACCAAAAGAAGTCCCTAATCGAGGAACAACTTCAAAATTATTTTCACTATCACTCGTAAATAAATTTCTACCTATACCGGCAAAAAATTCAAAAGCAAATCCTTTTTCACTAACAAATTTAGCTCCTAAAGAAATCCCTAAAGCAAAATTATTTGTTTTATTGGTAGTTTCGTGTGGCTCTTCAAAATGGGTAGATGAAGAAGATAAATAATCATAATAATAACTATCTTGAACATTATACATTCCAAATCCTTCCATAAAAAAACCTGCAGCATATTTTCTTGAAAAATAATGTCTGTAATAAGGTGTTATCGCAAAGGTTTCGTTATAATATGGTCCGTCAGTATCATTATCGTTTAAATTAACTAAAAATGAAATCCCCACAGAAGATTCTTCATTAATTAAATATTCATAAGAAACATCAATCGATTTAAAAATCAAGGTGTTTAAAGCATTAAGTTTTAACTCATGTGGTTTATCTTTTGTTATCTCTTCTTGAGCAAAAGAATTTATCGTTATAAGCAACAGAGTAATGGTAATCAATTTTTTCATGTAAATATTTTTAATATTGGGAGTTTAAAAAATGAAATTATACTTGGGTAAATTTACTCTATTTATCTTCTTTAATCAAATAAATATATACCGGAAAATGATCGCTATAACCTCCGGCAAAGTTATTGTTTTGAAAGCTTCGAAATGGATAACCTTTATAACGTCCTGATTGAGAAATGATATATTGCGGATTATAAATACCTGCTTTGTAAAATTTATAAGTTTGATATGTTTGATCTAAACTCACACAATGATAGGATATTAATATTTGATCAAATAAATTTAAACCATCTCTATAACCTAATGTATTGAATCCTTTTTTATACATATTCTCCATTGGATTATATAAATTTTCTTTATTTAATTGTTTGATCTTTCCGATACTTTTCAAACCTGTTTTTAAATTTACATCGGTTGGATCATCATTAAAATCGCCCATTACAATAATTTTTACACCTGCTTCTTCTTTTTTAATCTTATCTATTATTTGTTGTGCAACATAAGCTGCTTTTGCCCTTCTTGGATTACTTTTTACTTGTCCACCTCTTCTTGATGGCCAGTGATTTACTATGATATAGATCTGTTCATTATCTAAAAAGCCTTTAACCAATAAAATATCCCGTGTATAAATTCTATTTCCATTTTCATCCCATAGTTTAACTTCAAAAACCTCTTGATCTAAAGGTGTAAAATATTTTTCCTGATATAAAAATGCAACATCTATACCTCTCATATCAGGCGAATTAAAATGTATGATCTGATATTGTTTGTTTTTTAGGTATTTTGATTTTATAAGGTCTTCTAAAACATCTCCATTTTCAATTTCTGCCAAACCGATAATTACTGGTGAAGTTTTTGTTTTTTCTTTACCAATTTCTGAAATTACTTTGCTGGTATTATTAATTTTTTGCCAATAAATTTTTGAGGTATAATGATTTTTACCTTTTCTTGTGAAATCTTCGTCAAAAGTATCGGGGTTGTCAATGGTGTCAAATAAATTCTCAACATTATAAAAAGCAATCGTCCTTATTTTGTAGTTTTTAGTTTGAGATTGAGGGGTTTGTATAAATAAAAACACGCTAAATAAGAACGATATAAATTGCCTCATATTAATTCAAAAATTCTATAACTTATCCTTTAATACCAATTGTTTTAAAAGGTTAACAAAAAATGTTAACCTTTTTCATTTTCTACAATTAATTTTTATCAACCCAACGTAAAGAAAATGAAATTTACTTTTTATTTATTCTTGTTTATCTTAATTTCAGTTTATGAATTAAACGCTCAAAACATCAATATTATAACTGGTGTTGTTGTAGATAATTATACAAATGAATATCTGTTAAATGTTGAAGTTTCGATTGTAAATACTGATATCAAAACGCTAACTGATAAAAAAGGATTTTTTACTATTCAAAATTTACCTGAAGGTGAAATCATCTTTAAAATATCTCATAAAGATTATGCTATAAGAAGATTTCCTGTTAATAATAAAAATATTGATCTGGGTATTATCCGCTTGACGGAAAAAACTGAAGAGATAATTGATCAAAGCATTATAAACTTAAACGAAGATGAACTAATTGAAAATGAAAAGGGAGAATCAAATATTATTGCCGGATTATTGGTTGCTTCAAAAGATGTGTTTTTAAAAACTGTTGCCTATGAATTTAGTCCGACTTTCTTTAAGCCTCGAAACTTAGGTTCCGAATATTCATCTGTTTTACTCAACGGGGTAAATATGAATAAGTTGTATAACAACAGGCCACAATGGAGTAATTGGGGCGGCTTAAATGATGTTTTAAGAAATCAGGAATATATATTAAATGTTGGTTCATCAAGCTATAGTTTTAGTGGTATTGCAGGCTCAACTAATATTTCAACCCGTAGTTCTGGTTATAGAAAGGGATTTAAGATATCATATGCTGCATCAAATCGAAGCTATAAAGGAAGAGTAATGGCAAGTTACAGCTCAGGTCTTTTGTCTAAAGGCTGGGCTTATACAATCTCAGCTTCTCGAAGATTTGCTGATGAAGGGTTTAGAGAAGGAACTTTATATAGTGCCAACTCTTTTTTTACATCAATTGAAAAAAGATTCAATAATAATCACAGTTTTAATTTTACAGCAATTTATGCTTCAAATATCCGAGGAAAATCATCTCCAAATACCCAAGAAGTTCATGATTTAAAAGATAATAAATACAATGCTTATTGGGGAGAACAAAATAGTAACATCAGGAATTCTAGACTTAGAAAAATTAATGAGCCAATTCTACAATTATCACATTTTTGGAATATAAACTCAAAAACTGCTCTTCAAAGCAATATTACTTATCAGTTTGGTAATATTGGTAATACCAGATTAGATTATGGCGGGACTAAAATAATTTCAGACGGTAATGGAAATCAAACTATTACCGGAGGAGGTAAAAATCCTGACCCTACTTATTACCAAAAATTACCTAGTTATTTTTTAAGAGATCCTGATAATCCTAATTATACCAATGCTTATCTAGCAGAACAGGAGTTTTTAAAGAACGGTCAGGTAAAATGGAATGATCTTTATGCTGCCAATGAAAGTATTAATATCGCTGGAAATAATTCAATTTACGCCTTATATGAAGATAGAAATGATGATAAACAGCTCACAATTAATTCTATTCTAAATTTAAAAATCAATGAGAATATCATAGTGAATTCTGCTGTTAGCTACCAAAAATTAAAATCTGAAAATTATGCTAATATGTTAGATCTTTTAGGTGGAAATGGATATTTAGATATTGATCTTTATGCTGATAATATTAAAGAATCACAAAGTGATCTGCAAAATCCAAATAGGATTGTAACAGAAAATGAACGATTTAAATACAATTACATTTTTGATGTTTCAGTCATTAGTGGATTTATACAAACCCAATATATATCTAAAAAAGTTGAAGCTTTTGCTGCTTTAAATTATTCAAATACCAGCTATCAAAGAACCGGGCTTTTTGAAAATGGTGCCTACCAAGGAAAAGCTTCTTTAGGTAAAAGTGAGGCTTTGAATTTTAATAATTTTGGTTTAAAAACAGGATTAACCTACAAACTATCCGGTAGAAATTTATTTAAAGCAAATTTCGCTTATTTAACCCAAGCGCCAACTTTACAAAACTCTTTTTCAAACTCACGAGAAAACAATGATGTTGTTATCGGTTTGACCGATGAAAAAATTATTAGTGTTGATGCGGGGTATTATTTACGACACCCAAAAATTAATGCAAAATTTTCTACTTATTGGATAAATTTAAAAGACCAAACAGATATTTCATTTTATTTTGCTGATGGTCTAACTGGAATTGAAAATTCAGAAACTACTGCTTTTGTTCAAGAAGTGCTTACCGGAATTGACAAACAAAATTTTGGAATTGAAATTGGGATTGAAATTCCGATTATTCAAACTATAAAATTAAAAGCTGTTGCTGCCATTGGGCAATCAATTTTTAGTAATAATCCTAATTTGTATTTAACTTCTGATGGTTTTACAGAACCTTTAAATTATGGTGAAGTCTACTTAAAGAATTATTTTGTTTCCGGTGGACCACAACAAGCTTATTCTTTTGGTTTTGAATATAGTAGTCCAAATTATTGGTGGTTTGGTGCAACAGGAAACCATTTTAGAAATGCCTATGTAAATGTTGCTCCAATTTTACGAACCAGTAATTTTTACAAAGATGCTGACGGATTAGCGGTTCACAACTATAATGAAGAAATTGCTCAAGAATTATTAAAACAAGAAAAATTCAAACCATATTATTTAGTGAACTTTGTGGGTGGAAAAAGTTGGAAAGTAGAAGATTATTACTTCGGTTTCTTTGCAAATGTGGGTAATATATTAAATGCCACTTATAAAACCGGTGGCTTTGAACAATCAAGAAATGCTAATTACAAAACATTACTAGAAGATAAAAGTAGATCATTACCTCTATTCGGACCAAAATACTGGTTTGGGTATGGAACTACATTTTATACTTCAGTATATTTTAGGTTTTAGGCATCAATTTATATAAAAAATTATTACATAAAGTTTCTAAAAGAAGTCGCTAAAAACAAAAATATCATGAACTCATTTTTAAAATTATTGTTGTTTATTTTTTTAATTCTTTCCTCATCGTGTGTACAAACTGATGATTTTGATATTCCAAAAATTGATATTAAAGAACCTGATATTGTAGCAAACACAACAATAAATGCTATTAAAAAGGCTAGTGATCAATCGGGAGATAAAATTTTTACTTTTAATACTGATGATGCATCAATTTTTGAAGCTTTTGTAATATCAAGTGATGAGTCTGGGAATTTTTATAAACTTTTAATCGTACAGGATAAGCCTGAAAATCCTACTTCCGGAATTGAAGTATTAATTGATCTGAAAACTTATTATACAAAATTCAATATTGGAAGAAAGGTATATATTAAAATGGCAGGCATGAGTATAATCAATGAAAACGGTAAATATAAAATAGGTTTTTTAGATAGAAATGAAGTAAGTGAAATTCCGGAATCTTTAATTGATAATTTTATAATTCGTTCATCAATATCACAAGAAATAACCCCAAAGCAATTACAGTTCTCTGAATTTTCAAAAAACAATTTAAATACTTACATACAAATTCAAAATATTCAATTTCAATATGATGAAATTGGAAAAACAATTGCCGGTGAACCTTACGATAAATACAGTGCTGAAAGAAAACTTATTCAATGTGATAATCAAATTACCACAACTTTAAGTACCAGTACCTATGCCAAGTTTAAATCGTATATAATTCCTGAAAACAAAGGGTTTTTAAATGCAGTCTTTACAATGGATTATTATGCAGAAAAATATGTTTTAGTTTTAAATGATCTATTAACTTTTGATTTTACAGAAGAAAATAGATGTGACCCAGATTTTTTATATTGTGATGGAAATACTGATGGAGAACATATTATTTTTTATGAAGATTTTGAAAATATTAAAAAAACTAAAGATCTGGACGATTTAGGTTGGATCAATAGTAATGTTAATTTAGGAAATGAAAAGTATAATAAACGCACAGTAAATACAAATAGTGTAATGCGAATTTCAGCATACAATACTCAAGAAAATCCTTTAGAAGCGTGGTTAATTACACCTCCAATAAATTTAGATAATACAACAGATGCCACATTAACATTTCAAACAAATGCATCATATGACAATGGAACAATTTTAACCACATGGATTTCTACAGATTTTAATGGAGATATTAAAAATGCTAGTTGGCAACAACTTAATGTAAATGTTTCGGTTGGACCTACAAATACTTTTACAACTGATTTTACAAATTCAGGAAATATTAGTTTGAGTTGCTTAACAGGTAATGTTAATATTGCTTTTAAATATTTAGGAAGTGATCCGGGAATAACTACAACTTATGATATTGATAATGTGAAGATTTTAGTAAAGTAAAATTCAGTCTTTGATCATATAAATATGAGGAATCCCATCTTCAAGGTACTCCTCTCCTACTTTGTAAAACTTGTGAGTTTCATAAAACTTTTTTAAATACGTTTGAGCACCAATTTTAATTTCTGAAGTTTGAAATAAATTATTAATTTGTAGTATCGATCTTTTAATTAATTCATGGCCTAAACCAGTTCTTCTAAATTTTGGGTGCACCACTACCCTACCAATTGCTGATTGTTTATAATAATCACCCCGTTTAAATAAACGTGTATAAGCTAATATTTGAGATGGATTTTCTTCTGCTACAGCATAAAAATGAAAAGCTATTTTATCTTTTCCATCTAATTCAGGATAGGGACAGTTTTGCTCCACTACAAATACATTGATACGTAATTGTAAAATATCGTGGAATTCTTCAACTGTAAGCTGCTTATATTTTTTTAATTTCCATTGCATATGTTAGATAAGGATCTAAAGAGATCCAAATTAAAAATTAAATTTAATCAATCTTGAATAATAAAATCTTTACTATCATCACGTTCGTATTCAGGTTGTAAATTACAGTGATTTATATGAAATTCATCAAATAAAATATTTTCAACATTATTACAAATTTTATCAAAACTTGAAAGTTTTATATCATTATTAAATTCTAAATGTGCTTCAAAATGAATATCCGTATCATTTAATTGCCAAATATGAACATGATGAATATTTTTAATTTCATCAATAGCCAAAACTTTACTTTGAATATCTTTAATATTAATATGATTAGGAGCAAAAAGCATTAATATTTTTAACGAATTAATGAAAATTTCCCAACTCATATATAATAAGTAAATAGATATAAGTATCGTTAATAAAGCATCTATCCAATAAACCTGATAAAATTTCATTATTAAACCGCCAATTAAAACAGCAACAGAAGTAAGCATATCTGTTAATAAATGTAAATATGCTGATTTCATATTTAAATTGTGGTCAGCATCTTTTCTTAATAATAAAACACTAAAACCATTTGCTAGTATTCCTAATAAAGCAAGATATATTACCAAATTACTTTCAATTTCCTGTGGGTGTTTAAAGCGTTTAAAAGCTTCAAATCCTAAAAAAAAGGCGATAACAATTAATGTTGCAGAATTGATGAAAGCGGCAATAATCTCAGCTCGTTTAAAACCAAAAGTGTGGTGTAAAGTTTGTTTTTTCTTGGTTGTTAAACGATTAGCAATATAACTTATAATTAATGATATAACATCTGATAAATTATGTACTGCGTCAGAAATTAAAGCTAAACTTCCTGAAATAAAACCACCAATTACTTGGGCGATAGTTATTAAAATATTTAATAATATTGAAATAACTAAATTTTTACCCGATAAAACTGTAGAAGAATGATGATGGTGTGAATGTGCCATAAAAAATTAACATTGAATAACAGGAATCTTATTTATTCTACGTTCATGTCGTCCACCTTCAAATTCAGTATTTAAAAAAGTATCTACAAATTGTAATACTTCTTCCTCACTGATAAATCTTGCGGGTAAACTCAAAATATTTGCATTATTATGTGCTCTTGCTAATTCTACCAATTCATTATTCCAGCACAATGCAGCTCTAATACCATGATGGTGATTTGCGGTCATTGCAGCTCCATTTCCACTTCCACATAAAATAATACCCAGATCTGCATTACCAATTTCTACAGCTTTAGCTACAGGGTGAATTGCATCGGGATAATCCATACTATCATTATTATCAGTACCAAAATTTATTATTTTTATACCTTTAGCTTCTAAATATTTAATAATAGAAAATTTATATTGTGTCCCAGCGTGATCATTACCAATTGCTATAATCATTGTAAATTATGTTATAATTTTTTACAAATTTACATTATTGTATAGTTATAAACATAAAAATTATGTTTTGTTAATTGAATTTTAAAATTCTTTGATTATTAATACTTTATAATATGATTAAATTGTTAATATATTTTAACTTAAATATTATAAATATATTTTTTTTATTTAAAAATATTACTCAACAAAAAGTGATTTTTAAAGTGCAACATTTTTTGTTATTATTTTGAATAATTTTATTAACATAAATTAACAATGTTATGAAGTATTTTTTTTAAAATATTATCAAATAAAGTTGTTTAAATAAGTATTAACACATGTGAATAACCTTTAAAATTATATTGATGCTTAATATTTTAAATATTTATATTTTGTTCATTCTTTTTTAAAAATAATATATCAAAATTTAAGTATATATATTTATTCTACATATTAACACACTATATACACCATCATATATATATTTTAAATTTTAAAAAAAATAGATTAATCTATAATATATGTTGATAACTTGAATTTAAACAAAGAAAAAAGCTGCTTAAACCTGTTTTGTATTTTTAAGTATTTTGTTGGATATTTCTACGGAAGATATTTGGTTTTTCTCAACTTTTTCAAAAGTATGATCAATACTAATTTTTGCTATTACAATACTTAATAAAAATAAGATTGCTACAATAATAACTATTTTATAAAAAATTTTCACTGAACATTAAATTAATTAATCATTCTTCTATATATAAAAAGACGATAAGTATTTTAAAATGTTACAGAAATGTTAAAATTATTATTTATACCTACAAATTATAATTAATTTTAAATTAATTATTTTCTTTTACTAATACCTTACCATCAACACTAATTAATGATAATTTTATCACATATTTTGAAACCCTAAATTATTTGTAATATTAATTTTCAACATAACATTTAATTAACAAAGGTTTACAATTTTATGTGTACTTTTAAAGATTATTAATTAATAAATAATATGTCGAAAAAAAGAAAATTTCCAAATAATAAAAAAGCTAAAATACCCAATCATATCCCAAGGGATATTTTACAATTATTAAATAATAATACAAGTAAAGCCTTAAATTATAAACAAATAGCATCAAAATTAAATATAAATGATGCAGGTGGTAGAAATATTATTATCCAACAATTAGCAGTTTTAAAATCAAAAGAGCAAATTAAAGAAATTGCAAAAGGCAAATTTTTAATTGTACCACAAAACCATAATTATTACGGAACAGTAGATATGACATCAAATGGAAATGCTTATGTTGTTTGTGATGAACTTGAACATGACATCTATATTCCATCAAGAAATTTAAATAAGGCATTACATAATGACCAGGTAAAAGTTTATGTGTATAAACGTAAAAAAAATAAGAAACAAGAAGGTGATATTATTGAAATAATTAAAAGAGCCAAGACTGAATTTGTAGGCGTTTTACAGCTCAATAAAAATTTTGGTTTTGTATTACCTGATGATCCTAAAATGTATGCAGATATCTTTATTTCAAAAAATAATTTAACCGGAGCTAATGACGGTGATAAAGTATTAGCAAAGCTTTCTGATTGGCCGGATAATTCTAAAAATCCTTTTGGAGAAATAATTGAAACATTAGGAAGACCAGGAGATCATGATACAGAAATACATTCAATTTTATTAGAATATGGTTTACCTTATAAATTTACTGATGAAGTTGAAAGCTATGCTTCAAAAATTCCTATAGAAATTACTGATAAAGAAATTGCTAAACGGCGAGATCTTAGAAATGAATTAACTTTTACAATTGACCCGAAAGATGCTAAAGATTTTGATGATGCATTATCATTCAAATCACTAGAAAATGGAATTTTTGAAATTGGAATTCATATAGCTGATGTTTCTCATTATGTACATGAAAATAATATTTTAGATAATGAAGCTTATAACCGTGCAACTTCAGTTTATTTGGTAGATAGAGTAGTGCCAATGTTACCTGAAATATTATCTAATAATGTTTGTTCTTTGAGACCAAATGAAGAAAAATTAACTTTTTCAGCAATTTTTGAAATTAATCAAAAAGCTCAGGTCGTTAAACAATGGTTTGGAAGGACGGTTATACTTTCTGATAAAAGATTTACTTATGATGAAGCCCAGGAAATTATAGATGATACATCAGAATTTGAAGGAAAAAATATTATTTCAGCAATCTTAAAATTAGATGAATTGGCTAAAATATTAAGAAAGCAACGTATGAAGAACGGGGCAATTTCTTTTGATAAAACAGAGGTTAAATTTGAATTAGATGAAAATAATGAACCCGTAAGTGTTTATGTGAAAGAATCAAAAGATGCACATAAATTAATTGAAGAATTTATGTTATTAGCCAATAGAAAAGTTGCTGAATTTATTGGAAAAAATGATAATTCACCAAAAAAGAAAACCTTTGTTTACAGAGTTCACGATGAACCAAATATTGATAAACTTACTTCTTTACAAAGTATCATCAGTAAGTTTGGTTATAAAATTGCAACCGATACAAAAAAGCATACTTCTGATTCATTAAATAAATTATTAAAAGACGTTCATGGTAAAGCTGAATCAAATATGGTTGAAACATTAACCATTCGCTCAATGAGTAAAGCAATTTATACAACACAAAATATTGGGCATTACGGATTAGCCTTTGATTATTATACACATTTTACTTCACCAATTAGAAGATATCCTGATGTAATGGTTCACCGTTTATTACAATATTATTTAGATAATGCAAAATCAGTAAATGAAGAAGTTTATGAAGAAAAATGTAAACATTCTTCAGAAAGAGAATATATGGCTTCTAAAGCAGAAAGAGATTCTATTAAATATATGCAGGTAAAATATATGCAAGATCATAAAGATCAAGAATTTAAAGGAGTTATTTCAGGAGTTACAGAATGGGGTATTTATATAGAAATAATTGAAAATAAATGTGAAGGTATGGTAAGGATTAAAGACATTAAAGACGATTATTATATCTTTGACGAAAAACAATATGCTATAATTGGTCAGGAAACGAAAAATAAATATCAATTAGGAGATGAAGTTACCATTACTGTAAAAAACACTGATCTAGAACGCAAACATTTAGATTTTAATTTAATAGAATAATAATTTTAATAAATAAATATGAAAAAAATATTAATCCTTTTCTTTTTTGTTTCAAGTTTTACTTTTGCACAAGGGATAATTACTAAAAACCTGGGTGATTTTAAAGAAGTAAAAGTTTATAGAGGTATAACAGTTGAATTGATTAAAGCAAGATCTCCTAAAATTGTTATTGAAGGAGAAAAATCAAAAGAAGTTGTAGTTAAAAATACTAATGGAGTCTTAAAAATTTCACTAACAGTTTTAGAGACTTTTTCAGCAGATGAAGTTAAAGTTTTTCTTTATTATAGTGATGATATAGATGTTATTGAAGGAAATGAAGGATCAGTAATAAATTCTGATAAAAAAATCAAACAAGATAAAATTGTCATTATCGCAGAGGAAGCAGCTAAAATAAATTTGACTTTAAAAACAACTTATTTAGATGTTAAAGTTTATACAGGAGGTATAGTTTCTTTAGAAGGAACATCAGAAAATCAAAATGTTATAGGAAATACCGGTGGTATTTATAATGGTGATGACCTTAAAACTGACTATACCACGGCAAGCTCCTCTACAGGTGCAAGTGTTACGGTAAATGCATCAAAATTAGTAGATGCAAATGCAAAACTTGGAGGTACTATTAAAATAGTCGGAGAACCAGAAGAAGTGAAGAAAAAAGAATCTTTTGGTGGATATATCAAAGATTAAAAGATTAAAAATTTAAGATTTGAAATTTATATATTATCTTTGTTTAAAAATTAGAGAATAATGATGACTCAAACAATATTTTTAGGTTTTGTAGGACCATGGCAATGGATAATTATTGGCCTGGCAATACTTTTACTTTTTGGAGGTAAAAAATTACCCGAATTAATGAAGGGCCTAGGTACCGGAATTAAAGAATTTAAAAATGCTACCACCGAAGAGGAAGAAGGAGAAGAAAAAAAGGAAGAAGAAAAAAAGTAATTTTATACTTTTTATTAAATATAAAACCTCAATTATAAATAATAATTGAGGTTTTTTGTGTAATATCTCTAACTATTTTTTAGGATTCATTTTTCTGCCTTTAGTTGATGCTTCCATAACTTTATTTGCAGCCAATAATGAGGCTGTCATATCGTTTAACATATCACTGGCAGCATTAGGGTTATTTGGTAATAATATTAAATTACTATTTGTATCAGCACCAATAGATTGTAAAGTGTCATAATGTTGGGTAATTACAATTAACGCAGATGCTTCTTGAGGATTTATACCTGCATTATTTAAAGTATCAACACTTTCTTCTAATCCTCGAGCAATTTCGCGTCGTTGATCTGCAATACCTTTTCCTTGTAAGCGTTTGCTTTCAGCTTCAGCTTTTGCCCTTTCAACTATTAATATACGTTGTGCATCACCTTCGTGTTGCGCCGCAACTTTTTCACGTTCGGCAGCATTAATTCTATTCATAGCTTCTTTTACAGTTATATCCGGATCAATATCAGTAACCAAAGCTTTTACGATATCATAACCATAATTAAGCATTGCTTCTTTTAGATCTCTTTGAATAGCTTGGGCGATATCGTCTTTTTTCTCAAAAACATCATCCAAGATCATTTTAGGAACCTCAGCTCTAACCAAATCAAAAATATAAGCGGTTAATTGTTCATGAGGGTTTTGTAATTTATAAAAAGCGTCATAAACTTTATCACTCTTGATTTGATATTGAACAGATATTTTTAAATGAACAAAAACATCATCTTGTGTTTTGGTTTCAACAGTAACATCTAATTGTTGAATTTTTAAACTCAAACGGACTGCAATTCTATCAACCAGTGGAATTTTAAATTGTAAACCCGCATGACGAATACTGTTAAATTTACCAAAACGCTCAATAATTACTGCAGTTTGTTGTTTTACAATAAATAAACCGGCAAAAATTAATAATATAATTAGAATAATAATAGGGATAGAAAAAGTCATATATATTTTTGTTTTAAGATTAATAATCTGAATAAATATACAAATAAATTTCATCAATTATTTTATGGAATAGATTTTTATTATATTTAGCCTTTCAAAAAATTAATTAAGATGAAAAAATTTTTAACCATAAGTATTATTGTTATTATTATTGGTTTTATTACCTATTTGTCGTTTATTTATTTCGTTACTTATAGTGAAGGATATCGATCTGGTAAACTGGTTAAAATATCTCAAAGAGGGATAGTTTTTAAAACCTGGGAAGGCACTTTGAGTCAAGGCGTATCAGATGAGTTACAATTTCATTTTTCTGTTGAGGATAATAAAAAAGAAGTAATTGAACAATTAAAAAACCTACAAGGCAAATCGGTAAAACTAACTTATATTGAAAGATTTGGAACATTTCCTTGGTTGGGTGATACCAAACACTTTGTTAAAGAAGCGGAAGAAGTTGATGAAGTTATCAATGTAAATTGATGATTAATATATTTAATATTTATAATTCAGAGTTTGATTTTATCTTTATAGATATTGTCAAACCCTGAATATTTTTTCAGCTAAAATTTTCTATAGCTTGTTCTAATCTATTTATTGTTTCTTCTTTACCTAGCATTTCAGAAATATCATATAAATGCGGACCTTTCATCGCCCCAACTAAACTTAATCTAAAGGGTTGCATTATTTTTCCAAAACCAATTTCCTTTAAAGTAATCCATTCTTTAACAATGTTTTCTACATTTTTAGAAGAAAAATCTTCAACTGTCTTTAAAACAACTATTAATTCCTTCATCAATTCAGAAGTATCTGATTTCCAAGCTTTTTTAGAAACTTTAGCATCATATTCACTTGGTGTCTGAAAAAAGAAAGAGCTCAGATCCCAAAAATCAGAAACAAAGGTTGCACGTTCTTTGATTAAGGAAACTACTTTGATAATATAGCCAAGGTTATTTCCCTTGTCATTCCCGTTCCCATGAAAATGGGAAACTCGGGAATCTTTTTCTAAAAATAATTTAGCTAGCTCCTTATCATCTTTATTGATCAAATACTGATGTTGGAACCATTTGGTTTTATCTACATCAAATTTAGCGCCCGATTTACCTACTTTATTTATATCAAAAGTCTCGATTAGTTCTTTTAATGAGAATAATTCCTGT
>JAUWUU010000016.1 GCA_030617765.1 Flavobacteriia bacterium | reverse complement strand
GAATCGGCAACCCAAACTGTATTACCAGACATAAATGGTGCGTAAGAAAACAAAGCAAATGCTCTTGCAATTAAAGCCGGATTTAATATATTCATTCCTGTGCCTCCAAATGCTTCTTTACCAATAATTACAGCAAAAACTACTGATAATGCTAACATCCATAAAGGAAAATCAATTGGCATAATCATAGGAATTAACAAACCTGTAACCAAATAACCTTCATTTACAGCATGTCCTCTAAAAATTGCATAAGCAAATTCAATTCCCAAACCAACTCCATAGGAAATAATAATCATTGGCAACATTCTTATTGCTCCAAAACTAAAATAATCCCAAAAATTGTAACCAGAGGCATCACCCATGTTTTGGTAACCTACATTCCACATTCCAAAAAAAAGTGCCGGTAATAAAGCTATTACCACAACCATCATCACTCTTTTTAAATCAATTCCATCTCTAATGTGTGCCCCTTTTTTAGTTGTATGATTTGGTACAAACAAAAAAGTTTCAATTCCATAATAAGCCGGACCATATTTTTCATACTTTCCGCCTTCGTCAAAATGCGGCTTAATTTTGTCTAATTGTTTTCTTATAAAATCCATTAACCTACTTCTTTAATCATTAAATCTAATCCTTGACGGATAATATCTTGAGCTTCAATTTTTGAAGTACTAACAAAATCAACTAAGGCAAAATCTTCTGGAGCAACTTCATAAATTCCTAAATTCTCCATTTTTTCAATATCATCAATCATTGTTGCTTTTAATAATTGCATAGGATATATATCAATTGGCATCACCTTTTCCATTTCGCCTGTAATTACAAAAGCTCTATCCTCACCATTTAAATTTGTATCTAAATTATACTCTTTATTCGGAGTTAAAAATGAAAAGAATGTACGAGACATACTAAATTTATTATTACCAAAAAATGGCATCCATCCAAAAAAACTATAGTGATCTCCTTCTGGCAATACTGAAATAACATCATCGTAAAATCCTATGGAGTCGTTAATATTTACTGATGTTCCAGTTAAAGGGTTTCCGCTAATAATTCTGTTATTATTATCTTTTAATTTTCCTTTAACAATATCACTTATTTTAGATCCTTGACTAACTGTATAATATTGAGGTTCTACAACTTGAGATCCCGCTAAAGCAATAACTCTAGTTGGATCTAATTTACCAGTTAAAAATAAGTTTCCAATTGCAGCTACGTCTTGAGGATTTACAACCCAAACTCTATCTCCACTATTTATAGGATCAATTTTTGAAATTTGAACGCCAACATTTCCTGCAGGATGATTTCCATTAATTCCATGAATAGTTACGTTTTTAATATCATTTAAAAAGGAATTCAAATTTCCATCAACCGAGAGATGAACTTTTCCCTCAGTTAATTTGGATAAAGCATCAATTCCTACTTGAAATTCTTTTTCTTTACCCGATAAAGTGACATCAAACGAAGCAGCTAAAGGTGCAGTTGCATAAGCCGAAACAAAAATTGACTTAGGAGTATCTTCATGATTTGCAATGATATCATAAGGGCGTTGTTTTATAAATGTCCAACAACCACTTTCTAATAGTATCTCTTTAACTTGAGGCCCTGTTAAATTATCAAGTGTTTTTACACCAAAGTCTTTAAATGAATCACTCTCATCTGCCGTAATTAATACTTTTAAAATTTTACGTTTTGCTCCACGAACAATCTCTTTTATCACTCCACTTACAGGTGATGTAAATTTAATTTGTTCATTTTGTTTAGCGTAAAAAATAGCATCGCCAACTTGTACTTTATCACCAACTTTAAGTATCACTTTTGGAATTATTCCATGAAAATTTGACGGATCAATAGCAAATATTTTTGAGCGATTTATTGAAGATAATTTATTTTGTGCTCTTCCTTTTAGCTTAATGTTTAAGCCTTTTTTAATTTTAATGTCTGTTGACATACTTTGCTTAAATTAGTTTTTAGTTTTTCTTTAGATTCTAAATCATTAAAATAATGGTAAAATCTAATGTTTCTTAACTGAGTGCAAATTTAATAATTAATATTTTATAGTTTAGCATTTAATTAACATTTATTTATAGAAAAAATAGATCTTTCTAAATAATAAGTATAGTATTAAAATATTAATACTAAAACATTTATAATCTGATAAATAACATGAATAAATCAACTAAAATAAAAACTATTTCTTTAATTTTTTTACTATCATTTTACCCTCTTTTTTCCCAACATGATATTTCAATTACTCCACCTAAAAATATAAAATCAATTGTTTTAAAACCAATCAAACCAAACAGCTATGCTCCTATTATAAAATTAGGAGAATTATTAGAATTGTCTTTTGATGATATCAATGGAGAGGAAAGGTTTTATTCTTATAAAATAGAACATTGTGATTATAATTGGCAAAGGTCAAATTTATCTTCAACTGAATATATGACTAGTTTTGAAACGGATAGAATTAGAGATTATGAAAATTCATTTAACACTTTACAATTTTATACACATTATAATTTGAAAATACCAAATCAAAATAATAAAATTAAAAAAAGCGGGAATTATATAATTTCCATTTTAGATGAAGATGATCAAGTAATTTTTACTCGTAGATTTATAATTTATCAAGAAAAAGTAACTGTTGGTGTTACTGCTCACCGAAGTAGTGATCCAAAATCAATTAGAGAAAAACAAAGTGTTCAATTTGTAATAAATCATCAAAATCTATTATTAAATAATCCTAATGAAGAGATAAAGGTTGATATTTATCAAAACAGTGATTGGAATTCAGTTATTAAAAATTTAAAACCAAAATACGTTAGAGGGACTCAATTAATGTATAATTATGTTGATGAAATTTCATTTTGGGCGGGTAATGAATATTTGTATTTTGACACAAAAGAAATTAGAAATGCTACAAACAATATTGCAAAGACAAGGTTAAATAATATTTTTAATACCTATTTATATTATACCGAGGCAAGGGGCAAAAAACCATATTCATTTTACCCCGATGTAAATGGAAATTTTGTTTTAAGAACTATTGATACTGATGATGTTTCCCTTGAAGGAGATTATTCTTTTGTTCATTTTGCACTTGAATACAAAGAAAATACAAATAATGATAATATTTATATCTATGGAGCCTTTAATGATTGGAAAATAACCGAAGAGAATAAATTAACTTATAACAAACAAACCAATCTTTATCAAGCAACTCTTTTGTTAAAACAAGGTTTTTATAATTACACCTATGTCGCAGTAAATGATAATATGCAATTAAACACACATGCTATTGAAGGTTCTTATTATCAAACTGAAAATAATTATTCAGTTCTTGTATATTACCGAAAATACGGTGAACGCTATGACCAAGTTATAGGGTTTGGAAGTGCAAGTTCTGAAATACTACAAAACTAACAATAAAAGTACTTTTAAAACATATCTGGCACAAAGGTTTGATCTGAAAATGGTGGTCTGATATAACCTTTTTCAGCCTTTCTTGGTGCCAGTACACTTTTTTCGTGATGTAAATCTTTATAAGGTACCAAACTTAAAAGATGACTAATACAGTTGAGCCTTGCTATTTTTTTATTATCAGCTGGCACTACATACCAAGGTGCTTGCTTGGTATCAGTATACTTAAACATTTCATCTTTTGCTTTACTATACTCCAACCATTTATCACGAGATTCTAAGTCCATTGGACTTAATTTCCAACGTTTTGTAGGATCATCAATTCTAGATTGAAAGCGTCGTTCCTGTTCTTCATCTGATACTGAAAACCAATATTTTACAAGTATAATCCCTGAACGAATCAACATACGTTCAAAATCAGGGCAAGTACGCATAAATTCATGATATTCATCTGTAGTACAAAAATTCATTACACGTTCAACTCCTGCTCTATTATACCAACTTCTATCAAATAAAACCATCTCACCTGCAGCCGGCAAATGAGGCACATATCTTTGAAAATACCATTGACTTTTTTCTCTATCTGTAGGTGTACCTAAAGCAACTACTTTACAAGCTCTAGGGTTTAAACTTTGTGAAATTCTTTTAATAACTCCACCTTTTCCTGCGGCATCTCTACCTTCGAATAAAACAACAACTTTTAACCCTTCTTGCTTAATCCATTCTTGAAGCTTTACTAACTCAATCTGAAGATTTGCTAATTCTTTATTATAAAGTTTGTTATTAATCCTTCTTTTGTCCCTTTTTTTAGGTTCGATATTTTGCTTTTTCTCTGATTTACCCATTCGTACTATATTTTAAAAAAAACTACTCAGTATTAACTTTGGTAGAAGTTGAATTATCTTGTTGATTGATTTTAGTATAAAGATATAAAAAATATAACACTTTACTTTTTTTATTTGGCACTTTTGAATTTGGTCTTACGCAAATTAAAAACCTAAAAATCTTTCCTTCTTAGCTTTATATTCATTCTCCAGACTGGAAATAATACCCATAAAAAAAGTACAACGAATGAAATGATCATTCCCAAATTAGTTCCAAAAAATTTTTTAAATATTGCGCCTGTATATCCCAGCAAGGCAGAAATATCTAATTTCAATAAAATTAAAATACGAGACAGATCGATTGGATTAAACATTGTAGCTATTAAGGAAAACTTATCTAAAGGATACTCATTAAAAACTAAAAGTGAAATTAAAAAAATACCATCATAAATAACAGCTAAAAATAACCACATCAAAATGGCGTACCCAAAGCCTTTAATTTTATTCTCATTAGACAAGGCAATATTAAATGCCAATGCTACAAAGATGAAGTTAAGAAATGAACCAACCACTAAAAGTAAACCAAAATCAAAAATTGCAGTCGATCTAAAGAGCCCATATAACAAAAAAGGAATCCCTAAACCCAAGGCTAAGCTTAATGTTAATGAAATGGATATTCCTAAATACTGACCCATAAAAATGGTGCTTCTTTTAATAGGCTGAGCTAGTAATAGTTCCGTAAATTCTTTGGAATTATAATAGTACATCACTCCAAAAATAGTTCCTATTAAAGGAGTTAAAACAATAATAATATTCATTAAAGTAATTATTGCTTTATTAATATCATTATTTAAAAATAACAATACAAATCCCAAAGCTAAATAAAACAAAAAATACACGTAACTCCATCTGCTTCGCATTAAATCATAAAAGCTATATTTTAATATTTTAAACATTTTCTTTGGTCATTAAATTAGCAATTGCATGTTCAAGATCTGTTTGTTTGGTTTGTAATTTTAATTCATCAATACTTCCTTTAAAATAAATATTTCCGTCGAGTAAAAACACAATTTTATCAGCAATTTCATCAACCAAACTCATAATATGTGTCGTAATTAAAAGTGTTTTTCCTTTTTCTTTTTCCTTTTGGATTATTTCCTTCAAATTAATTAAAGATATAGGGTCTAAACCTGTTGTTGGCTCATCTAAAATAATCAAATCACTATCAAACATAAAAGTTAAAACTATGTTTACTTTTTGTTTTGTTCCTCCACTTAAATTTCCCAATTTTTTATCTAAAAAGGGTTGTAATCCAAACAGTTCAATCAAATCAATATCGTTAGATTTTTTTGGCCGTAAATTTTTAACCATAGCTATCAACTCATTAACTGTTAAGTTACCAGGGAAGTTTGCAATTTGAGGTAAATAATTAATTTGATTTCTATAATCCCATTTTTTTAATACCGATTTACCATCAATTTTAATATCACCTGAATTTGGAATAACCATTCCTAAAATACTTTTTATTAAAGTAGTTTTACCTGAGCCATTTGGACCCAATATTGCAAAAATTCCACCAGATTTTATCTCTAAATCCAAGCCGTCTAATACAATTAATTTGCCAAATCTTTTATGTAAATTAGATATTCTAATCATTTGTATTTTTCATTAATGGTGAATTATCAACTAAATTATCCGGTGTAAAAACCGGAGATACCTTTTCAGAAAAATTGATAATATCAACAAATAAACTTCTTAATAAGATTATTGCTTCCGGTGTGTTGTGAACTATGTATGAAAATAATTTTACAGGGCGATATGGCACATCTCCAATGCCATTTTTATCTAAATCATAGCCTGTATAATCACTCCAATAGTTATTATCAAATTTATTGGAGTTAATTTTACTATTATAGGATAAATCTAATGCATTGTTTAAAAAACTATTTTGCGCAAAATCATTTTCATAACATGCCCCAACAATTTTTATTGCCCAACCGTTTCGTGAAAAAGTGTTTTTCTTATAATTAATTCTAGTAGAACCATCAACACTTATTCCAATTGTATTTTGTTCAAATGTATTATTTTCAATTTCGGCATCATATATCTCTTTTAATAATAATCCATAAGAAGCTGAACCCCAATTTTTTGTAAATATATTATTACGCATTTTGATGAATTTTGAAAACATTACTGCAACACCAGCTCCGTTATTTGTAAAAACATTATCAAAGTATTCATTTTCATTTGAAAACATAAAATGCAAACCATATCGTAAATTATCATAACTATTGTTATCAAATATTTTACTCTTTTTTACAAATTCAAAATAAATTCCATCACGCACTCCATGTATAGTATTTCTACTAGCCTGCATATTTGAACAGTGCCACAAATGAATCCCATTACCAGAACTAGCCTGGTCTTTTGCATGACTACTTACATCATTGTTTTCAATAGTACCATAGTGTGATTTTTCAATCAAAATTCCGAAAAATACATCTTCTAAGATATTATTTTTTATTGTAAAGTTTCTTGATTTTGAAACCAATATAGCGGCAAAATCTTTAGTATAGCTTTGCCCTACATTTATAATTTTTAGACCTTCAATTGAAAAATTATCAGCTTTAATTTTTAATATGGTTTCCTTAAATTCACCATCAATAATAGGCATTCCAATGCCTTTGATTTTTACCGATTTATTTATTAAAATAACACCGTGTTCTTTATATACACCCCTTTTAATAATTATTTCATCTCCATCTTCGGCAATTAAAATGGCTTCTTTAATGGTTTTGATATCACAAGTTGAGCAAACCTCAATTTGCTTAGCAAATAATGGTGAAATGCAAAAAAAAAGAATGGTAAAAAAATAAATATTTCGCATTTTATTTTACAGAATATTTTTCCTTAATAGTGGTCCAAGAATAAAGCTTACCTCCGCTTTTCTTATAAATTTCTTCTGCCTTTACTTTACTAGAAAAAGCTGATAAAAAAGCTCCCATCGGGCTTTTTATTTCTTCACTGATTAAATATGTCGCGGTAGTTGCATCTGTCATACTTCCTGGGTTCCCATAATCTGACACCAAAAAAGTTGATATATTTTCAGTTGTAATTTCTTCTAAATCATTTAACATACATTCAATCGCATCAAACTTGAATTGTTTACCTTTAGAAGTAACATATTGTGCGGCATGCTGTTGATCAACAATGGTCATTTTACAAAATTTACATGCATCTGAACCGAAATTAATTTTTTCAGGCTCAACACTACATGATGAAAACATCAACAAAAAAACAGTGAAAATAGTTAGGTAACCTTTTTTCATTTTAATATAGTTAGCGTTGTCAAATATAACATAATTTGAGCATTATTAATTCTAAATTAAACTCAAATTATGTTAAAATAAATACTAAAAAAGATCTAATTTTTAGCTTCTTTTTTCCCAACAAAAAAAGCGATAAAAGTTAGAAACATTCCTACAAACATAAAATAAGCTCCGGTTCTAGGGTAAGAATGTGCAGTGAAATTTAGTATATCCTTAGTGCCAAATAATGGAGGCTGAAAGCCCATTACTGAACCATCCGGATTTTTAAAATTCATAATTGCTTTTGGATCCAAATTATGTCCATAATCGTATTCCCATAAATAAAAATCATACATTCCAGCTATACCTAAAACAGACATTAAAATAAACCAACCTAAATATAATTTATATTTTCCCATAAAACCTATGATAACACCTAAAACAACCATGATCCCAATAACAATTGGAAATATTTTAAACTCAGGAATAGTTTCTGGAATATATTGCATACCTACATAATGATTCATTAAATTAATATTTTTTATATCAAACTCGTTGGTATCCGTAAATTTTGTAATATGAATATCCATCCCTAAAGGAATTGGATATTGAGGCGCTTCTAAAGTAATATTCCATAATGGAAAAGCAAATAATCCAAGTAATAACAAAGAACCTATTATCATTAAAATTTTAGATTTTTTCATGATTTTTTATTGTTTATTTTAAGTTAATTCTTTAATAAAATTCAATGCAAATATACATATTAAACTAGTGATAGTATGCCACTTAGCATACATAAAAGATGTTTTTATCTTTATTTATTTTAAATAAAAACGGACAGTAAAATTATACCTGTCCGTTTCTAACAATAATTAACTAACTTTTATTAAATCCATTATTCAGCATCAACTGCATCACCATCTAAAGTAAATTTAATAGGTACATTTGATCCTTTAGGAGATACTCTAATATATCCTTGCATTTCTTGGTGTAATGCCGAACAGAAATCTGTACAATAGAATGGCCAAACACCAACTTGTTTAGGATACCATATAAATGTTTCAGTTTGTCCAGGCATAATTAATAACTCAGAAGTTTGAGCACCAATCATAGAAACACCATGAGGTACATCATAATCTTGCTCTAAATTAGTTACATGGAAATAAACTTTATCACCAACTTGTACTCCTTCAATATTATCAGGTGCAAAGTGAGAACGGATCATAGTTAAATAAATATGAACTTCATTACCTTTTCTAACCACTTTAGCTTCTGCCTCGGTCTTAACCGCATGCGGATGTTTATTATCTTCTAATCTATAGAATTTTTTAGAATTTTTAGCTACAATATCTGCTGGAATTCCTGCTGCATAATGAGGCTCTCCAATTGTTGGGAAATCTAATAATAATTCCATTTTTTCACCAGTAATATCATATAATTGGGCAGATTGTGTTACTTCAGGACCAGTAGGTAAATAACGATCTTTAGTAATTTTATTCATAGCCAATACATATTTACCAAATGGTTTTCTTGAATTTCCACCTGGTATCATTAAGTGACCTACTGAATAATAAGTTGGTTTTCTATCAATAACCTCCCAAGTACCTAATTTCCATTTTACAACTTCAGATGATATAAAGAACGTTGTATAAGCATTCCCTTTTCCATCAAATTCAGTATGAAGCGGGCCTAATCCAGGTTGTTTTACTGCTCCAGCTAAAGTAGCCTCATATTGTAGTACCGGGATACCATAAGCATCTCCATCAAATTTTTTCTCTTCAATAGCTTTCAACATTTTACTAAATGAGTGCACTGTTAATTCTGCAGCTAATTTACCACTACCAACTATATATTCACCAGAAGGATCGACATCGCATCCATGTGGAGATTTTGGTGTTGGCATAAAATAGATTGCTCCAGGTACATCTTCAGGATCTACAACTAAAACTTCTTTTTTCATAGTTGAAGTTGCAGTATGTGTATGCTCATCATAAACATTATGTGCATATTTTGATGGAATTTTTTTTCCACCACCATTATTTACATATTCTTCAATTTTTTTCCAATTGACAGCAGCAATAAAATCTTTATCATTTTGTGAAGCATTCACTTCTAATAATGAATTAGCCTCTTCAGTATTATAGGTTGTAAAGAAAAACCAACCATGTGATGCACCTCTACCTGGGTGAGATAAATCATAATCAAATCCAGGCATTCTTAACTGAAATTTAATATCCATACCTCCATCTTCTTGATTGACAGATATAAATGTTAAAGCCCCTTTAAAGTTCCCTTTATACTCATCAATTGGCATATCTCTTTGAGGAAATGGCACAGAAAAACGAGTTCCTGCTACTACATATTCTGTGTTTTCAGTTACAAATGATGAACTGTGATTACCGGCAGAATTAGGTACTTCAATAATTTCAGTAGTTTCAAAAGTTGTTAGATCAATTTTAGCAATACGAGGAGTATTGTTACCATTAATAAACACCCATCTACCATCTAATTCACCTGCGGTTTGAGAAATATCAGGGTGATGAGAATCATCCCAAGGAATAAAACCATGAGATGTCATCAACATCGGTTTTGTTTCTTCATTAAAACCATAAGCTTTTTCAGCATCTACTGAAAAAACAGGAATTACTTTAAATAATCTACCAGAAGGTAATCCGTAAACAGCTAATTGTCCACTAAACCCACCCGATACAAATGCATAGAATTCATCATGTTCACCTGGTGCAACATATACTTTTTCAGCAGCATTACCAGATAAAGCGCCACTTTGCTTTGTAGATTTGTTTGAATTTGCATCACCACAACTTACCATTATCACAGATAGGGTAAAAATAGCGATGAAAGATTTAATCATTGTTTTCATAATTATTCTAAATTTAATTTATTTTTAATTTTTAGTTCTAAAATATTCTAAAATTGCTCTAGCTTCATCTTCAGTTAAATTTTGATTAGCCATTGGTGCAGTGTACTCTATTAATAATTGTTTTGCAGTTTCATTTTCAACAACCATCAATTCAGGATCTAAAATCATATTCATAATCCATTCCGGAGTTCTTCTTTCAGTAACACCTTTTAATCCAGGACCAACAAATCTTTTTGAAATTTTATGACAGGCAGTACATTTGGCTTTATATACTTCTTCACCTTTTGCTACCATAGCCTCATCAATATCTCCTAAAGTTACTGATTTAATCGTACCAACTCCTTTATCTTTCATCGGGTCAATTTTAACAGGCTCTGCTTTAACTTCAGATTTAACTTCATTCTCTACAGGTGTTTTAGCAACTTCTTTTTTGGCTTTTTCACCCCCACAACTCATCAGCATAGCACCAAGTGCTAATACACTTAAAAATTTTAATTTCATACTTAATTTTAAATTGTTAATATTTACTCGGCAGGAACCAACACATCATCAATTACGTGTATCCAACCATTACTTACTTTTACAGATTTTAAGATTTTTGATCCTTCAATATATATTTCTCCATCTTTGTCTTCAACAACCAAATATTTTCCTGAAGCCATGTATAATTTTCTTCCTTTTTTAACTTCTTTTTTTAATTGTTTGATCGGGTAATTAGCCGGTGCAACATGATTTACCAATATAAATGCAAGTTTACTTTTGTTTTCAGGTTTAACTAATGTTTCTACAGTCCCCTCAGGTAATTTAGCAAAGGCACTATTTAAAGGTGCCAAAACTGTTAGTGGTCCTGTGTTTACAACTGCATCTTGTACTCCTGCAGCCTCAATAGCAGTTACTAAAGTTGAAAAATCTTCAATTGATTTAGCTACTTGAAGCGCATTTGGTTGTTCTCCTTCTACAGCTGCAACAGATGCTTGTCCGCGATGTTCTGATGAAGTTTTGGTTACTTCAGTCTTTGTTTCACTTTTTACCTTCTGTTTATCGTTTTTGCACGAAACAAATACCAAAACAACTAGTACGAAAAATGTAAAAAAAATTGTTTTCATTATATTAAATTTAATAATTAAAATTAGTTAAGTGATCAAAGATACAATATTATGTAACTTAAGTAACATATAATATGATAATTGTCATATAAAGAAGAGTTATCTACCTTTTAATAATTCTACTTAAATCTTTATATTTTTGTAGTATGAATTAAAAAAATAAACCAGTAAAACCATTGTTGATTTTGCTCAAGAAACCAAAAACGGCAAATCTTATATCTTTTTTAAAATAATTGTTATATTTGTCTCGTTATTATATAGATAATACCAAGTATATACCATGGTTCAACAAGTAACAAAAGGAATAAGAATTACTGTAAAAACAAATTATGAAGGTACTCGCTTTCAAAATTTTCGTATGTATTATACTTTTAGTTATAGCATAACCATTGAAAACCAAAGTGATGACTCTGTACAATTATTAAGTCGTTATTGGAATATTTTTGATTCTCTTAATAAAATTGAAATTGTTGAAGGAGAGGGTGTTATTGGTAAAAAACCTGTTATTTCTCCAAAAAAGAAATACACCTATAATTCACATTGTTTTCTTACTTCACCCATCGGTGCAATGAGTGGCTATTACAATATGGTTAATTTCACTACATCAAAATTATTTAAAGTTCAGATACCTACTTTTCAGCTAGTTGTACCTGAAACTCTCAATTAATTAGCTCAAATTTTTTACAATATTTTTTATTTTTTTACTTTTATAGAAAGTTATTGAATGAAATCGTCAATATTTTTCTCAAAAAATAAAAAAGGTACGAAATGTTTGAATTGTGAAAGCACAATTTCAGAAAACAATAACTTTTGTCCAAATTGCGGCCAGGTAAACGATAAAAGTCGCCTTAGTTTAAAACAATATTTTACTGAATATCTGTCTGGCTTTTTTTCTTTTGATAATCGTTTTATTAAAACGGTAATACCTTTAATTTTTAAACCCGGAAAAGTAACCCGTGAGTATATTGAAGGTAAAAGGAAAAAATATGTCAATCCGTTTCAATTATATTTAAATATTACCATTATTTTCTTTCTACTTATCGGACTTTTTAGCACTATTAATAATTTTAAAGAAACTCAAAATATTAGTGAAGTATCTCAAAATGATCCTAAAGATCTTTCCAAAGCACTTGACACTATCAATAAAATATTAATTAATGAAAATGGTAAGATCAAAACAGCAGATGAAGATACAGAAGATGCATTTATAAATTTTGAATTAGAAACGGATAGTATTAAGAATTATGATCTCCAACCAGAAAATAAAAAAGACACAATAACGAGCTCAACAGAAAAATTCTTTATTAAAATAACCGAATTCATGAAATACGATAACGAGCATGAAGATATTGATATTCCAACTGCTTTGAATGAATTAGGTTATGAGGTGAATAACTGGAATATCTTTTATTTTTCAAAAGCTCAAAACATCAATAAATTTACAAAGGATCCCAATTTCATCAAGTCCTATTCAGATAATATCATTTCAAAAATTTCAGTTGCGCTATTTTTACTTTTGCCCATTTTTACGCTCATTGTTGCTATTTTATATATAAGGAATAAGTATAATTACAGCGAACATTTGGTATTTGTATTTCATACACAAACTGTTTTTTTTATTTTACTAATATTTTTTATAATTATTGACAGAATTTTTAAAATCAAATGGGGTATAACTTTGTCTATTTTTTTATTCTTGTTTTATTTATATATCGCCTTAAGAAATTTTTATAAACAGGGTTGGTTTAAAACCTTTGCTAAATACTTTATTTTGAATTTCTTTTATTTGATACTAGCATTAATTGGAGGCATTCTGGTTTCCTTTATTGTATTTTTAATTTAATGATTCTGTTTAATTTCTTCATAAGACCATTGTATTCTATCTTTATTTTTTGAAACTTGAGTTATACTTACCGTCCCAACTTTTGGTCTATTCATAATAATATCAATTTTTGGATCTCCTATTCCAGCTTTATGATGAAATTCTAGAATTTCAGATCTAATAGCTTCAGGCTTTACACTTTCTACTTTAAACTCTTCAAACCAATCTTTTCGCAATTGTTTCATTTCATCATTATACAGTGTTGAAGAAGACCAAATTACAGGTTCCTGAGGCAATACTTTTAAATGTTTTTGCTTTCCATCCCAAACAAATTCAAACAAAAATATTTTAAAATCCCATTCTACTATGACCATAGTAAAAGGCTCAACATCTTCCAGATCAATTTCTTTACAGGCTTTTGAAATATCCTCCGTTTTTAATAGATCTTTAACGATCATTCCTCTACTTCTTGCATAAGAATCTTGTTGCTGATGCTTCTTAAAACCACCATTTAACAAACAGATCAATCTTTGCTTTTCACTTGTACCTATCCAGGTGCCTCCTGCTTGACCGTCTTTTGGATAATACAACTCAATCCCATTTTCGATATACTTTTTTGGTATCAGAGCCTTTTCCCTTGAAAACGGCACATCCCTGCTTGATGTCAAGATAAAATTATTATCATTTACAGGAAGGTATGTAACGGTACACATGTTAATTTTTTGTTGTTTTAATAAATATTGTTAAATATGTCATAATTATTTTAAGAACCTTACAATAGGTTCTGCAATTATTTAAAAATATATTATCTTAGCTAACTCAAAAATAATAGAAACTTCTTAAATAAAAAACAAATGGCAAACGGATTTTTTAAAGTACCAAAAGCTATAAACGAAACTGTAAGAGAATATGCTCCTAACAGCCCAGAACGCAAAAGTTTATTAGCAATGTACAAAAAAATGTACAATGAAAATATTGATGTACCGGCTTATATTGGAAGTGAAGAAATTCGCACTGGAAAAACAGGCGAAATGCATCCTCCTCATGATTTTAAACACAGTTTGGGTAAATTTCACCTTGCAGAAAAAGAACATATTGAAAAAGCTGTGGCAGTTGCACTTGAAGCTCGAAAAAAATGGGCAACAACACCTTGGGAAGAAAGAGCTGCTATCTTTTTAAAAGCAGCCGATCTTTTAGCAGGACCCTATCGTGATAAATTAAATGCAGCTACTATGCTCGCACAATCTAAAAATGTTCATCAGGCTGAGATTGATGCAGCTTGCGAATTGATAGATTTTTTCCGTTTTAACGTAGAATTTATGACTGAAATATACCAAAACCAGCCCATATCTTCACCGGGCATATGGAATAGAATGGAATACAGGCCATTAGAAGGTTTTGTTTATGCCATTACTCCATTTAATTTTACGGCTATTGCCGGAAACCTACCTGCATCACCTGCTATGATGGGTAATGTAATTATCTGGAAACCTGCCAGAACCCAAATATTTTCTGCAAATATAATCATGCAGATCTTTAAAGAAGCTGGTTTACCAGATGGTGTTATCAATATGGTTACAGGTAAATCAAGTACCATAACAGAGGTTGTAATGGGTCATCCTGAATTTGCAGGCGTACATTTTACAGGGTCTACTCCGGTATTTAAAAGTTTCTGGAAAATGATAGGTAACAATATGAATGACTATAAATACTATCCGAGAATTGTTGGCGAAACCGGTGGTAAAGATTTTGTTTGGGCACATCCAAGCTCAAATGCAGCACAGGTTGCTACCGCTCTATCAAGAGGTGCTTTTGAATATCAGGGTCAGAAATGTTCTGCAGCTTCACGCGCATACATTCCCAAATCAATGTGGAAAGAAGTTGAAACTTTATTAAAAAAAGATATTGATTCCATGAAAATGGGCAGCCCTGAAGATCCTTCTAATTTTATTACGGCAGTTATTGATCGTGGATCCTATGAAAAATTAATAGGATATATTGAAGATGCCAAAAAAGACAAAGATGCCGAAGTAATTATTGGTGGGACTTACAGTATGGATACTGGATATTTTATTCGTCCAACTGTTATTTTAACGACCAATCCTCATTATGTAACCATGGAAGAAGAATTATTCGGTCCGGTTTTAACAATTTATGTTTATAAAGATAAAGAATGGGAAGATGTTTTAGAAGTGATTGATAATACGAGTCCATTTGCGCTAACCGGTGCTATTTTTAGCAATGACAGATATGCAACAATTCTTGCTTCCAAAAAATTAGTGAATGCTGCCGGTAATTTTTATATCAATGATAAACCAACAGGAGCAGTTGTTGGCCAACAACCTTTTGGTGGCGCCAGAGGATCGGGTACAAATGATAAAGCCGGTTCTGTTTGGAATCTTTTACGTTGGGTATCTAACCGTACCATTAAAGAAACATTTGTTGCTCCAACTGATTATCGATATCCGTTCTTAGGAGAATAGTTTTTAAATATTATTCTATAAATTATTGGAAATAAAACAAAAGCCTTCGTTTTTACATAACGAAGGCTTTTTTTATGCCATTCTACTAACTGAATTTGCAAAATACTTGTTAATTATCCAGCCTGCATATTATCAGCTCCAGGTAACAAACCAATCAATTTATGAGGATCATGAATTAAAACCGGGATATGTTGCGGACAAATATAAAAATGCGATTCCTGATAATAAAATTTAGTAATAGGTATTTCAGTTGCATCTTTTTTACAAACTAAACATTCTTTTTTAATTTCCATTTTTTTAGGTTTAGCCAACAAATCTACTATTTTTAATTTTTATTAGAAAAAATGTTTTGCTTTAAAATTATTATTATCTTTGCAACTTAATTTTTTATATAAAACTAATGAATAAAGGTACAGTAAAATTCTTCAATGAATCAAAAGGTTTTGGATTCATTATTGAAGACGATTCGAAAAAAGAATACTTTGTTCACGTTTCTGGATTAGTAGATGAAATCCGTGAAGGTGACAATGTTGAATTTGAATTAAGTGAAGGTAAAAAAGGATTAAACGCAGTAAATGTTAAAGTAATTTAATAATTGAAATTTTTAATTTTTAGAACAACTTAAAGCTTGCCATTGGCAAGCTTTTTTTATGCCATCAAATAAACTATGGTTTATACTTTAAAGGTAAATACACTACTTTTTTAGTTTCAAAGAAATCTTCAGTAAAATAATCTGATAAATTATAAATCATCGCTTTTGGAAAATTTTGTAATTCTTCAGTCAAATCTCCCCCTTTTAAGTATAGAATACCATTCTTTAATTCGTGATTTTGTTTTTTAGCAACTTTTTTACGTGTCCATTTTACAAAATCGTTCATATTGGTAACGGCTCTGCTTACTATAAAATCAAATTCGCCTTTCACTTTCTCAACCCTAACATGTTCTGCTTTAACATTATTTAAACCCAATTTCTTAGCAACTTCCTGAACAACCTTAATTTTTTTTCCAATAGAATCAACCAAATAAAAATTGCTTTTAGGAAATAATATTGCCAGAGGAATTCCAGGAAATCCTCCACCAGTACCAACATCTAAAATCTTAGCATCAGGTTTAAAATTCTGTACTTTTGCTATACCTAAAGAATGTAAAACATGGCGTACATACAACTCATCGATATCTTTTCTAGATATGACATTGATATTGGTATTCCAATATCTATACAAACCTTTCAGCTTTGAAAATTGATCTATTTGCCTGTCGGATAAATTATCAAAATATTGTAATAAAACCTCCATGTTTTTAACTTTCAAACAAAAATACAATTAATAACATTGAACTCATCTTTACTTTTTGAATTTAGCAAGAAAATCATACTGAGCTCAAAATATGATTTTTTTCGATAAATTATTAATTTACATCTAAAAAACGATTATTTTTGTAAATTCACCATATCTTTCACCAACTAAATTTTACACAATGCAAGAAGTTAAATTCGTTACAAGAGATAAAACCAAATTCTTTAGAACACTTAACAAAAGGGTTAATGATTACTTTAAAGAAAATCATATTAAAAAAACTGGTAACTGGAAATTATATACCAAAGCAATCATCATGTTTGCATTATTTTTAATTCCCTTAATAATTCTTTTAACAGTTGATATGCCAAACTGGGGTCGATTACTATTAACTGTGTTAATTGGAATTGGTATGGCAGGAGTTGGAATGAATGTGATGCACGATGCCAATCACGATTCTTTTTCAAGTAAAAATTGGGTTAATAAACTTATGGGGAGTAGTATTTATATTCTAGCTGGAAATGTTTATAACTGGAAAGTTCAACACAATGTTTTACACCATACTTACACCAATATCCAAGGTATGGATGAAGATATCGATGCAGGCAGGATCATTCGTTTTTCTAAACATGCCAAATGGCTAAAGATCCATAAATTTCAAAAATATTATTCATTATTTTTATACGGACTTCTAACTATAAATTGGGCAATTACAACTGATGTAAAACAAATGCGCAGTTATTTAAAAAGAAAACTATCTTATGGTAAGTTTCCAAATCCTGCCAAAGAATGGTCAATTTTAGTAATTTCAAAAATTGTATACTATTCATTGTGGATCGTAGTACCTATGCTAGTTATGGATGTAACTTGGTGGCAAGTTCTTATCGGTTTCTTTGTAATGCATTATACTGCAGGTATCATATTAAGTATAACTTTTCAATTGGCACATGTTATGCCCAATACTGATATGCCATTACCTGATAAAGAAGGTAATATGGATCATACCTGGGCAATTCACCAGTTATTTACAACATCAAATTTTGCTCCAAAAAATAAATTTGTAGAATTTTATACAGGAGGCTTAAATCATCAGGTTGAACATCATATTTTTCCTCATATTTCTCACGTTCACTACAATAGTATTTCAAAAATTGTTCGTAAAACAGCAAAAGAATTTAATTTACCTTACCATGAATATAAAACCATGTTAGGTGCATTTGCAGAACATTTTAAACAATTGAGTTATTTAGGAAAACAACCAAAATTAGCATAAGCTACTATTCAAAAATTAATCATTTTAAGATGCCAAAACCACTATCTGACAGAATCAAAACTCTGCCAAGTTCTCAAACTTTAGCTATGGCTGCTAAAGCAAGAGAATTGAAAGAGCAAGGAAAAGACATCATAAGTTTAAGCTTGGGTGAACCTGATTTTAATACTCCTGATTATATTAAAGAGGCTGCTGTTGAAGCGATTAATGAAAATTACAATTCTTACACTCCCGTTAACGGATATAAAGACCTTCGCAAGGCTATAAGCAAGAAATTTAAAAGAGATAATAATTTAACTTATTCGATAGACCAAATTGTGGTTTCAACAGGAGCAAAACAATCTATAGCTAACACAGCAATGGTTTTGTTAAATCCGGGTGATGAAGTTATTTTACCTGCTCCATACTGGGTAAGTTATTCCGCTATCGTAACGTTATGTGAAGCAAAATATGTTGAAATACCAACAACGATCGAATCTGATTTTAAAATTACACCCCAACAATTAGAAGCAGCGATTACACCTAAAACAAAAATGATCTTTTTCAATTCACCTAACAATCCAAGCGGAACTGTTTATAGTGAAGAAGAATTTAGGGCTTTGGCAAAAGTTTTAGAAAAACACCCAAATATTTATATCCTTTCAGATGAAATTTACGAACTTATCAATTATGGCAAGCCTAGTTTTAGCTTTGCAGCTATTGATAGTATGTACGATCGTACAATAACGATAAATGGAGTAGCAAAAGCTTTTGCAATGACCGGTTGGCGAGTTGGTTATATTGGAGCCCCTGAATGGATAGCAAAAGCTTGTACAAAAATGCAGGGCCAAATTACTTCCGGTACAAACTGCATTGCACAACGTGCAACCATTACAGCTTTAAATGCGCCACCATCTAAGATCAAATTTATGGTTGACGAATTTAAAATCAGAAGAGATCTAATTCTAAAATTACTCAGCAAGATCAAAGGTTTAAAAACAAATGTTCCCCAAGGTGCTTTTTATGTTTTACCTGATGTTTCCTACTTTTTTGGTAAAACCATCAAAGGGAAAACTATTCAAAATGCTTCAGATATCTCCATGCTATTATTAGAAGAAGTCAATGTGGCTACTGTTACCGGAGAAGCTTTTGGTGCACCCACTTGTATTAGAATATCATATTCAGCCTCACAAGATGATATCATTAAAGCTGTTAAAAGAATTACTGAAGTACTAACCTAAAAGCAATAAAAAGACAGGGAATCAAACAAATTTAGATATCTTTAAATATCTCCTATCCTTTAAATCTATCAGGTCACCCCATCACCTTAAAACTCAATCTAAAAATATGAGCTACAAAGTTAAATTTTCAACACGTTGGGCAGATTTTGATCCTAACAATCATATGAGACATTCAGCATATAACGATTATGCCGCTGAAGCCAGAGCACGATTCTTTAAACATTATGGATTAACTTTAACCGAATTTAATCAACAAAATATTGGTCCGGTATTATTTAGTGAAAATACAAAATTCTTTAAAGAAATAAATATTAGTGAAGATATCTCCGTAGAATTATTTACCAGGGGTTTGTCTACAAATGGAGAAAGGTTTAAATTTGATCATAAGATCTATAGGCAAGATGGCTTATTAGCAGCTGAAATTGAGGTGTTTGGTGCCTGGTTAGATCTGAAGAAAAGAAAATTAACGGTACCGCCAAAAATCATAATGGACACAATCCAGCATCTTGAAAAAACAGATAACTTTGTTCATATTCCGATAAGTAAAAAATGAAGGATTCATGATTAAAAATAAAGTCACACAAGGAAGTAATTTTAAACAGATGAAATTATCAATAAAAATATATAAGCAAATTGGCTTAATCTTAGCATCCCTCTTGATGATATTTTTTTTATCATGTGAAAAGGAAAACAATTCTGCACCAATAATCAATTCTGATTTTAATTATTTACCCTCTACTACAACTAATGCTGTAGTATATCATAAATATTATTCTTTATCTTATGCTGAAAAATATGAACAAGCCGAATGGATAGCATACAGACTTAATAAAGATCATATTTCTTATATAAGCTTAGAGAGACCTTATTTTATACAAGATGACAAAGTGAGAACAGGTTCCGCGGATTGGAGAAATTTTAAAAATTCAGGTTATACCAAAGGTCATTTATTACCAGCAGCCGACAGGAAATTCAATATTGAAGCTTATAATGAAACTTTTTTTACTTCAAATATTTCACCACAAGTGTATGATTTTAATGCCGGTGTTTGGCTACGGTTGGAAGAAAAAACCAGGTATTGGGCTCAAAAATATGATGAGCTTTTTATAATAACCGGCGGTATACTTACTGATGATCTCGAAACTATAGGTTATGAAGCTGTTGCAGTGCCTAAATATTTTTATAAAATTATTTTAGATTACAGAGAACCTGAAATAAAAGCGATTGCCTTTTTAATTGCTCATAAAGAAAGTGATGCCCCATTATACGATTTTGTTACCTCTATTGATGAAATAGAAAGCCTCACAAATATTGATTTCTTTCCCATCTTACCCGACGAATTAGAAAATAAATTAGAAAGTTCTTCTGATTATAAAAAATGGGGGTTTCAGTAGTTTTAGCTTCCCGTTGACAGTAACAGTAAACAGTTGCATTTCATAAATTGTTATCCAGAACAAAAACTGATACCTCAAAATAAATTACAAGTTATCTAAATTATAAAAAGCTCCTTTATTTTCCTTTCTCACTAGTGATTGTATCACTATTAAATAAGCAATAGCATTTAGATTTCGCAATTCACAAAGTTGTGGTGATAATTTTGATTTAAGGTATAATTTTTCAGTATCCTGATAGATATAATTTAAATGATCTAAAGCCATTTTAAGTCGGTCATCTGTTCTAACGATTGCCACAAGATCACTCATAATATTCTGAACTGTTTTTTTATTATGTGATATCAATACCAATTCTTCAGGTATTATTGTACCTTCTTCATCCCATTCAGGAATATCTTTATCTACTGGTTTCAATGAACTTTTTTGATCAATTATCTCCTGTGCAATATTTTTAGCATAAACCAAAGCTTCTAAAAGTGAATTTGAAGCAAGCCTGTTGGCACCGTGTAAACCTGTTCTTGAGCATTCGCCACAGGCAAATAGATTATCAATTGAGCTCTGCCCTTTTTTATTTACTGAAACACCTCCACATAAGTAATGAGATGCGGGTATCACCGGAATAAAATCTCGCCTAATATCAATTCCTTTACTCAAACATTTATCATTAATATTTGGAAAATGATTGATAAATGCATCGTAATCTAGATGAGTACAATCTAAATAAACATTGCGTTCGCCAGAGATATTCAATTCATTATCTATGGCTCTTGCAACAATATCTCTTGGTGCTAATTCGGCTCGTTTATCAACATCCAACATAAATCTTTTTCCTTCTTTATTTCTCAAAAATGCGCCAAAACCTCTTACTGCTTCAGATATTAGAAACGCCGGACTTTCACCCGGTTCAAATAAAGCTGTAGGATGAAACTGAACAAATTCCATTTCGTCAAGTTTTGCCTTTGCTCTATATGCCATAGCTACTCCATCTCCCGTAGCTACTTTTGGGTTTGTTGTTGATGCATAAACTTGCCCTGTTCCACCTGTAGCCAATACAGTTTTGGCTGCTAAAAAAGTTTCAATTTTATTAGTTTTTTCATTTAAGATATAAGCCCCATAACAATTTATATCATCTTCTGAAACAAATTTGTTTTTTATATGATGATCAGTAATAAGATCAATGGCAAAGTGAAAAGGTAATAAGCTTATGTTTTGCAAAGAATTGACCTGTTCTAATAAGGTTTTTTCAATTTCAAATCCTGTAATATCCTTATGATGTAATATTCGATGAGTAGAATGCCCTCCTTCTTTTCCAAGATCAAAATCTCCCTTATTATTGTGATCAAAATCAGCACCCCATTCTATGAGTTGTTTCATGCAATCAGGAGCATCTTCAATCACCATTTTTACTACTTCTGGGTCATTTATAAAATCTCCTGCAACTATGGTGTCGTTGATATGATCTTCAAATGAATCCAGTTTATCCCAAACTGCTGCAATTCCACCTTGGGCATATTTGGTATTCGATTCGCTTTTCTCTGCTTTTGTTACAATAAATATTTTTTTATTCGGTAAAGCTTTTGCAGTTAAAATAGCTGTAGTTAGTCCAGCTACGCCTGAACCTAAGATCAAAATATCTGAATGAAAATAACTCATTTTATTTTGCTGAAATTTCTAACATTCTTTGTATTGGTATCAATGCCTTTTTTTGGATATCATCTGGAACCTGAATTTCAGGTAACTCATATTTCATACACAAATATAATTTCTTCATGTTATTCAACTTCATATATGGACATTCACTACATGCGCAACTGTTATCTTCAACTGCCGGTGCAGGAATCAATTTTTTATCAGGGACTTCCTTTTGCATTTCGTGTAAAATACCTGCTTCAGTAGCTACAATAAATTCTTTAGCAGGATTGGTTTTTGCATAATTGATCAATCCTGAAGTTGAACCGATATAAGCAGCTGTTTTTAAAATATGGTCTTCTGATTCGGGGTGTGCGATAATTTTTGCGTCGGGATGCACATTATATGTTTTGAGTAACTTATCAATTGAAAAAGCTTCATGTACCACACAGGCACCATCCCAAAGCAGCATATCTCTTCCAGTTTCTTTTTTGATCCATGCACCTAAATTTCGATCTGGAGCAAAAATTATGGGTTGATCTAAAGGAACAGAATCAACAATTTTTTTAGCATTTGATGAGGTACAACAAATATCACTAATCGCTTTTACTTCGGCAGAAGTATTTACATAAGTGATAACCAAATGATCAGGATGTTTATCTTTAAAAGCTTGTAAATCCTTAGCTTCACATGATTCAGCTAATGAACAACCGGCGTTAAGATCAGGTAAAACAACTTTTTTATTCGGATTTAAAATCTTTGCTGTTTCTGCCATAAAATGAACTCCAGCAAAAACAATCAGATCAGCATCTACTTCATTTGCTTTATAGGATAATTGCAAGCTGTCACCAACAAAATCAGCAATATCTTGTATAGCAGGTTCTTGATAATAATGCGCTAAGATTACTGCATTTTTTTCTTTTTTAAGTTTTAAAATTTCCTTGACATAGTCTAAGTCTTTTGGCGTATCTAATTCTAAAAAACCAATTTCCTTTAAGTTTTCTTTTGCCTTATTTATATTCATAATTTTTAATAATCAATTTAATATTACACAAAATTACTGTTTTTTTTGAATAAAAAACTATGAGCAATTAAGTAATATGTTTTTAGTTTTTCAATATATTCAATTAAATATATTATTACTAAGATTGAAACAAAATCTTATCTTTATAAAAATTTAATGATCAATGGAAATATTAATTGTGCTTTTTGTGGTGATAGTTGCCATGGTAATTGCTGCAACCAAATTTAATTTTCATCCATTTTTATCTTTATTATTGGCAGCCATTGTTATGGGATTTGTTGGTGGACTTAATGAATCAGAAGTAGTCAATATTTTAACTGAAGGATTTGGTAAAACACTTGGTAGCATTGGAATAATAATTGCCTTTGGAACGATCATTGGTGCTTATCTCGAAAAAAGCGGTGGCGCAAAAACTTTAGCAAAATCCGTGTTAAAAGTCATTGGAAAAAAAAGATCGGCACTTGCAATGAATATCACAGGGTTTATTGTTTCAATTCCGGTTTACTGTGATTCAGGATTTATTATTCTTTCCCCATTAAATAAAGCCATTAGTAAAAATTCTAAAATACCTTTGGTAGTTTTAGGCGTTTCATTAGCTGCCGGATTATATGCTACACATGTTTTTGTACCACCTACTCCAGGACCATTAGCTGCAGCTGCTGCACTTGATGCTGATTTGGGTTTGGTAATCTTACTTGGTTTATTTGTTGCAATTCCGGTATCACTAGTAGGCCTTTTTTGGGGAAAGTATATTGGTAAAATAGTTAAAACAAATGATAATAATAAAGAAGTTGAAGATATCAAATTTGAAAAACTTCCTAAAACCAGCTTAACTTTTAGTCCAATTATAATCCCTATTTTTTTAATTGCACTTAAATCGATAGCAAATTATCCTACTTATCCTTTTGGAGAAGGAACCATTCTATCTATTCTTAATTTTATTGGAAATCCAATCATTGCTTTATTTGTAGGTGTCTTTTTAGCATTTAAATTAAAAGATAAAAAAACAAAAGAAACACATCTGAATTGGGTTACAAGTGGTTTAAAGGAAGCGGGAATAATCATCTTAATTACAGGAGCAGGTGGCGCGTTTGGTGCCATACTTCGTGCTACAGGAATTGGAGATATTATTGGTGCAAGTTTCTCTGATTTTCATATTGGCTTATTACTGCCTTTTATTATAGCAGCAGTATTAAAATCGGCGCAAGGCTCTTCAACAGTTGCTATTATTACAACTGCTGCAATTATAGCGCCTACTTTAGCATCATTTGGCTTAGATTCCGCTCTTGGTAGAGCTTTAACCGTTTTGTCTGTTGGTGCTGGTGCAATGACAGTTTCTCACTTAAATGACAGCTTTTTCTGGGTGGTTGCTCAGTTTACCGAAATGGACACAGCTACTGCTTTAAAAAGTCAAACTGTCTCTACTTTTCTACAGGGAATAACCGGAATTTCGATTGTATTGATTATCGGTTGGTTTTTTTTATAAAAATTCAATTATCAAAATTTAAATTAACCACCTAAACTAGCCCTAATTCCGTAAGATTTAAAAATTGATATAATTTTTTCTATCTCAATTTCATCAGGTGATTCGAATTCTTTAAATCTATCAGGAAATCCTAATTTTTTATATTTATTTTCAGCAACCCTATGATAAGGTAAAAGATTTATTATACTTCTGTTTCCTTCTAAAGAATTTATAAAATCAGCAGTTTTTTTAATATTTTCATCTGATGTGTTTATACCTTTTATCAAAGGAATTCTAAAGATAATATCAACATCTTTTTTAGCCAACTCAGTGATATTCTTTAATATCTTTTCATTACTCACACTCGTATATTTTTTATGTGATTTGGGATCCATTACTTTAAGATCAATCAAAAATAGTTCGGTATGTTCAGCTACTTCTAAAATAGTATCCAAAGTTGAAAATGCTGTTGTATCTACTGCCCTATGATAATAATGTTTACCACAAGCTTTTAATATATCTAATAAGTATTCTGAATGCATTAAAGGTTCTCCTCCTGAAAAGGTAACGCCTCCACCCGACTGATCAAAAAAGGTAGCTTCGTTTTCAATTATTTCCATTAATTCACGAACGGACCAATACTCACCAAGCATTTCAAAAGCTTTGGTTGGGCAAACTTCTGTGCAAATACCACATAAATTACAAACATTATAA
>JAUWUU010000014.1 GCA_030617765.1 Flavobacteriia bacterium | reverse complement strand
GGTTATAAGGTTAGGGTGTTAGTTTTGTATGTATTGGTGCAATTCTCAAAAAGTCATTAAGGTACTAATTAAATAGTTGTCGTTTTCTAACTTCTGAGTTAAATAATTTTTTTGTTTTACGCATTTCTATTTGTTTATTTGTAAAATCTTTTTTCTGTATAAAAAGATATTTTATGGCTTAGAAATAAAATCGATTTAAATGCTTTACTTTGATCCTGAATATATTATTTTAAGGATACATATAATGCTAAAATAGATTAATAAATAAAGAAAACTTTAGAGATTTAATATGAGATCAAAATGGACGTTATTTACTGGAATAATACTACTGATTACTGGAATTATCCTTAGAGTGAATACAGAATTAGGTTATGCACCGATCTTATTTATTATTGCTGGAGTTATATTAAAAACTTATTATATAATCGGTAAGGCTAGAAAGGGTGAATACAAACCTGGTTATGAGTTGTTATTTCTTTTTGTTGGTCTATTTATGTTTTTATCGGGTATTTATTTGCGTTCTCAAGAATTGACTTTCAATCCTTTTTTCTTAATCTTATCTGGAATTACTCTCAAGGTAATATTTGTAATTCTGTTTATAGCTAATATCAGATCTAATCGAAAAATATTAGAATAGAAAGTGAATTAAAAAATAATGGCTTATAAAACATCTACTCATTATCGCATTTGTAAATTTTCCACATAGTTGTAGTAGTACCAAATTATTTAATTGAATTATTATATTAGTATCCGATTAATTTTTATTAATTATATTTACTGTACAATTTTTTTAAAGCAAATTTCAAATATTTTGTAAATGAAAAAATATCTAAAATTAATAGTCATATTCTTCTTGACCGTATCACCTCATTTACTTTTAGCTCAAAATGATAAACCTAAAGTAGCATTGGTTTTGAGTGGAGGTGGTGCAAAAGGAATAGCACACATTCCTGCTTTGCAATTGCTTGATTCTTTAGGAATTGTGCCTGATTTGATTGTTGGAACAAGTATGGGAAGTATTGTGGGAGGTTTGTATGCAATGGGATATTCAGGAGATAGTATTGCTTATATCGCCAATAATGCTGATTGGGATGAAATTCTTAAGGGTGTTACTCCTTTGCAGGATGTTAGTGTTGAAGAAAAAAGTGAATATAAAAAATATTTAGTCGATTTTGATTTGATAAAAGGTAAACCAAAAACAAAATCTGCTTTATTATCTGATCAGGCACTTCGTGAATTTATGTCATCTTTAACATACCCAGTTTTTAATATTACTGATTTTGATGATCTTTCTATACCTTATAGAGCCATGACAACAGACATTGTAAATGGTAAAGAAGTGATTATTGATAAGGGGTCTTTAGCACTTGCCATGCGTGCCAGTATGTCTATCCCTAGCGTTTTTCTGCCTGTGCCATATAAAAACACATTATTGATTGATGGTGGAGTACTCAATAATTTTCCAACAGATGTTGCCAAAAGTATGGGAGCTGATATTATTATAGGTAGTGATGTTGGGGGAGGCATGGAACCTATAGAAAAACTAGACAATATCCCATCTTTACTTTTTCAAACCAGTATGCTGACCAGTAACTTAAAAGTGCCAGTCAATAGGAAGTTATGTGATATTTTAATTGATCATATACCAAATTTAACCTACTCCACTGGTGATTTTAACAAAAGCAAGATTATTTATGAACAAGGTAAAATTGCTACCAACCAAAATCTGGATGCTTTTGTAGCTTTAGCGGAAAAAATAAAAGGGTTTGATCAAAAAAATCATCAATTGCCATACGTGCCTGAAGAAGTAGTTATTGATACTGTATTATTTTTAAATATAAGTGAAGCTAATGTTGATATTGTTCATGAAAGAGCAAATATAAAACCGCATAAAAAATATACTACTGATGATATTATAGAAGGAGTTAATAGGGCAATGGGTACCAATCTTTTTGATCAAATTAATTTTTCTCCAATATTAGAAGAAGGAGCGTTAGGATTGATATTAAACGGAGTTGAAAAGGCACAACATCAGATAAAAGGATCTTTGCACTATGATAATTATAGGGGAGTAGGTTTATTTGTTAATTATACCGGAAGAAATATTTTAGGTGAAGCTTCACGTTTTTTGGTGAGTATTGATATTGCTGAACAACCCAGATTTAGAGTGCAGTATCAGAAAAATTTTGGAGATAAAAAAAATTGGTGGTTTAGATCAGAAGTATTGGGTCAAAATCTAGAACAAGATTTTTATATTGATGGAGAAAAGGCTGAAGAAATTGATTATAGATTCATTCAATTTGATAATCAGTTTAATAAAAATATAAATTCTTTTAATAGTTATGTTGGTATTGGTTTAAATTATGAAAACACCTGGTATAAGCCAAATATCAACCCTGAAATAAGTGATAATGTATTTGGCTTGAATAATTATCATTTTTTTAATTTTGAGATATATGCCCATTATATATACAACACTATGAATAATGTTTTTTTTCCTTCAAAAGGTACATTTTTTCAAGTCGAGTTAGGTAGATCTTTATTTCATAATGTTGATGTTGATTTTACTGATAAAAATAAACCAGATATTAGTGGAGCGACAAATGGATTTTCCAAACTTATTATAAATTTTGAAAAAAGAGTGGTTTTAAATAAAAATATTACAGGTATTCTTGGAGCTTCATCCGGTTTTATTTTTGTTGATAATTTACAAAGCGATGATAATTCATTTATAGATTATGGTTATGGTGGGAAATATTATTTAGGAGGCACTTTACTAAGACCTAGAAGAGATGAGTTCATTTTTAATGGTTTACATGAAAGTGAATTAATAGTTAGCCAATTTATGAAATTGAATTTTGGAATGCAGTTTAAACCATTTAATAGTGTATTTATTAAACCACATTTTACGATTTCATCAGTTGGATTTGATAATTTTGATAATTATATTAAAAACGCATTTAAACCTGATGGAAATTGGCAAGATATTAATGAAACTAGTCTTTTGATGTCATCAGGAATTACAGCGTCCTATCACTCTTTTTTAGGTCCTATTAATTTTGATGTATCCTGGGTAAATAATATCAATCAGATTAGAATATTTTTTGGTATTGGAATACAATTTAATCGTTCAAATTGATGAACTTATTTTAATTTTTTTAATCTGACTTCAATCTTAAAAAACTATTTAAGAATTTACTTGTACAGACAATGATTCTTCTTAAGATTATTTTATTTTTTAGTTTTATAGTTGTATCATTACATACTTTTTTAAAATAATTTAATAATTTAAATAAACTTACCTATGAGTCAATTATCTACAAAGCCAATTAATATTTATTTTATCACTATAGTAATTACCTTAGGTGGATTATTGTTTGGATATGATACCGGTGTAATTAATGGGACACAATTTTATTTTTCAAAATATTTTGAATTAACAGGAGCTTTAAAAGGTTTTATAGTTAGTAGTGCTTTATTAGGTGCTTTGGTTGGGGCTGCCGGTTCAGGGATATTGAGTAAAGGAATAGGTAGGAAAAATTCATTGATTATTTCAGCAATATTATTTGCAATATCTGCCTGGGGTTCCGGTTTGCCTAGTATGTTACCTGAGTCGATTTCATTAATGGTATTTTTTAGAATAATCGGAGGTATTGCCATTGGTATTGCTTCTATGAATGCACCGATGTACATTGCAGAAATTGCACCAGCTAAAAATAGAGGAAATCTTGTAACTTTTTATCAGCTGGCAGTAGTGATCGGATTTTTCGTTGTCTTTTTGGTAACTTATTATATTGGAAACGGATTGTCAGAAACTGAGAATATTCAAGAAGGATGGAGGCATATGTTTTGGTCGGAACTGATACCTGCTCTCTTATTTTTTGTTCTTTTATTTTTTGTACCTAAAAGTCCGAGGTGGTTGATGATCAAGGGGAAAGAAACAGAAGCTAAAAATATTTTAACAAGAATTCACGGAGAAGAAGTAGCAGAAAAAGAATTCGTAGAAATTAAAGAATCTATCCAGGAAGAAGGAAGTGAAGAAAAAGCTTCAGTATTTTCAAAATCAATGTTACCGATACTAATTATTGGTGTTGTTTTATCTGTATTGCAACAGTTTACAGGTATCAATGCCGTTTTGTATTATGGAGCAGATATTTTTGAACAAGCACTTGGTTTTGGAAAGGATGATATTTTACAACAACAGATTTTACTGGCAACTGTAAATTTACTGTTTACTTTTATTGCGATGTACACAGTTGATAAATTAGGAAGAAAACCTTTATTGATGATTGGTGGTTTTGGTATGTTATTAGGGTTTTTATTGATGGGCTTCACCTTATATTTTAGTGATTATTCAAGTGTAAATTCTGCTGGATTACCTGCACTTTCTCCTACTGAAGGTATTATAAGTTTGATTGGTATTTTGGTTTTTATTGCTTCATTTGCAATGTCCATGGGACCAATTGTATGGGTGCTTTTATCTGAGATATTCCCTAATAAAATCCGTAGTGCAGCTATGGCTATAGCAGTGGCAGCACAATGGATGGCTAATTATTTTGTTTCTCAATCATTTCCGGTAATTGTTGAAAGCGAAGTAAATAAATTACAAATTGATGGTGGTGTTTGGAACAATTCACTACCTTATTTTATTTTCTCCGGATTCATTGTTCTCATTATTCTATTTGTATGGAAATTTATCCCTGAGACTAAAGGAAAAACTTTGGAAGAAATGGAAACTTTATTTGAAAAGTAGTCTTTTTGTAAGTTTACTTCAAATATTATTATTTAGTTTACTTTTGCAGCATGGCCAGAAAAAAGAAACTTCTTGTATTTGAGAATATTGAAATTACTGATACAGCTGCAAAGGGTAAAGCAGTTGGAAAGTCTCCTGATGGAAGAGTGATCTTTATTGATAACGTAGTTCCGGGAGATATCGTAGATGTACAAACCTATAGAAAACGTAAATCTTATTACGAAGGAAGAGCTATAAATTTTCATCAATATTCTGATAAAAGAACCAATCCTGTTTGTGATCATTTTGGAGTTTGTGGTGGGTGCAAATGGCAAAACTTGAAATATGAGGAACAGTTGTACTACAAACAGAAAGAAGTTACTAATAATTTAATAAGAATAGGACATTTAGATCTGCCGGAAATAACACCAATCTTAGGATGTGATGAGATCTATTTTTATCGTAATAAAATGGAATTTTCTTTTTCGGATTCTCGTTGGTTAACTCCAAAGGAAATTGAAAGTCATAAGGAGATCAGTAATAAATTTGCCTGTGGTTTTCATATTCCAAAAATGTGGGATAAGATCTTAGACATTGAAAAATGTCATTTACAGGAAGATCCTTCTAATGAAATAAGAAATGCAATTCGAAATTTTGCCATTGAAAATCATATCAGTTTTTACAATCCGCGAAATCAAGAGGGAATGTTACGAACTCTGATGATCAGAATTTCTTCTATTGGTGAAATAATGATTGTAATACAATTTTTTGCTGATGATGTTGAAAAACGAGAGGCCTTATTAACTTTTGTGGCAGAAAAATTTCCTGAAATTAACTCATTGCAATACATAATTAATAATAAAGGAAATGACACGATCTATGATCAGGATGTGATTTTGTTTAAAGGAGTAGATCATATTTTTGAAAGTATGGAAGGTTTAAAATTTAAGATCAATGCCAAATCTTTTTATCAGACCAATTCTGCTCAAGCTTATGAATTGTATAAAATTGCAAGGAATTTTGCTGATCTTTCAGGTGATGAATTGGTTTATGACCTATATACAGGGACTGGAACTATCGCTCAGTTTATAGCCAAAAAAGCTAAAAAAGTGGTTGGTGTAGAATCTGTTCCTGAGGCAATATCAGATGCAAAAGAAAATGCAAGATTGAATAAAATTGATAATGTAGAATTCTTTGTAGGTGATCTGGCAAAAGTTTTTACCGAAGATTTTATTCATAAGAACGGTAAACCGGATGTTATAATTACCGATCCACCAAGAGACGGAATGCATAAAAATGTTGTCAATCAAATATTGAATATATCACCTAAAAGAATTGTATATATAAGTTGTAATTCTGCAACTCAGGCAAGAGATCTTGCATTGATGGATGATAAGTATGAAATCTTAAAAACACAGGCAGTTGACATGTTCCCACAAACACATCATGTTGAAAATGTTGTACTTTTGGAATTGAAAAAATAGCGTTAAATGAAAAATTCGAAAATAGTTTTCTTTTTAATGATTGTCATTACTGCTATTTATGCTTGTGAAAAAGATGAAATTTGTCTTGAAGAAAATACACCAAGATTGATCATTAGATTTTATGATAATGAAGAGCCTGATAAATTTAAAAAAGTTTCTAATTTGGCTGTAAGAGTTGAAGGTATTGAAGATTATTATTTGGATGGCTCAATTTCAATTGCAACGGATTCAATTGTAGTTCCAATACGTGTAGAACAGGATTTTACTAAAATTGAGCTAGTTTTAAATGGTAACGATCTAGATTCTGAGAATGATAACGCTGATTTTATTAACCTAACTTATAATCGTGAGGATAAATTTGTTTCAAGATCATGTGGTTATAAAGCATTATTTTATGATGTGGAAACTTCATTTGAAACTGATGATGATAATTGGATAAATAGTATTATAACTGTTGAAACACCTCAAAATATTACTAATGAGTATGAAGCACATGTTAAGATATATCATTAGTTTTTTGTTATTTGTTGTGTCGGTTTCTTTGTTCTCACAAGAAAAAGAATTAGATACAGCAGTATACAAAGACAGGTATGGATTAAGAGTTGGGGTTGATGTGTTCAATCCTATTTATGCGCTTATTGACGGCAATAGGAAAGGTTTGGAATTTGTTGCCGATTACCGTATTTTAAAAAGATTTTGGGTGGCAGGAGAATTTGGTTATATGGATAATATAAGTGAAGAAGATTTTTTAACCTTTACAACAAATGGTACTTATTTAAAAGTTGGTGCTGATTTTAATGCCTATAAAAATGCCTTGGGTATGGAAAATATGATTGTAGTAGGTATGCGATATGGAGTAAGTATCTTTAATCAGACAATAAATGAACATACCATAAATTCTGATCCCTATTTACCTTTATTAATGGATGAAACACAGATTGAATATAATAGTTTAAATGCACATTGGATAGAGTTTATGATTGGTTTGAAAGTTGAAGTTTTACATAATATTTTTTTAGGAATGTCATTTAGTGGAAAACATATGCTTACAAGCAAAGAACCTGATAATTTTAAAAACCTTTTTATTCCCGGATTTAACAGAGTTTATATAAATGATTTTGGCTTTGGATTTAATTATTCAATTTCTTATTTAATCCCTTTTTATCGAAAATAAATTTATACTGATATGAGTAAAAAAGTAATACCTTTTTTTTCTTTTGGTTTTTTCTTGATTATAATAGGAGCTATTGGGAAAATATTAAAATGGGAACAAGCTACAGTGATTTTGGCAATGGGTTTGGTATTTGAAACTATTGCTATTCTGTTATATGCATGGAATAAATTAAAAAATAATGAATAATACCAGTCCGTTAAAATTTATTTTAGTTTCTTTATTTTTAGTAATTGCTTCGTTAAAGATCAAAGAGAAATGTTATTTATGTTTTATAGGAGTAATAGTTATTGGATTTTTATTTTTTATTTTTGGAATTGTAAAATTAATAAAACAGCGTAATGGCTAAAAATAAATCAAATAGTTTATCAGATCTGGGAGGTTTTGTTTTTTCTACCAATGAAAATGAAGACTTTTCTGCTTTTGATGGCGAGAAAACAGACATTTTAAAATCTAATGAACAATATTTAGAAGCACATTTTTCTAATAAAGGAAGAGGTGGTAAAATTGTTACAGTTGTTAAAGGTTTTGAAGGAAGTGAAAGTGATCTTAAAGCACTAGGAAAATTATTAAAAACTCGATGTGGCGTTGGAGGAAGTGTTAAAGAGGGCGAAATTATTATTCAAGGAAATCATCGTGATAAAGTTATGCAAATTCTAAAAAAAGAAGGTTACAACGTAAAGAGAGTAGGGGGTTAATTAATTATCTTATTTTCAGATCTTCAAATTAATAAATTTTAAAAATTAAATACCATGACCAAAATAGCACCTTCAGAGTTAATTATAAATCAAGATGGCAGTATATATCATATCAACTTAAAACCAGAACATGTAGCTGAGAATATTATTTTTGTTGGTGATCAAGATCGTGTTGCCAAGGTTGCTAAACATTTTGATGTTGTTGAGTTTGAAACTCAAAAAAGAGAATTTAAAACAATGACCGGAGTTTATAAAAATACAAGATTTACGGTAATTTCAACTGGAATAGGACCGGATAATATTGATATTGTTGTGAATGAATTAGATGCTTTGGTTAACATTGATTTGAATACTCGGACTGTTAAAAAAGACCATACGCAATTAAATATTGTTAGAATAGGTACTTCGGGTTCTTTACAAGAGCATATTCCAGTAGATAGTTTTGTGTTGGCAAAATACGGAATTGGTTTTGACGGATTGCTTCATGCCTATAATTGCGAGCAGATCCTTGAAAAAGAAATGGAAGACGCTTTTATTAAACACACAAATTACAATGCTAGAAAATCCAGACCTTATATTGTTAAAAATAGTAGTGAATTAGAGAATAAATTATTATCTGATACAGTTTTTACAGGAATTACAGCTACAGCCGGGGGCTTTTACGGACCGCAAGGTAGGGTTTTGCGATTGGCAGTTCAAGATCCGGAATTGAATAAAAAAATTGATAGTTTTAATTTTGATGGAGTTAAGATCACAAATCTTGAAATGGAAACATCAGCAATATATGGTTTATCAAAATTATTAGGGCATCATGCAGTTTCTATGAACTGTATAATTGCAAACAGATCCAATTTGACTTTTAGTGAAAATCCATACGCGGCTATTGATAAATTGATTGAATACACTTTAAAAAAACTCGCACAATAAAAACTTTTTTTTATAATAATTTAATATTTTAAACGTTAATAGGATAAGTACTCCCTAGCCATTTATATTAACTTAAAATTTAAACTATGAAAAAGTTGGCTTATTTACTCATATTTGTTTTTGCATCTACATCGTTAATTTCTTGTGGAGCTTCAAGCAGCAGTTGTGTTTCTTCTGAAAAATATCAAATTAAAAATATCAAATTTGAAAATCAAGATATTGTGATATCAAAAGAATTCCTTCAGAGTGACGATGGAGTACATTAAAAAAGATCAAAATTCAACAATATAAATTCACTGTTTTCAATTTTTGGAAACAGTTTTTTTATTTTTAAAAGCTATCATAAAAATTTATTTACATCTTGTTATTTTTAATATAAAGTTGATAATTCTCTTGTTAAAGAGTTTTCTATTTAATAGATTTAGACTTTAAAATTACTATGAAAAAACAAATTATATTTTGGTTATTCTTATTATTAAGCTTCACTACATTTTCTCAAATTAAATATGAAAAAGGGTATTTTATTAAAAATAATGGAGAGAAAATCAATTGTTTTATAAAGCATTTGGATTGGAAAAATAACCCTTCAAAATTTTCTTATAAGATTAATGAAAATGAGCCCCCAAAAATAATTACAATAAATGAGGTTAAGCAATTTGTAATTCAAAATATTGTAAAGTATGAAAGACAGATAGTAAAAATTGATGTTTCTTCTCAAAATTTGCAAACTTTACCATATGAAAGAGCTCCTGAATGGAAAGAGAAAACAATTTTCTTAAAATTGTTAGTTGATGGTAATTATGATTTATTTGTATACAGAGGGAGATACATAAAAGATAAATATTTTTTTAGGAATCAAAATTCAGAAGCTGAGCAGTTGGTTTATAAAATATTTTTAAATAAAAATGAAGTAAAAAAAGAAAATTTGACATATTTATATCAATTAAATAAATATGTTAATTGTAACAATCTTTCAGAAGAAGAATTAGAAGTTATAAATTATAATGAATCTTCTTTAATAAAATATTTTATAAAAAATAATGAGTGTGAAAACCCTATAAAGTCTAAAGAAGATAAAAATATTAAAAGGGTGCCTCAGCTAAATCTCTCCATAAAACCCGGATTTAATTACAATTCTTATACTATTCAAAAATATATTGGTGATGATGTATTTTTTAATTTTAAGGGAAAGTTTTCTTTGAGATTAGGTGTTGAATTTGAAATATTATTACCGTTTAATAATTATAAATGGAGTTTATTTCTTGAACCAAATTATAGATATTATAAGTCAGAAGCTTCATCAAATATATTTTATGGAGCACCAGTTGAGGAAATAAAAGAAACGTCCTACGTTGATATACAGTCTTTTGAAATACCATTTGGTGTTAGGTATTATTTTAACATGAAAAAAGATAATGAAAGAATGTTTTTAAATGCAATGTTTATTATTGATAACTATTTTGATTCTAATGTGCAATTTGATCATTTAGAACCATTTGATAGTTTAAATTCTTATTTCAATAGTGCTTTTGGTTTTGGGTATATTTATAAAAACAAATATAGTTTTGAATCAAGAATATATTCTAGAAGAGATCCTATTATTGACAACGATGGATGGATGTCCAAATTCAGCCAATTTTCTTTAATTTTCGGGTATAATTTTTTATAACAGATTTGAATTTTATAAAATAAAAAATACAATTTTCTTGCCTAAGTAATCAGACTTTGTAATTTTGTATAAACCTAAATTCAATGTCTAAATCAAAGTACATTTTTGTAACTGGTGGAGTTAGTTCTTCATTGGGAAAAGGAATTATTGCAGCATCACTTGCTAAATTACTACAAGATAGTGGTTATAAAGTGACGATTCAAAAATTAGATCCATATATAAACATTGATCCTGGTACTTTAAATCCATACGAACACGGAGAATGTTATGTAACTAATGATGGTGCTGAAACCGACTTGGATCTGGGACATTATGAAAGGTTTTTAAATACTCCAACTTCTCAGGCAAACAATGTTACTACGGGTCGTATTTATCAAACAGTTATCGATAAAGAGCGCAAGGGAGATTATTTAGGAAAGACTGTACAAGTTATCCCCCACATAACTGATGAAATTAAACGTCGTATTCAAATTTTAGGAGAAACAGGTGAATATGACATTGTTATTACTGAAATTGGAGGTACTGTAGGTGATATTGAATCATTACCATATATTGAGGCGGTAAGACAGTTACAATGGGATTTAGGTGAACACAATATGGTTGTAATTCACCTAACTTTAATTCCATATTTGGCTGCAGCTGGTGAATTGAAAACAAAACCTACGCAACATTCTGTTAAAGAATTGATGCAAAGTGGTGTAAGTCCTGATATTTTGGTTTGTAGAACGGAGCATCATATTAATGATGGAATAAGAAGTAAATTGGCACTTTTTTGTAATGTTGAAAAGGAGGCTATTATTGAATCAATTGATGCAAATACTATTTATGACGTACCTAATTTAATGCTTGAAGAAAGTTTGGATGATATTGTATTGAAAAAACTAAATCTAAAAGCTACCAGAAAACCAACGTTAAAAGCCTGGAATAATTTCTTAAACAAATATAAAAACCCTAAAAACACTGTTGAGATTGGTTTGATAGGTAAGTATGTAGAACTTCAAGATGCATATAAATCTATTTTAGAATCTCTTGATCATGCAGGTGCTCAGAATGAAGTAAAAGTAAATATCCATCCTATCCATTCTGAAGGTGTTGATATTAATACAGTTAAATCTGAACTTAAGGGTTTGAATGGAATAATTGTTGCACCGGGTTTTGGTGATAGAGGTATAGAAGGAAAAATTGAGGCTGTTCGTTTTGCAAGAGAAAATAATATTCCGTTTCTAGGAATTTGTTTGGGCATGCAAATGGCTGTTATTGAATATGCCAGAAATATTTTGCATTTAAAAAATGCCAATTCAACAGAAATGGATCCTGACACTCCTTATCCTGTAATCGATATTATGGAAGAGCAAAAAAACATCACACAAAAAGGTGGAACTATGCGTTTGGGTGCATGGGATTGTAAGATTGATAAAGAATCAAATGTTTTTAAAGCTTACAATACTGAAATGATCAGTGAGCGCCATCGCCATCGTTATGAATACAATAATGAATATTTAGAACAATTAACAAATGCCGGACTAAAACCTACAGGTGTAAATCCCAAAACCGGATTGGTAGAGATAGTTGAAATTCCTGCTCATCCATGGTTTGTTGGTGTTCAATACCACCCCGAATATAAAAGTACAGTATTAAATCCTCATCCTTTATTTATAGACTTTATTAAAGCGAGTATTAAGAATAAATAATATTAATTTCACATATTGAGCAAAAAAAAATGATTGCAATTTGCAATCATTTTTTTACATCATTGATTTAGAATTACATTCCAATCAGTTTTAATGCTTTTTTCAAAATATCTGGATTTGAAGAAACCCAGTCCATAGCTTTTTTAGTTAATTCTGGATTATCTAAAACATACTGCATAAGTTTACCTTTAGCAGCACCTGGATTAGCTTCAATAAATTCTCCAACTTTTGCAGCGGATTCTGGATTGTCTTTTAAATAACTAGTTGCTTTATTTCTTAAAGCCGTGTTATTTAATAATTGATCTTGAACTTTGCCTTGAATTTCTGGGCTGTTCGTAAATAAATCTTTCATCCCAGCGTAATCCATTGTTTCGCTAGCTAAATCTGAAGCTGCAGCTGATTTTGAAGAATTACAACTCGTAAAACTTACAAAACTAATAACTGTTAAAATAAATAGTAATTTTTTCATAATAAATAAAAATTTGGTTTATAATAAATTAGTTGGCGAATATATTCTTATTTTATTATAAATATGTAATATTAATTACAAAAAAACAGTTTAAATAAAAAAAGCCATCATATGATAGCTTTTTTTAGATTTAAAATATATTATTAACTAGTGATCATGGTTATCATGATTTTCTTCTTCTAACATCTTGTCTTTATCGTTATCTGCATCATGCGAAGCTTCTGCTTTTTTTAAGTCCATTTTACATTTCGGACAAGTTCCAGGCTTATCATAAGTTTTATCTCCTTCACATTGCATCGGGCATTGATATTCTGCCATAGCAATTTCTGAGCTTTTGCTAGTTTTGGTTACTTCTTTAACTTCAGTTTTTTCTTTAACTTCTGATTCAGATTTTTTAGTTTCATTACAAGATGTAAATATTAATCCTAATGTAATAAATAATGCAAATGGTAAAATAGTTTTTTTCATGTTTTTGAGTTTTTTATTTAGTGTTGCCATATAATATTTTTAGTAATTATTTAAGTCGAATAATTTTTAATTCCTTACAGTTTAAATATAATAATTTTTAAAATCTTTTAAGATGTTGAAATTATTGAGAAGCATTTAGTTGTAGTGCTATTCTTTAAGGTATTTATAATAAAAAGCAGGTAATAATATCAAAACAAAAAGAGGGTGGATTAAAAATCTTCTCACATAGAACGCTAACAAATAACCTTGCTTTAAGTCGCTATTTAAAATAACAAAAAATAGAAAGCTCAAAAATAAAAAAGCAATGAAATAAAACTTGATAGAGAATCTAATCATACTTTTATTTTGAAAAGCAACCCATATAATTGCTAATGAAATAATAGTATTTATTGAATATCTAATTAACAAATGAAAAAATAATTTATAAGAATTAAATTCAGGAATCGATTCTTTTAAAAAATCTTGTTCGAAATAAGTAATAAAAGGATCATATAAAAAGTTAAAAGCAAAAAATCTAACCAAAACCAGTAAGAAAAACAGAAAAATGATGATTAAAATTTTACTAGTTTTTGACATTTTTTAGTTCTTTATAATGTGAAAAATATTTCACCCAAATAACCCACAGGATGAAAACATAACCATATATTATTGCTGGAAAAATTAAATTGTGTAATAGATATTCATATTGAGGGTATTTTTGAAGTAAAACTGCAAATATTAAAATTCGCAATAAATTGATCAAGTAGATGGTTAAAGCTCCAAATATTCCAAAAAAAATGGTATCCTTTGTGCTTCCGGAGAAAGCAATGATAAAAGATAAAAATAAAATGATGATACTAATTGAACTACAGCCTTCAACAATACTCACAACATGACGATCATTCAAAAAGAATTTCATTGATAATTCATTTTCATTTTGCTCAACGTAACTGTCAAAGCCAAAAAAATTTGAAAATATACTTGTATGTTCGGCTACTTGTTTAGTTATTGGGGCACAAGAAAAAACATCAGATTTTTCTTGAGTTTTGTGTAAGTAGAATGAATAAATTCCGGAAAGAATAAAATAAGTTGCAAAAAACTTAATTAAAAATATAATAATCGCTTTATTTTTTTTCAAGGAATCTATAGTTTTGTTATTTTCAAATTTAAACAAATAATGGGAAAAGCTGTTATAAAAAATATATTAAATCAAATTATTTCTAATCAAGTCTCTGATAATAAGAAATTACAGAGTATTTGTGATCTGTTAAGAAACGAAATTACTCACTACAATTGGGTGGGATTTTATTTTACAAATGGTGATAAACAAGAGTTAAAATTGGCTCAATTCTCCGGAAATCTAACAGAGCATACTATAATCCCGTTTGGTAAAGGAATTTGCGGGCAAGTTGCCCTGAGTAATCAGAATTTTGTGGTTCAGGATGTTAGTGAACAGGATAATTATATCTCTTGCGGTTTTGAAGTGAAATCAGAAATTGTAGTGCCAATTTTTAAAAATGGTATAAATATTGGACAAATTGATGTTGATTCTCACCAAAGATCACCTTTTACAAAAAAGGATGAAGAATTATTAGAATATGTATGTGAAAAAGTAGCCAAACTAAAATTATCGTAAAGTGAAAAAGTACAATTTAATATTTGTTTTTTAAGTTGTTCAAACTATTGTGATTTAGTAGTTTTGTAAATAGTATAAAATCACAATTATGAGTGTATTAAAAAAGGCAAGATCAGCATTAATTTCAGTATTTCACAAAGATGGCTTAGAGCCTATTGTAAGAAAATTAGATGAATTAGGAATTACTTTGTATTCTACAGGCGGAACGGAAAAGTTTATCAAAGATCTGGCAATTTCTGTAGTACCTGTTGAAGATCTAACTTCATATCCTTCAATCTTAGGAGGTAGGGTAAAAACATTGCATCCAAAGGTTTTTGGTGGAATATTGAGTAGGAGAAATAATGAAAGTGATCTTTCACAATTAGAGCAATATGAAATTCCTGAAATTGATATTGTAATTGTTGATCTGTATCCATTTGAAAAAACTGTTGCAAGTGGAGCTGAAGAGCAAGATATCATTGAAAAGATTGATATTGGTGGAATTTCATTGATTCGTGCGGCAGCTAAAAACTTTAAAGATGTAATTTGTGTTTCTTCGATGGATCAATATGAAACATTTTTAGATATTCTATCAGAAAATAATGGAGAAATTTCTTTAGAACAACGTAAAGTATTTGCAGCAAAAGCATATGCAGTTTCCAGTAATTATGACACAGCAATCTTTAAATATCTAAATAAAAATGAAGTTGTATTCAGAGAGAGTTTTAATGAAGTTAGTACTTTAAGATACGGTGAAAATCCACATCAAAAAGGTTTTTTCTTTGGTGATTTAGATGCTTTGTTCGATAAACTAAATGGTAAAGAATTGTCGTATAATAATTTATTAGATGTAAATGCTGCTGTAAATTTAATGAATGAGTTTAATCCTGAGACCTCGGAAGAATCAACATTTGCAATTTTAAAACATAACAATGCCTGTGGAATAGCACAAAGAGATACTGTATTACAAGCTTATATTGATGCTTTGGCAGGTGATCCTGTTTCGGCATTTGGGGGTGTTTTAATCACCAATAAAAAAATAGATAAAGCTACAGCTGAAGAGATTCATAAATTATTTTGCGAAGTTGTAATTGCACCCAAGTATGATGATGATGCTTTAAAGATTTTAAAAGGGAAGAAGAACAGGATCATCTTAATCCAAAAAGATATTGAGATGCCAAAAACACAATTCCGTACGGCTTTAAATGGTGTTTTATCACAAGAAAAGGATGGTATTACTGATGATATATCTCTTTTGAAAAAAGCAACTGAATTATATCCAACTGATAGTGAAATTAAAGATCTTTTATTTGCTTCAAAAATTTGCAAAAACACCAAATCAAATACCATTGTTTTAGTTAAAAATAAACAACTTTGCGCTAGTGGTACCGGACAAACTTCTCGTATTGACGCATTAAATCAGGCAGTGATCAAAGCAAATAATTTTAATTTTGATCTTAAAGGAGCTGTTATGGCAAGTGATGCTTTTTTCCCCTTTCCTGATAGTGTTGAAATTGCAGATAATGCAGGAATTACTGCTGTTATTCAACCCGGAGGTTCAATAAAAGATCAGTTGAGTATTGATTATTGTAATGAACATAATATGTCAATGGTTTTTACCGGAATTAGACATTTTAAGCATTAAAAAGATAAAATTGACTGATCATAAAGTTTTTTTATAGTAATTTAGATAAATTAGGGTTGCCTTAGATTTATAATAAGGTAATTTTATTACATTTGCCAAACCGCATTATTAACCGTTTAACCAGATAATATTATATATGGGTTTTTTTGATTTTTTAACTGAAGATATTGCTATTGATTTAGGAACTGCCAATACACTAATAATTCATAAAGGTAAAGTCGTTGTTGATAGTCCTTCAATTGTTGCTAAAAACAGGGCAACAGGTAAAATCATTGCTATTGGAAAAGAGGCAAATCTTATGCAAGGGAAAACGCATGAAAATATCAAAACGATACGACCCTTAAAAGATGGTGTAATCGCTGATTTTGAGGCTTCGGAACAAATGATAAGAGAGTTTATCAAACAAATTCCAACAATTAAAAACAGATTCTTTAAACCTTCTTTAAGAATGGTTATTTGTATTCCTTCAGGTATAACAGAAGTTGAAAAGAGAGCGGTTCGTGACTCGGCAGAACAGATGAATGCAAAAGAGATCTATTTGATATATGAACCTATGGCTGCTGCAATTGGTATTGGAATAGATATTATGCAACCAAAAGGCAATATGATCATTGATATAGGTGGAGGAACTACTGAAATTGCTGTTATTGCTTTAAGCGGAATTGTTTGTGATAAATCAGTAAAAGTTGCAGGTGATGTATTTACAAATGATATTGCCATGTATATGCGTACACAGCACAACTTATTTGTTGGAGAGACGTCTGCTGAAAAAATTAAAATTGAAATCGGAGCTGCTACAGAAGATCTTGAAACTCCACCTGATGATATATTAATTCAAGGTAGGGACCTTTTAAGCGGAAAACCAAAACAAATTGAGGTGTCTTACCGAGAAATTGCAAAAGCCCTTGAAAAATCAATTTTACGTATAGAAGATGCCGTAATGGAAACCCTATCTCAAACGCCACCCGAATTGGCTTCAGATATTTACAGTACCGGAATTTATTTAGCTGGCGGTGGTTCAATGTTACGCGGTCTTGATAAACGTTTATCACGAAAAACAGATTTACCCGTTTACGTAGCAGAAGACCCTTTAAGAGCTGTTGTTAGAGGAACTGGCACCGCTTTAAAAGATATTGAAAAATACAAAACTGTATTGATGAAATAGTAAATTCACTTAGGGAAGCATGCAACAATTAATTTCATTTCTTTTTAAGAATAAACACTTCTTAATGTTTTTGTTGCTTGAATTATTTGCTGTTTATTTTACAATTCAAAGTCATTCTTACCACAGAAGTAAATTTGTTAACTCTGCCAATTTTATTACCGGAGGTATTTATAAAAGAATAAATAGTTTTAAAGAATACATTCGTTTAAAGGATGAAAATGATCGACTTGCGGAAGAAAATGTACATTTAAAGAATTTGTTAGATAAAGAAAATATAAAAGAGATATTAAATGACTTAACTATAATTGACACTACAGATTCTAATCAAAAATATTTCTATATTTCTTCAAAGATTATTAATAATGAATACAATCGGAGTAATAATTATATTACAATAAATTCAGGTACAAATAAAGGTATAACTTCTGACCTTGGAGTGATCAACAGTAAAGGTATAATTGGGATCACTAAAAGTGTTTCAAATAGATATGCAACTGTTTTGTCAGTTTTAAATATCAATTCAAAAATTAATATAAAGATGCTGAATAGTAATTATTTTGGCTCTTTAAGTTGGGATGCTAAAAATTATCAAATAGTACAATTTTTAGATCTGCCTGTACAGGCAAATATTAAAATAGGAGATACTGTTATTACAGGAGGTAAGTCAACAATTTTTCCTGAAGGAATTCCTGTAGGAATAATTAAAAATTTTAATATTATTAATAATAATTACGAGTATGTAAATATTGACCTTTTTAATGATATGAGTGCTTTAGGATATGTTGAAGTTATTAAAAATTTTGATAAAGAACAAATTATAGAATTAGAAGAAAAGACAACAAATGAATAGAGAGAATTTAAATATTACATTTGTATTTATAGGTTTGGTTCTTCTTCAGGTAGTGATATTGAATAATATCAATTTTTTAGGTTATATCAACCCTTTTTTTTATATAGTTTTTATTTTTTATTATCCAGTTAAAAAAATTGATGGAGCATTCATTCTATTAAGCTTTTTTTTGGGATTATCCATAGATTTTTTTTCTAACTCTGGAGGTATAAATGCAGCCGCTACCTTATTTGTAGCCTATATTAGAATTCCGGTTATTAAGAGTGTTATGGGTAAGATTGAACTTGAATTTAGTAATTTTTCATTCCGAAAATTACAATTTAATAAGACAATTTCAATTATTGCAATTCTTACATTTATACATCATTTTATAGTTTTTGGTCTAGAATATTTTAAACTAAACAGTTTTAATTTAATTGTAACCAAAACATTTTTAACAAGTATTTTTACTATTATTTTAATTTTGATAAGTTTCATCCTTTTTTCTAAGAAAAATGCCTCGTAAAAGCCTGTTATACTTTTTAATAATTATAGTTGGAACAATTTTTTTAGTAAGATTGTTTTATATACAGGTATTTGCTAGCCAATACAGGCAATCTCCATTAAATAATTCGGCTGTAACTGAAAAATATGTATATCCTAATAGAGGCTATATTTATGATAGAAACGGAAAGTTAATTGTTACAAATCAAGCATCGTATGATGTTATGATTATTCCGAAAGATGTTGAACCCTTAGATACACTTGAATTTTGTGGGTTGCTTAATATATCAAAACAAGAATTTTTAAAACAATATCATAAAACTAAAAATTATTCTCCCCGAATTCCTTCTGTTTTTTTAGCTCAAGTCTCAAAAGAAGATTATGCATATCTTCAAGAAAAATTGTATAAATACAAGGGATTTTATATTCAAAAACGAAATATGAGAAAGTACCCATTAAACACTTCTTCAAATGTTTTGGGCTATTTGAGTGAAGTAAATGAACGAATTCTTTTAAAAAATCCCTATTATAATTTAGGAGAGTTAATTGGATATCAGGGAGTTGAAAAGCAATATGAAAATGTTTTAAGAGGAAAAAAAGGAGTTAGGTTTATTCAAAAAAATCGTTTTAATAAAGAAATAGGCGCTTATAAGAACGGAATTTATGATACTTTACCAAAACCGGGAAATGATATTTATCTAACACTTGATATTGAATTACAACAATATGTTGAGGCTTTAATGAGTCATAAACGCGGAGGTGTAGTTGCAATTGAGCCATCGAGTGGTGAAATTTTAACTTTGGTATCAACGCCAAGTTACAATCCTAATATGTTAGTTGGAAGAAAACGATCAAAAAATTCACTGACATTGTTTAATGATACAATTAAAAAACCGATGTTAAACAGGGGTTTACAAGCGCAATATCCGCCTGGTTCACCCTTTAAGCTAGTTAATGCCCTAATAGGTTTACAAGAAAATGTTATAACACCTGATAATACTTTTTATTGTTATCATGGTTATAGGTATGGAAGTAGAAAAATGGCCTGTCACTGCGGGATTGTCGGTTCACCAATTAATTTAAATCTTGGTATTTATAGATCATGTAATTCTTATTTTTCAAATGTATATAGAAGAATAATTGAAAAATATGATAGTCCATCCGAAGGAATGGATGTTTGGAGTGATCATGTGAAAAGCTTTGGTTTGGGAAATTTTTTGGGTTATGATCTGCCTTCTGGACAAAAAGGATTGGTACCCGATTCAAAATTATATAAAAGAATGTATCCAAATGGTGGATGGAGGGCGGTAACAACTATTTCAAATGCAATTGGGCAAGGAGAGGTTTTAACTACGCCTATACAATTGGCAAACATGACCGCTGCAATAGCAAATAGAGGATTTTATTTTATACCCCATATTTTAAAAAGCATTAAAGATAGTACCTCTTTTGTTTCAAAATACAGAGATCCAATGTATACTACCATTGATAAACAACATTTTGAACCGGTAATTGAAGGGATGTTTGATGTTTTTGAAAAAGGTACAGCAAGAATGTCAAAGGTTGATGGTATTGAAATTTGCGGAAAAACGGGTACTTCCGAGAATTCAAAACGTATTAATGGCGAAAAAGTTCAATTTACAGATCATTCAATTTTTGTAGCTTTTGCTCCAAAGGACGATCCTAAGATTGCTATTGCTGTTTTTGTTGAAAATGGATATTGGGGTTCTAGATGGGCAGCGCCTATTGCAAGTTTGATGATCGAAAAATATCTAACAGGTCAAATAAAAAGAGATTGGTTGGAAAAAAGAATTATGGAAGGAAGTTTAGAAGAAGAATATAGTAATCAATTACAAATAGAATCATACGTTGCGAAGAAGGAATAATATATTTAAAGGTGTTGATTGGCTTTTAGTAGGCTTTTATCTGTTCTTTATTTTTTTAGGATGGTTAAGTATATATGCTGCTACTTATACTGAAGATCAAACTTTTGTTTTTAATTTGGCTACAAAATACGGTAAACAGATATTCTTTATTCTTCTGAGTTCCGTTCTGATAATTTTTATATTAGCGATTGATAGAAAGTTTTATGAAAGATATTCGGGTATTTTTTATTTACTTTCTTTATTATCTCTAATTGGCTTATTTATTTTTGGGAAAAGTATTAATGGCGCTACATCGTGGTATCATTTCGGAAGTTTTAGTTTTCAACCTTCTGAGTTTGCTAAGGCAGCAACAGCTTTAGCCCTGGCTAATTATTTGAGTGAAAGAGGTATGGATCTTAAAAAACTTCCAACTCAATTGAGAACCTTTGCTATAATCTTATTACCAGCGTTACTAATAACTTTACAGCCTGACCCCGGTTCAGCGCTTGTTTATATTTTTTTAATATTTGTTCTGTATAGATTTGGGTTACCACTTTATTATCTTGTAATTGGTTTTGTTGCAATTATTCTATTTATAGTTACACTCTATTATGGATATATTATCACTTTGATTATTGCTTTTACGTTGATTACGGCATTTCTTATTTATTTGTATTATAAAAATAAATTAGTATTTCGAAGAAATTGGATGAAATTTATTGTCATTTATATATTTTCCGGATTATTTATATTTAGTGTTGATTATGTATTCAATAGTGTTTTTGAACAACGGCATAGAGATAGATTTGATATTCTTTTAGGAAAAAAAACAGATATGCAGGGGATTGGTTACAACACTGCACAATCAGTAATTACCATTGGATCAGGAGGTGTAATTGGTAAAGGTTATTTGCAAGGAGATAGAACTCAGGGTGATTTTGTTCCTGAGCAAGAAACGGATTATATTTTTAGTACTATAGGTGAAGAATGGGGATTCTTAGGTACAGCTTTTGTAGTATTGATGTTTGTTGGTTTCTTGATCAGATTGCTCTACGTTGCCGATAGGCAAAAATTAATGTTTAGTAAAGTATATGCTTATAGCGTGGTCGTTATCTTTTTCTTTCACTTTTTGGTAAATGTAGGTATGGTCATAGGATTATTACCAACAATTGGAATTCCGCTTCCCTTTTTTAGTTATGGAGGATCCTCTTTATGGGGTTTTACTTTACTTTTATTTATAATGATTAGATTAGATGCCGACAGGATCTACGATTGGTGATATTTAAGAACAAAAAAAGACAGTCACACCTGACCGTCTTTTATAAGAGTTTAAATCTTTAAGAAATTATTTTAAACTTGTAACATGTTTAGTCAATTTCGACTTGATATTTGCAGCTTTCTTCTTGTGAATAATATTATTCTTGGCTAATTTGTCAACCATTGAAATCACATTTGTTAATTGCTCTTCTGCGTCTTTTTTAACAGATAAATCGCGTAGATTTTTAATAGCATTACGTGTAGTTGTATGCTGATATCTGTTTTTCAACCGTTTCGTTTCGTTACTTCTAATTCTTTTTAATGCTGACTTATGATTTGCCATTGTAATAAATTTAATTATTATTTATCTCATATGAGATTAAAATTGTAGCCCGTAGGGGAGTCGAACCCCTCTTACCAGGATGAAAACCTGGCGTCCTAGCCGATAGACGAACGGGCCAGAAACTGTTTTTTGTTTCAAAAGCGAGTGCAAAAATAAAATAATTTTTTTACTCTGCAAGCACTTTGTAATAATATTTAATACGCTTTTGAAAAAAGTACTCTTTTCGAAGACTTTTTACCTGTTAAAATACATTTACCCTCTTCATCTTTTGCATCTAATGGAATACATCTAATAGTAGCTTTTGTGATATTTTTTATTTTTTCTTCAGTTTCAGCAGTACCATCCCAGTGTGCTAAAATAAACCCTCCTTTATTCTCTAAAACCTCTTTGAATTCATCAAAACTATTCACTTCGGTAATATGATTATTTCTATACTCTAATGCTTTATTAAATAAATTATCCTGAATTTCATCTAATAGATTGGCAATGGTATTTGAAATATTTTCCTGACTGACAATTTCTTTAGTTAATGTATCACGTCTGGCCAATTCTAAAGTTCCATTTTCTAAATCCCTAGGTCCAATAGCAATTCTTAAAGGCACTCCTTTCAACTCATACTCTGCAAATTTCCAACCTGGCTTATGAGTTCTGCGATGATCATATTTAACTGAAATACCTTTCTTCCTAAATTCTTTAACCATTTCTTCAGCTTTAGCCGAAATTGCATCAAATTGTTCATCAGTTTTATAAATAGGAACAATAACAACCTGAATTGGTGCTAATTTTGGCGGTAGAACCAAACCAAAATCATCACTATGTGTCATCACCAAGGCACCCATTAATCTGGTAGAAACACCCCATGAAGTGGCCCAGACATAGTCTAATTTACCCTCTTTTGAAGTGAATTTCACATCAAAAGCTTTGGCAAAATTTTGACCTAAAAAGTGAGTTGTTCCTGCCTGTAATGCCTTGCCATCTTGCATTAATGCTTCAATAGTATAGGTCTCTAATGCTCCGGAAAATCGTTCGCTTTCTGTTTTAACGCCTTTAATAACCGGCATTGCCATAAAGTTTTCAGCAAAGGTTGCATAAACATTCTGCATTTTCTCCGTTTCTTCTATGGCCTCTGCCTTAGTAGCATGTGCGGTATGACCCTCTTGCCATAAAAATTCAGCGGTTCGTAAAAATAAACGTGTTCTCATTTCCCATCGTACTACGTTTGCCCACTGGTTGATCAATAAAGGCAAATCACGATAAGATTGTATCCATTTGCGGTAAGAATCCCATATAATGGTTTCAGAAGTTGGACGAATGATAAGCTCTTCTTCTAATTTAGCATTTTCATCAACGATGATCCCCTTTCCATTCTCATCATTTTTTAAGCGATAATGTGTAACAACAGCACATTCTTTTGCAAAACCGGCAACATGACTTGCCTCTTTACTAAAATAGGATTTTGGGATTAATAACGGAAAATAAGCATTTTCATGTCCTGTTTCTTTAAACATTCTATCTAATTCAGCTTGCATTTTTTCCCAAATAGCATATCCGTATGGTTTTATTACCATCATTCCTCTCACTCCGGAGTTTTCAGCTAGATCGGCTTTTACTACAATCTCGTTGTACCATTTTGAATAGTCTTCGCTTCTTTTGGTCAATTTTTTACTCATATAAAAAAATTATAAATATATTTTTGGCATAAATATTGTAATAATGATATTACAAATCATTTTTCGTTGCAAAGCTAACTAAATTTGTAACTTACAACAATTAAAATTGACAGTTATGAAAAACATTACTCATAAACAGTTTAAAATAACAAATTTCTTCATATTTTCCTTATTTATTTTAAGTCTAATTTCTTGTGGATCTTCATCTCAAAGTGCTTATTATGGTGATGATGGTATTTATGAGGAAGAAGGAAACTATAACAATAAAAATAACGAAGTTGTTATCATAAAAGATAGTCAATCGGCCAATACATATAAACATTATTTTGAAACTGAATCTCATAAATATGATTTTGATGAAGATGATATTATAACTGATATTGACGATTATGAAGGCTATTCAGAAACTGATACACTTTATGTAGAACAGGAATATGGAAATGGAGCACCTCCCTGGAATTATTCTGATAATGTTTCTGTAACTTTTCATGTAGGAATGGGCGGTTATTGGGGATATCCATATTATGGATATAATAATCCTTGGTACGGTTATGGTTATGGAGGTGGCTACTGGGGATACCCAGGTTACGGTTGGGGTTACCCGAGTTATGGTTGGGGATATTACCCACCTTATTATCCGGGGTATTATCCTCCGTATTATCCTGGTTACCCAGGTTATTATCCACCTTATTATGGCGGTAGATACACTTATGGTAAAAGATATGCATACAATACTGGTCGCATGAATAGTTCGGGTTATTATAACAGAAGATCGGCAACTAATAATAGTAATGTTTCTCGTTCTAGTAGTAGAACCTCTACAAATCCAAATATTTATAGAAATGCAACCAGCTCTAATAATACGACCAATAGAAAAGCTACTAATTATCAACGCAGTTCAAGTTCTAGTTATAATAAGACTCCGTCAAATAATACACGTAGTTACAACCGAAGTAATTCTTCTATAAACAGATCTTCAACACCCAGTTACCGCAGTAGTAGTTCTAGCACAAGAAGTAGTAGTACAAGCAGTAGCAGAGGTCGCCATCAAGCATCGGTAGATTCAAGATCAAATATAAATAGCTCAAATAATTCACGAATCATACGTGATGTTCCAGTAAAATATCAGCGTAGTAATTCTAAATCAAGCAATATTAGAAATAGTTCAACTAGTACAAGAAATACTAAGTATGTTAGAGTTGGTAATGTTAAATATCAACCTTCATATTCTAGAACAAGTAATGCAAGGCGGGTTCATAATAATAGTATTGCGAGTAATAATAGCTATAAAAAATCGCAACCATCAAGGACTGTAACTCGTTATAATCCAAGAAATTCATCTTCCTCAAAAAAAGTTAGTTCAAATTCAAAAAGGCCGGCTAAAAATTATTCTTCAAAAAGCAGTAATAATTCTTCAAGTAACGGTAGTTCATATAGCAGATCAAGTTCTTCAAGTTCCAGTAGTGGTGCATCATACAGTAGATCAAGTTCTTCTGGGTCTAGAAGTAGTTCGAGATCTGGTCGATAAATATGGTAAGACAACTTTTATAAAGAAAAACATTAAATATCAAAGATATAATTATGAAAAAAATATTACTTTTTACGCTATTAATAGTGCCATTTTTAATAAATGCTCAGTCGTTGAGTTATACTGATGCTGCTATACTTTTTTCAGCAGATGATGATTATGGAACCGCCAGATCTATGGGGATGAGTAACGCTTTTGGGGCATTAGGGGCTGATATGACAGCTGTTGATATTAATCCAGCAGGTTTAGCGGTTTATAACCGAGCTGAATTTTCATCTACGATGGGTTACAGAAATACAGATATTAATTCGTCTTTCTACGGCACTGAATTAAAAAACAATGATGATTTTTTTAAGTTTACTCAGGTGGGTGGATTAATGCTGTTCAATAATTATGGGAACTCTGAATTTAAAAAATTTGCTATTGGGTTTAATTACTCTGTAGTTAAAGATTTTAGCAATTCTTTTTTTGTTAATGGAAATAGTGGAATACCTGAATTTGTTGATGATCCTTATTTGAACTACGATGATGATGATACCAATAACATTTATTATTATAATGTTGATGATCAGTATTTCTCGAACTATATGTCGGGTATAAATGATAAATTTGCTTTTAGTTTTGCAACTCAATATAAAGATTTACTGTATTTAGGAGCTTCTTTTAATACGCATCATATTGACCTTTATCAACAAGCTATTTTTGAAGAATATAATAATGATGGAAATAATAATTTATTAGATGCTTATCTTTCTCAAAGTTTAAGTACATATGGATTTGGATTTAATTTTGGTCTTGGAGCAATTATAAAACCGATTCAAAATTTAAGAATAGGTTTGGCTTATCAATCGCCAATCTGGTATGATTTTTCTGAAAGATATATTGAGGATCTAGAAATAAGTGTTAGTAATGACCCTCAACTCTATACTGAATACAGTGATCCAAATTATTTTGATTATCAATTAACAACACCAGGTAAATTTACTGGTAGTTTAGCCTATATCTTTGGTAAACATGGGTTGGTGAGTTTTGATTATATCTACAAAAATTATCAAAATATTATATTAAAACCTACTGGCGAGTTTATTAATGAAAATCAGGATCTGTCTGAAGGATTAAAAGGAACATCTTCTTTTAAATTAGGTACTGAATGGAGAGCTAACATATTTAGTTTTAGAGGAGGTTATCGTTTTACTGAAAGTCCTTATAAAAATGCTAATTCTTCTGAAAACTTAAGTGGATATTCTTTAGGTTTAGGAATTAAATTTTCAAGAAGTATCAAATTAGATTTTGCATATGATAATTCTAGTTTCAATTATCAATATCAATTCTTAAATATTGATGAAATGCAACCGGCTAAT
>JAUWUU010000131.1 GCA_030617765.1 Flavobacteriia bacterium | reverse complement strand
TATTTAAAAAAGAAACAAGATTATAGAGCCCGAGGTGTATTGTTGGCAAGTTTTGTACTGGCCTTTGTGGTTTTATTATTACAGTTTTTATAGTTTATTGGTAACAGATGAAGTATTATATCATTGCTGGAGAAGCATCAGGAGATTTACACGCATCAAATTTGATGAAAGCATTGAAAGAGAAAGATACCCATATTCAATTTAGGTTTTGGGGAGGTGATTTAATGCAAAATGTAGGAGGAGATTTAGTTAAGCACTATAGAGATTTAGCTTTTATGGGTTTTGCTGAAGTTTTGCTGAATTTAGGAACTATTTTAAACAATATTAAGTTTTGTAAACAGGATATCATAAACTATAGACCTGATATATTAATTTTAGTTGATTATCCGGGGTTTAATATGAGAATTGCAGAATTTGCAAAGCAAAATAATATACCAGTTCATTATTATATCTCTCCTCAAATCTGGGCATGGAAAGAGAATCGTATTAAAAAGATTAAACGTGATGTTGACCAAATGTATGTGATCTTACCTTTTGAAAAGGAATTTTATGAAAAGAAACACAATTTTCCTGTTCATTTTGTTGGGCACCCTTTGTTAGACGCTCTAGCAGACAGGGATCAAATTGATATTGAAAAATTTAAAAAAGATAATGGTTTAAATAATAAATCAATTATTGCACTTTTACCCGGAAGTCGAAAACAAGAAATCACTAAAATGCTTTCAGTTATGCTTAAAATGGTTGATAAATTTAGTGATTTTCAGTTTGTTATTGCAGGAGCTCCGAGCCAGGATCTAGAATTTTATAAAAAGATCATCAAAAATAATGAAGTTTCAATTGTTGAAAACAAAACGTATGATTTGCTTTCAATATCTTTTGCCGCGTTGGTTACTTCGGGTACAGCAACTCTTGAAACAGCTTTGTATAAAGTACCCGAAGTAGTGTGTTATAAAGGAAATGAAATATCATATCAAATAGGTAAACGTTTGGTAAAAAATATCAAATACATCTCATTGGTAAATTTAATTTTAGATAAAGAAGTGGTTGCCGAGCTTATTCAAGATGATTTTAATGAAAAAAGATTGGAAGATGAACTATATAAAATTTTAGATCATAAAAAGAGAGAAAAAATATTTGATAATTATTATGAACTGGAACAAAAACTGGGAGGAAAAGGCGCAAGTGAATTAACAGCTGAATTAATAATTAATAATTCTTAAAATATCAACCTCTTACAACTCTTTAATATCTTCAGCATTTATCCAACCGGTATTACCATCAGCAAGTTTAATTTTTTTCCAGTTATCCAATGTTTCTAAAACTTTAACTTTAGTGCCTTCGTGTAGTTCAAAATTAATTTCACCGGTTTGTGTAGGAGCACTTTTTACATTGGTTTGAGCTGCAAAAACAATAGCGTATTTAGTACTTTGAATAATTTTTTTATTTTGATTTGCGAAAAAAACATTAATTAATACAATAATGGCACTCGCAATACTGGCAATAAAGAAAATACGCTTCTTAGAAGTATAATTTGAAAAATGATATAATAAGAAAAATAAAGCAAATAATAAGGCAAAGATTACTGCCAAAACCGCCCAGGTATTATAGGTGATTTTTAATATAATATTTTCTCTGAATTTTTGCCCTAGACTTTTTGGTAGTGGTTCAATATTATCAATGATCATCCTATTTGCATAATCTAAATTAAAAAGGATATCTTCATCATTTGGATTTAACTGTAAAGCCTTTTCATAATAATATATTGAAGGGGCAACCTGATTGGTTTTAAAATAAGTATTGGCCATGTTAAAATACAAAGCATCAGATATCGTGTTTTTAGCTTCAATATCTTTATAGAGTTGTAAGGCTCGTGTAAATTGCTCATTTTGATAAAATTTATTTGCCTTAACAAATAAACTATCAATACTTTGAGCATTTATTGATAAGCTAAAAAATAATAAAATATATAAATAAATCTTCTGCATTTTTTCAATTCTTTATGAAAGATATTTATCCAATTTTGTGATAACTTGTTTTGCTTTATTATATTCTTGTTTCATTTGTAAATTAGTAGTTGGCGTATATCTGGCAAAATTACAATCATCCATAACTTCCTTAAAATTATCAATGGTTCGACCATCTACATTTTTCTTTTGCAATATTTCAACTATTTTATCCATACTAATATCGCTGGTTTCTATTTGTAATTTGGCTTTTAAATAATTGTGTAAAGCTCTTTCTAAAGCTTCATAAAACGGCTCTTTATTACCCAATTGTTTCTTGGCTTCCGACAAATATTTTCTTGCGAGTTTATTTGCTCTTCTGCGTTTATTTCCAATAATATCATTATCTCTATTTTGCTTCTTCTTACCCAAAAACATCCCGAAAGGAATAGAGAGCAATGGTAATAAAAGTAAAATATAATACAAATTTGACCCGTAAAAATCTTCTTTATTTTCTTCTGAAATGAATTCTGTTTTTATTTTAATAAAGCGAACATCATTTCCATTACTTATAACAGTTTGTTTGGTAATGGTATTGTTTTCGCTTTCAACAGGAGTTTTTCCCTGAGGGACATTAATAAATAAAGCATCTGAAGTAATAGTGTGGTATTCTTCTGTTTTTGGATCAAAATAAGAAAAGGATACTTCAGGAATTTTAAATTTCCCTTTAAATTGCGGTACAACCGCATATCGATCATTGATTTTACCTCTTAAACCATTTAAACTAGTATTGATCTTTTCATTGTGCTCAGGTTCGTAAACTTCTAATCCAGGGGGTGATATTATTTTGGGTAATTCAATTAATTTTAAATTTCCTTTACCCGAAACCTCAACCATTAAACTTGCTGATTCATTGGCTTGTAATGTTTTTTTACTACTTGTTACATTAAAACTAAAAACGCCAACAGCTCCATTAAAATCTACCGGTTTATTTTCAAGAGGTAAAGGTTTGACATTGATAACGCGTTTTCCGGATGTTGCTGTAAAGCTTACATCATTAAAGATCATATTTCCAAAAAAATCTCTTCTTCCCATAGGTGTTCCTGCAGAAATCTCTAATTCTAATGGGTTTATTTCCAGTTTACCTGATTTATGTGGTATTAACAATGCTCTTTTAACAACTACATAACGATGTGGTTGTCCTTGAAAAGTTCCACTTTTAGCTTCCCAACTTTCTACCTTCATCGATTGATTCCAAAAACCATTAAAAGTAGGACTAGAAACTTCGCGTGTATTTTGTACATTAACTTTATTGATGTTTACGTACAATTTATAAACTACAGAAATACTCTCGCCAACATAGGGATTAGCATTTGAAATTTCAGCAACTAAATGAATATTCTGTGAAGCAACATAACGGGGATCATTAGGATCTTTAGGTAATTCAATGGCATCAGTCACAGTAATTCTAACCGTATTTGATTTTAAGGTCTCACCTCTATAAATTATACTGGCAGAAGATATTGTAAAATTACCTTTTACTGTTGGTTGAATGATATAAGTATATGTCTGTTTGAATGAACTTTTACCATTTATTGAAGAAAAACTTGTTGATTGACTTGGACCTGCAAGGACTTTAAAATTATTAAAATTTGGTGGGGTAAAATCATCACCACCCTGTTTATCCATCGAAAACTCAATTCGAAATCGTTCATTCAATCCCAATTGATTTTTACTTACCGATGTTTTAAAAGTAACCTGTGCCAATACATTTTGCACGGTTAATAATAAAATAAATATGTAAAAATATTTTCTTTTCATTTTGATTAATTCAATTTTTGGATTATTGAATTTTTAATAAATTTTACCAATCTTTTTCTTGTTTTACTTTTCTTCCTTTTTCTTTTCTGGCATTGACCTTTTTTTGTGTTTTATTTTCCTCTTTATTCATCGCTTCCAATAATTGCTCCATTTGTTGTTTGGACAATTGATTTGGCTTTGGTTGTTGTTTGTTATCTTGTTTATTATCGTTTTTTTGTTCCTGATCTTTTTGATCTTGATTTTGATTGTCTTGATCTTTATCCTTTTCCTTCTCCTTCTCTTTGTTTTGATCCTTATTTTGCTGATCTTTATTTTGTTGATCTTTCTTATCCTGATCTTTTTTATCTTTATTCTTATCGTCTTTATTTTGTTGCTGTTGCTGCTCTAATAATTTTTTGGCCAAAGCAAGATTATATCTGGTTTCTTCATCTTTTGGATTTTGACGAAGAGAATTTTTATATGCTTCTACCGCCTGAGCATATTGTTTTTGTTCCATACTAACATTTCCAGAATTATGAAATGCTTCTGATTTGGTTTGTTTATCTTTTGAAGTTTTTGTTACTATATCATAGTATGGCGCAGCTTCTTTAAACCTATTTTGTTCGTATATGGCATTTCCCAAATTAAAATTAGCGGTTTTATAATTTGGATTATCTTTAATAGCTTTTTTATATTTAACCTCTGCATCAACAAACTTATTTTGTTTGTATAGATCATTCCCGTCTCGAACTAGATTTTTTTCATCGAGGGTGATTTTTTTTTCAACTACTTTTTCTTGCTCATTTTTCTGAGCAAAGATTGCTAAGGGAAAAAACATTAATATGTATAAATATATTTTCATTTTTAATTAAGTCCCATTTTACGAATTCCTATTTTCTTCATTAAATAAATTCAATTTTTGGATCCATTTTGTTTTTTTATTGAGCAAAAATACATCCAAAACTAAAAATAATAAACCCAAGGCAACAAACCATTGAAACTGGTCTTTATAATCAGAAAATTGTTTTGTTTCAAATTCCTTTTTTTCTGCATCATTTAATAATTCTTCAATAAAATCAACTGTTTTAGAGGTGTTATTTCCATAAATGTATTTTCCATCACCTTTTTTAGCAATTTGTTTTAAAGTTTCATCATGTAACTGGGTTATTACTACTTCATCTTTATTATCTTTTTTATAGCCTAAAAATTTTCCGTTTCGTTTTATCGGAATTGGACCTCCTTTTGTTGTACCAACACCTATAGTAAAAGTTTTAATTCCTTCTTTTAATGCGTCTTTGGCGAGATTATCAGAATTTTTTTTATGATCTTCACCATCAGAAACTATAAATAAAAACCGATTGGTCTGAGATTCATCATCAAAAAATGTTTTTGACAAACGAAGTGCTTCATTAATAGCTGTACCTTGTGATGAAACAGTATTTGGACTGGCATTTTGTAAAAACATTTTTGCTGCTGCATGATCAGTTGTTATGGGTAATAAAGGATATGCATTTCCGGCATAGATAATTATCCCAACCCTGTCACCTCCTAGCTTATCAATAATTTTTGAAATTATTTGCTTTGATTTTTCTAACCTGTTTGGTGCAATATCTTCAGCTAACATACTTTTTGAAACATCTAATGCGAAAACAATATCAACTCCTTGTCTTTTAATCGTTTTGAGTTGTGTACCAATTTTAGGATTCATCAAAGCAAAAATTAAAAATGACAAACTTATAATAATCACAATAAATTTTAATGCAGATTTAAATTTTGATGATTCAGGACTTAATTTTTTAAGTAATTGTAAATCAGCAAAAGCCCGTTGCTTTTTTCGTTTCCAATAAACAACAACAAAATACATCACAATTAATATTGCAATAAATAAAAAGTAAATTATATATTTTGGTTCTTCTATTTGATACATGTAATATGTATTTGTTTATCAATAATTATATAAAACTTCTAAATACCGTAAATCGTAATAACATTTCAATTAAAATAAATAATCCTGCTAATAAAACAAAAGGTCTGAATTTTTCTTGATAATTATAATATTTAAATTCTTCTACTTTAGTTTTTTCTAGTTTATTTATTTCATCATAAATCAATGCTAACTTGTTATTATCAGTTGCTCTAAAATATTTTCCTTCAGTTTCTCCAGCAATATATTTTAGTAATTTTTCATCAATTTCAACAGGAGCTTTCTTAAAAATAAGTTTTCCACTTGCATCTTTAGCAACAGGAAAAAGCGCTGTTCCATTGGTGCCCAAACCAATAGTATATACTTTAATTCCCAGATCTTTTGCTAGATCGGTTGCTGTTTTTGGATCAACAAATCCTGAATTATTTACACCATCAGTCAATAGAATAATTACTTTACTTTTAGCTTTACTATCTTTTAATC
>JAUWUU010000045.1 GCA_030617765.1 Flavobacteriia bacterium | reverse complement strand
TATCCAGTACTTTCTTGAGTCTGGAATAAAATAATTTGCTCTGATATATCGCAATTGATTCTCAAAAAATGAAGGATTGGGATTTAAAAAACCTGCACTTGTCTCTTTTTGTTTGCTTTTAATTATTGATAAGAGGTTATTGGGCTCCCAAATGGGTTGTTTTAAAATTTTAATATTCTTTGGGATTTCTTTTTCTAAAGATTCATCAGTAAAAATATATTTAGGGTTTTCAACGGTATAAACAACAGGCTCAATACCAAAATCTTGTAAATATTTTACGAATTTTAACCAGCGTTGTACACCGCTTCCCCCTGACGGAGGCCAATAATATGTTATAATCAGTGCTTTCATATCATTATTTATGAAACTTTGTGTGATAATTTAACACAAAGGATACCCACTAAACTCACTAAGGTCTTATTCATTTTTCTCCAAATCACTATAAATTTTAATTAAATTACCCGAAACCCTTTCCCAAACAAACTCTTTTTCAATAAAATCTTTACCATTTATTCCTAATTCATTTCCTAACTCTGGGTTATTATACAATTCTAATACTTTTTTAGTAAAATCATGCACATTTTTTTCACGATGCACTAAACCACTATTTGATCTGTTTATCAAATTCATTTGTGCTGTTGCATCACTTACCAATACAGGTTTTGAAAAACTCATATACTGAAATAGCTTATTGGCATACGCCACATCATGTTGAATATTTCTATGCAGAGGTGAAATACAAATATTACTTGTTTGAATATACGACGGAAACAATGAAACATCCTGCCAGCCTTCAAAATCTACAAAATCTTCCAAACCTAAATTTTTAACCTGTTTTTTTAAAATAATATCGGTTGTATTGTTACCAACAATTACTAATTTTAAGTTGTTAATTTTAAACTTTAAATCTACAACTGATTCAATTGCAGTTTGTAAACCTCTACGCAAACCGGTATCACCCAAATATAAGATCACAAAATTATTTTTATAACGGTCTGATATTTTTTTATCAATTTTTGCTTCTTTATAAAATGATCTACGAACAGTATTTGGGACAAGGATGATCTTATTTTTATCAATTTTTGTTCGTTTTTTTACTTCATCAATAAATTCTTCAGAAACTGTTATTACCTTGGTTGCTCTTTTAATAAATTCTTCTTCTTTCTCTTTCCATTTTTTTGGAGAGATCAATTGTTTTCCAGGAAATTTTTGCAAGTGAGGATAAAGTTTCATGACTTCCGGCATATTATCATGTAAGTCTAAAACAACTGGTAGATCAAATTGTTTATTTGCTTTAAAAACGGCACCGGCAATACGGATATCGTGAATATGAATAGCTTCAATTTTATTTTCTAATAAGAAATGTATTATTTTCTTTTCCATTAAGTTGGTATAGAAAGGAAAATCATAAGCCAAAGCAGATAGTTTGAATTCTAATTTATTAGAAGTATATCTTTTAATATGAATTTTGTTTTGAACTTCTGATCCTTCTTCATCATTGTATTTAAGGCAAAATAAAAAAACCTTATGATCAGCTTTTATTAAAGCAGACGCTTCATTTTCTACCCTTGGATCGGGAGGAAAAGTTTTGTCTAAGATCATACCAATTCGCATAAAAAATATATTTATCGCTCAGCGTAAACTGCGTAATATCGAGGCGTGAATTTTCTTAAAACCGGACGAATACCGATCTTATTTATCGGACTTGTCCATTTCTCAGATGTCTTGATATTCCATCCTGATTTTTCTAACAACCAATCAAATTGCCAATCTTCAAATTCGTGATAATGCCTATCCCATTTATCTGTTTTACTTTGGTAAGCATCTGCAAACCATAATTTTAAAGGAATTGTTGTAATCAATTTATTAGCTTTAATTGCCTTTAAAATATTAAATGGTGCCAATAAATGTTCAAATATTTCAAAAGCTGTAACAGCATCTATTTGTTGATCATTCACACTTTGAAAATCAATATCCAGATCTTCACCTTTTGTATTATAAACGGTATATCCAAGGGTCTCCATCAATTCACTCATTTCATTTCTAACACCCAGATCTAAAATAGTAGCAGGAGCAGGTAAAACTTTTTGTAAAAACTCAATAGTGTGGTTGTATCTTTTTTTATGGTGTTCAATCATTTATTTGATTTCTTTTCTTTAAAATACCATCCCAAAGGAATAAAAATTAACAATAAATAAGAAACTAAAGTGATGGTATTACCTTGTTTAATAATTTGTGGTTCGAACTTAAAAATTATTTGATGTTTCCCTGAAGGAATGATCATAGCTCTTAAAACATAATTAGCCCTAAAATGAGCCGTTAAATTACCATCAATATACGCAATCCACCCATTCTTATAATAGATCTCAGAAAAAACAGCCAATTGGTCTGTTTTAGCATTGCTTTCATAAGTTAATATATTGGCTTTATAATTTTTTAGTTGAATTATAGCAGTTGAATCATTTTGAAAACTAAATCCTTCAAGATCCTTTTTATACACTGAATTGATTATAACAACACGTTTTGTATTTATACTGTCTAATGCTTTGATCTCTTCGTCAGCAGTATTTACAAATTCTATTTTTTCAACAAACCAAGCATTTCCGTTAGCATCAGTATTGATTTGCACATTTGCCCTATTATTATCATCAGGAAAAATGATGTATTTTGTATTTAACATATTCAATACATCAAAATTATTTTTAGCAATTTGAAAATCGAAAAGCTCCTGATAACGACGAGGTTTTGCAGCGTGATAGCCACCTATTGAATTGTGATAAAAAGAAGTGCTTCCATCGTTCATTGGGTTTACCATGAAGTTCATCACTCTATAATGACTTTTATCTTTTAAAATTTCTGTATTGATGTCTGATTTTGGAAAAGGCTTTTCAAGTTTACTTTTAGATATAAAATCATCCTTATTTACATAACGTTTTGCAATGCCTACCATATCAAAAAGAATCAAAACAAAGAATACACCTAAAACAATATTTTTATTTATTTTTTCTTTTACAAAAAACCAAAGAACCGCAGCAATTCCAATAACCAAAAGTAACGTTCTTACACTGTCTTCAAAAAATACCGACTTTCTATCTGCAATTAAAGCTTCAGTAAAACCAGGCGCCATATTTTCATATCTGACATCATTAATGCTTTCAAATGCGAATAAACTTGTTCCTGCAACCACAAATAACAATGCTAAACCCCCAACAATAATCACGCTATTCTTTAAAGATTTTATCTTTTCTTCATTAGAAACCTCATTGTCAAAAAATACTTTTAAACCTAAGATTCCCAAGATCGGAACCGCCAATTCTGCAATGACCTGAATGGAAGAAACCGCTCTGAATTTATTGTAAAGCGGAACATAATCAATAAACAGATCGGTTAAAAAACCGAAATTCTTTCCCCAACTCAGTAAAATTGAGAATATTGTAGCTGCTACCAACCATTTTTTTAACTTACCTTTTACCAAAAAGATCCCTAACACAAATAAAAATATCATTATAGCACCAATATAAGCCGGTGCAGCAACAATTGGTTGATTTCCCCAATACATAGGGGCATTTTCAGCAAAACTTTTTGCTTGTTTAACACCGCCAACATCTTTAACAAACTCATAAGTATTAGAATCTTTTCCAATATTCTCATTATTGGAGCCTCCCATAAATCTAGGAATAAAAAGATCAAAAGTTTCTAAAATTCCATAACTATACTGAGTAATATATCCTTTAGATAAACCTGTAGTTATCTCTTTTTCATTTCCATCAGGAGTAATAGTCAATTCACTTTTACTTCTAGTACTTTCACTTGCATACTCTTTTGTTGCCATTAAACTTGTTGCATTTACACCAACAGCCAAAATTACACTTACAAATAAAATTCCAACTTTTTTAAAATAAACTGGCAATTCATTATTTTGGAATGCATTGATCAAATAGACAATTCCAAAAATTAGGATCATAAATAACAAATAATAGGTCATTTGAGGGTGACTGGCGTTGATCTCTAATGCCATGGCAACAGAAGTGACTATAAACCCCAGTAGGTATTTCTTTTGAAAAACCAATAAAACTCCTGACAATACCAATGGCATATAAGCAATTGCATGGGCTTTTGCATTATGACCAACACCAAGAATAATGATAAAATAAGTTGAAAAACCAAAAGCAAGTGAGCCAATTATCGCTAACTTCCAATCGATTTTTAATACCATTAACAAAACAAAAAAGCTTATAAAATACAAAAATAAATAATCTGCCGGTCTCGGTAGAAATCTCAATAAACTATCAACTTTTTTAATATAATCATTTGGATAATATGTACTTAATTGATATGAAGGCATACCTCCAAAAGCTCTATCTGTCCAATAGGGTTCTTCGCCATGCTCAGCTCTAAAATCCTGAATTTCTTTTGACATGCCTCTAAACTGAGCAATATCACTTTGAAATAATTTTTTTCCTTCTAAAACAGGAGAAAAATATGCCAATGAAATAATTACAAAAGTTAGCACTGCAATAAGATAAGGAAGTATTTTTTTGAAATTCATTTTCTAGAAAATGCTTGTAATTTTATATATTAAATTGATACTTTTAATTTTTAACTTTACACTTTTTACTTTACACTTTTAACTTTATTTATCATCAACTTCTTCATAATCAACATACTCACCAACATTATTACTTTTCCCTTTTGTTTCACGAGGAGCTTTTTCAATAGTAGTTTCACCTACATTTATTTTTTCTTCAGGTTGTTGGTACCCTTGTTGTTCTTTTACCTTTTTCTCCATATTCTTTACTAATTTTTGAAAGAAAATCGGGAAAAGATATCTACCAATAAATTTTATACCGTAATAAACTAAAACTATTATCAATATGGTTTGTAAAAACCCTGTCATTGATGCCTCTTGCATTTTTTTAAAATTTAAATTCAAAAATAACAATTTGCAGACAACTTGAGCGTTTATATAAAGAAAATCTTATTTTTGAATTAAATTTTATATATAAAATGCGGCATTTTTTAAAGCTTATCCCGCTAATTTTTTGTTTTCAAATTGGTTATGCGCAATATACTGATGTGATCAACTCTAAACGACCTGGTTTTTCTGATAGTCCGTTTAGTGTAGGAACTGGAGTATACCAGGTTGAGGGTGGACTTTTTAATAAAAATGTTGGGAATTATTTGTACTGGGAATTTCCTGATGACCCAAATGCGTCTCCTATACAGCATAGTTATAGTTCAAAATCATTTGGAACAGATATTACACTTAGAACAGGACAGTTTTTTGAACGTTTAGAGTTCAGTCTGGATTTAGCTGTACAAAGCGAAAATAGAGACAATACACATCCTACCATTTCTTCTGAATCTGGTTTTGGTTTTAGTAAATTAACTGTTGGAGCAAAATATCTTGTTTATAAACCAACCTACACTGATAAATCTAAAGAAATTCACAGCTGGAAAGCAAGGCATGCATTTGATAAAAAAAGATTGATTCCCGCCGTTGGTGTTTATGCTGGACTCAATACCAATTTACTATATGACCTACAAAAAAATACTGAAGGAATAAGTCCTAGATTTGCCATTTTCACTCAAAATGATCTAAGTAACAGATGGGTTGTTTTGACAAATTTTATTGTGGATGAGGTTTTTACTGAGGATATGGAAAGTTCATTTATAGGTACAACTACCTATGCATTAACTGAAAAATGGTCAGTTTTTGGAGAGGGACAGGTTTTTTTTAGAAATAAAAAGAGTATTCCAAATGATATACAATTCGGTGCAGGCGGTGCTTATCTATTCAATAAAGATATGCAGTTTGATTTATCCGCAAGGATGATCTACGACGAACGAGGTGACAATACATTTTTATTTGGTGGTGGTGTTTCTTGGCGTTTGGATAAACACAAAGATAAGATCATTAAAAGTAAAACTAATAATAATGAAGTTAGTTTAGAACAAGACAATAAAGGTTTCTTCAATACAATTACCTTTGGTTTATTTGCCGGTGGAGCCAAAAAATCATCCGGTAATAAAAAAATGCGCAAAGTAAAAACTTCAAATGTAAAAGAAAGAAGTATAGAACCTCCTGTAAATAAGAAAGCACAAAAGGCTCAAAAGAAAAGAAATAAACAACTGGTAAAGCAACAAAACAGGAAAGAAAAAGCCGAAAATAAATACTACAAAAAACAAAAAAAAGCCAAAGATAAAAGCTAAAAAATAGTAATTTTGGCTGATGATCACTTTAAAAGAAATTACTACAAAAAAGGAATTAACACAATTTGTGAAATTTCCTTTTGAACTCTACAAGAATAATCCTTATTGGGTTCCTCCAATTATCAAAGATGAAGTTGATAGTTTTGACAAAACAGAAAACCCTGTTTTTGAACATGCCAATGCCCAATTCTTTCTCGCCTATCAAAATAACAAAGTAGTTGGCAGAATTGCTGCCATTATCAATTCATTTGAAGTTAAGGATCAAAACATAAAAAAGATGCGTTTTGGATGGATGGATATGATTGACGATGTTGAAGTAAGTAAAGTTTTATTATCAAAAGTAGAAGAGATCGGTAAAAAAAATAAATTAGAGTTTATTGAAGGGCCTGTTGGTTTTTCTAATTTAGATAAAGTTGGGGCTCTAACAGAGGGTTTTGATCAAATAGGCACTATGATCTCATGGTATAATTATCCATATTACCCCAAGCATCTTGAAAAATTAGGCTATAGAAAAGAAAAAAGATTTGACGAATCTTACTTTTCTATTGCAAATACAGATGAGAAGTATTACAAACGTCTGGCCAGTATTATAGAAAAACGGTACGATTTAAAACCACTTAATTTCACTTCATCAAAACAAATAATACCCTATACTGCTGAAATGTTTGCTGTTTTTGACAAAAGCTATTCTAAATTATCTTCGTATGTTCCAATCTCACAAAGGCAAATTGAATACTTTAAGAAAAAATTCATAGGCCTAATCAATCCTGAGTTTATCAAATTTATAGTTGATAAAAACGGTAAACTTGTTTCATTTTCAATTACAATGCCCACGTTTGGAAAAGCTTTACAAAAAGCCAAAGGTAAATTATTCCCTTTTGGTTTTTTACATCTACTTCATGCAAAAAAGTACAGTAATGAAACCCTTTTTTATCTTATAGGTATTTTACCCGAATATCAAAAAAAAGGATTGACAGCAATTATTTTTAATGAACATTACAAGACTTGTAAAGAGAAAGGTATTGAAAAAGCTTTTAGATCTGCTGAATTAGAAGAGAATAAAGATATTCATCTGTTATGGAAAGATTTTGATCCAAAAATTCATAAAAAGAGAAGTACTTACAGAAAAGAGATTGAATAGTTAACAGTAACAATAGATATGGGTAGTTTAATAAATTATCTCACACCAATTCCTCTCTTTTTTATACTTTTGTTTTTATAATTAAAACTTGATCATGCAACTTTTTTACAATCCAGAAATCAATTCATCAATAACTGAATTTGTTTTTAACAAAGAAGAAAGCAGGCATATTGTACGCGTTCTTCGTAAAAAAGAGGGAGATCTTTTATATATAACCAACGGAAAAGGTTTTTTATTTAAAGTACAGATCATCAATGCCAATGATAAAAAATGTTTGGCACAAATAACCTCTTTTGAAGAAAAAGATAAAAATTGGAATTACCACCTGCATATTGCAATTGCACCAACCAAAATGAATGACCGTTTTGAATGGTTTTTAGAAAAAGCTACCGAAATAGGTATTGATGAGATCACACCTATTATATGTGATAATTCTGAGCGTAAAGTTATCAAATCAGAGAGGATGCTAAAAGTGTTGGTTTCTGCGGTCAAACAATCTTTAAAATATCAGGTGCCAAAATTTAATCAACCAATAAAATTTTCTGACTTTATCAAAAAAGATCTAAAAGGAATTAAACTTATCGCACATTGTGAAAATTCAGAAAAAAGCACTTTAAAGAATCTAATAAAAAACAAACAGAATATTACTGTTTTAATCGGACCTGAAGGTGACTTCTCTTTTAAAGAAATTGATATTGCCTTGCAGCATCAGTATATTCCATTATCTTTGGGTAAAAGTAGATTGCGCACTGAAACTGCCGGCATCGTAGTTTGTAATACAGTTTCGATTATTAATGAATCATTATAAATTTGGGAATTAGTATTCAAAATTTGAAATATCTTCTAATAAGGCAGTTTATTTTAAAAAAAACTGTACTTATTTTTTTATTTATATTTGTTCCTTATAATTCTAATGCCCAGCAAGTTGCAATTATTAAGTACGATGGAGGCGGCGATTGGTATGCTAACCCAACTGCTTTGCCCAATTTAATTGCATTCTGTAATGAAAATATCAATACTAAAATTGATATAAAACCTAAAACAGTTTCTGCTGAAAGCAAAGAGATCTTTAAATATCCCATAATTTTTATTACAGGTCATGGAAATATTTTTCTAAATGATCTAGCTATTGAAAATCTTCACACCTACTTAATTTCTGGAGGTTTTTTACATATTTCTGATAATTATGGTTTGGATAAATATATCCGGAGGGAAATGAAAAAAGTTTTTCCTGAATTAGAATTTCAGGAAATACCATATAACCACCCAATTTATCACCAAAAATATAATTTTACTATCTTGCCAAAAATTCATGAACATGACAACAAGCCTCCTCAGGGGTTTGGATTATTTTATGAAGGAAGGATGGTTTGTTTTTACGATTTTGAAAGTGATTTAAATGATGGCTGGGAAGATCAATCAATCCATAAGGATCCTGAAGAAATTAGGTTACTTGCACTACAAATGGGTGCAAATATTGTTTCGTATGCCTTTAAAAACTAATTAATAATATGCAGGAAAGTTTAATCCAAAATATAGATCATATCCAAATAAATCTTAACTCCGATAATATTTGGCTGGTTAATCTTACTTTGGCTTTGGTAATGTTTGGCGTTGCCCTAGATATTAAAATTACCGATTTTACCAATATGTTTAAGGCACCCAAACCGGTATTAATTGGGATCTTTTCACAATTCTTATTAATTCCGTTAATTACTTACCTATTGATAATTATTATCGATCCTTTACCCAGTATAGCTTTGGGGATGTTTATGGTAGCTGCCTGTCCGGGCGGAAACATTTCAAATTTTATGAGCAAATTAGCAGGTGGAAATCCCGCATTATCAGTAAGTTTAACTGCCTTTGCTTCATTTGCTGCCCTCATCATGACACCTTTAAATTTTGCGCTTTGGGGAAATTTTTATGAACCTACTGCCAAATTATTAAAAACAATATCACTGAACCCTCTTGATGTAGCTAAATTGGTTTTAATTATCATAGCGATCCCTCTAATTGCAGGTATGGTTTTTAAAAACTACAAGCCAATATTAGCTGCTAAAATATCCAAATTTCTAAAACCTATTTCAATAATTATATTCATCGCATTTATTGCTGTAGCCTTTTATAATAATTTAGATGTTTTTTTAAATTATATTCATTATGTTTTTTTATTGGTAGTTTTTCATAATATAATTCTTTATATCACAGGTTTTTACACAGCAAAATTTTCAGGTTTATCATATAGAGATCAAAAAACTTTAAGTTTTGAAACAGGTATTCAAAACTCCGGTTTGGGTTTATTATTGGTATTCTCATTCTTTGAAGGTATAGGGGGTATGGCAATACTGGTTGCTTTTTGGGCTATTTGGGATATATTATCGAGTTTATTGTTAGCCCTTTTCTGGTCATATAGATCTAAAAAAACAGCAATCATATGAGGTATATCTGGCAACTTTTTGTTAAAATCTATTTACAAATTGGATTGTTCTTTTTTTATAAAAAGATACATATCTATGGTAAGGAGAATATACCTAAAGGAAAAGCAGTTTTTTTTATTGGCAATCATCAAAATTCAGTAATTGATTCTCTATTGATATGCACTACAAATAATATTGAAACCTATACTTTATCGAGTGCTCATATATTTAAAAACCCAATTTATAAAGCACTATTATCATCAATAAACATGTTGCCTCTTTACAGGATCAGAGATGGTTTTGAAACTCTTTCAAATAATGAAGCAATTTTTCAACACTCTTATGATCTTTTAGATGACAAAAAAGCATTGCTTATTTATCCAGAAGGAAATCACAATTTACAACGCCGTGTACGTGTTATAGGTAAAGGGTTTACACGTATTGTTTTTGGAGCTTTAGAAAGAAATCCAAATAATGAAATTGATATCATCCCCATTGGTTTAAATTACAGTAATCCTACAGCTTATGCCAGTAAAGCAGCTGTCTACTTCGGAAAACCTATCTCCGTCAATGAATATTATGAAAAATATGATAAAAACAACTCTGTAAAAGAATTGAAAGCAGAAGTTAGCAAACAATTAAAACTGCTCACTACACACATTAAAGATGTTGAAAAACACGATGAAATAGTTAAATACTTTAATAAAGATGAATTTCTTGATCCTATAAAAGCAAATGAAAAATTAAAGGATCTAGATAATCTATCACCCATTAACCCCTCACATAAAAAAGGTTTTAACCCACTTCTTTTACTTGTTAAAATAAATAGTTTTTTTCCACTTCTAATATGGAAACGCCTCAAACCTACCATAAAGGAAAAAGAATACTTAGCAACTGTTAAATATGTAATTGGTATTACTTTTTTTCCAATATTTTACTTTATTCAAAAAAGCATTATAACTCATTTATTTGGAAATACTGCCGGCTGGATCTATATCGTTTTAAGTTTTCTTATGGTCCTTGTACTAACTAAAACAAAAAAGTAAATTACTTATCTCAAATTTATTAAAAAAAACAATTTCTTTATTCGATTATGGCTTCCTGAATCAAACCCTGAACTTTAGTACGGATATTTTGTTTACCTAACTTATTATTGTTTCGAGTAGGATATACTCTGTTTGACAAAAACACATAAACAATTTCAGTTTCAGGATCAGCAAAAGTATAGGTTCCTGTATAACCACTATGCCCAAAACTTTTAAAAGAGATACAGCCACAAGTGGCTTTCTCTTTTGGATCTACCTGAGGTTTATCAAATCCCAATCCCCTCCTATTTCCATTTGCTTCGTAATATCTGGAATTAAATATATCAATTGTTTCAGGTTTTAAATATGTTTTTCCTCCGTAATAACCTCTTTGTAAGTACATTTGCATAATCTTTGCCACATCATTTGAATTAGCAAAGAGTCCGGCATTGCCGCTTACACCACCCATCATAGCTGCACCTTCATCATGAACAGTTCCGTGTAATAATTGATGACGAAAAAAATCATCATCTTCAGTGGGAACAATCTGAGATTTGTTGAACTTCTGTAGTGGATTATAAGTTAATGTAGTAGCCCCTAAGGGTGCATAAAAATTATCGTTATTCAATTTATCAAGGGGTTTGTGGTATTGCTTTTCAATATAATCCACAAATAAATAAAAAGGCATTCCACTGTATTTATATCTTAGCTTTTCTCTTTGGGGGGCATTAGCAATTAGTTGGTAAATACTATCCTTATAATCTGAACGTAAATACAGGTCTTTTGCTACTTTAATATTGTATTCACTCGATTTTTCATGCTGAAAATATTTAGGCATGGGATTGTTATTATCATACTTATCAACCATTGTTCTATAATATGGAATATATGGTTTTAATTTTGCATAATGCGAAAGTGTTTCCTGTACCGTTAAAGTATCTTTATTACTATCCCTAATTACCGGCATTAGCTCACCTAAAGTAGTTTGCAAAGTAAATCTACCATCTTCTTCTGCTTTCATGATCATGGGTAAACCGCCTAATATTTTAGTAACAGATGCCAGGTCGTAAATACTGTTGTTATCTACTTTTACTTTTTTATCATAGGTAAAATACCCGAAACTTTTCCGATAAACGACCTTGCCGTGACGCGCAACTAAAACTTGTAAACCGGGCGCCATTGAGGAGTCAATCACCAATTTAGCAACTGAATCTATTTTCTGTAATTTATCACTATCCAAACCAACATCTTCGGGGATTGAATAAGCCAACCTGTGTAGATCTGCTACATGCAAACCAAATCCTACAGGATAATTCTTACCAATATTCACAGGTAATTTTCCTTGAATATCAACGGCACCAAATATCATTTGTGCGGAGATGTCTTGAAAAAGATCACTGTTTTGATAAGAGATTAATATAGCATCAATATTGGTAAATGATTTTATTTGTAATAAGCTATACGGGCTCGCAAAAACATCTAGAATTACCTTGCTTTTTCTTGAAATCTCTTGAATCCAATGCAATTCACTTTCAGTAAATTTATAATTGGCGAGCACACTTGATCCCTTGTGAAACCCAATAATTACTGTTTGATAATTATTTAACTTCTTTAAGGTTTCATCCAAACCATTACCAGAAATAACATCTACTTTTGTGTAATCATTAAGTCGTTTTATAAAAGTTCCATTCTCATATTTCCCAAATTTAACATAGGCAATTTTATTATCTTTTAAATTTTTTATGGGTAATATATTGTTATCATTTTTAATTAAAGTAACCGAATTAGCCACCAATCTTCTATTTAAAATCTTATCCTCTACAGTGTTTAAATCTGACATTAAATTGGTTGTATCTATCAGTTTATAATTATTTAACCCAGCCCAATATTTGGTTTTCAAGATCTTAGTAACCGACTCATTCAAACGCTCCTCAGATAAAACTCCAGAAGATATCGCTTTTTTAAATTTTACAATGGTTTCAGGAATTTTTTTAGGAACATCTAATAAATCATTTCCTGCCAATATAGCCTGTAAATTATTCTCTTCAGAGGAAGCAAAATTAGCAGAGCCTTTCATATTCATAGCATCAGTGACTATCAATCCTTTAAAACCCAACTTTTCTTTTAATAAACCAGTAACAATATTAGAGGAAAGTGAAGAAGGTAAATTGCTTTGTGGTTCTAAACTGGGCACACTTAAATGTGCAACCATAATACTCCCAAGACCCTGATCAATTATTTTTCTAAAAGGATATAATTCAATTGATTCTAACCTTTCTAAGCTGGCATCAACTGTTGGTAAGGTCTTATGAGAATCTTGAAATGTATCTCCGTGACCGGGAAAATGTTTGGCACAAGCCATAACACTTTTACTTTGAATTCCTTTTGTAAATGCGATAGATTTATTAGCAACATTAATCTTATCCTCACCAAAAGACCGATTTCCAATAACTGGATTTTTTGGATTTATATTAACATCAACTACTGGCGCAAAATTTATATGGATTCCTTCTCTTTTAAGGTGTTTACCCATCTGCTTACCCATTTGCTCAATAAGTCTATCATCTCTAATTGCACCAAGTGCCATATTATAAGGAAATGCCACCGTATTCTTTAGGCGCATTTGAAGTCCCCATTCTCCATCAATTCCAATAAGTAAGGGTATTTTAGATATTGATTGATATTTATTGGTCAATACTGCTTGCTTTGTGGCATTGTCTTGGAAAAAAATTAGCGCACCTATATGGTATTTATCAATTAGATCGGAAATGAATTTTTCATGTTCTACACCTTTATTTGAGTAAGCAGCTATCATAAATAATTGACCAATTTTTTGATCAACACTCATTTCACTCAAAATACTATCTACCCATTTCTGCTGTGCAATACTGTCTTTTGTTTGCAAAGGATTAATTTGAGCCTTCAGTGGTAACACAATAAAAAAAACAAGAATCAATAAAACATTTTTGATCATTAGATAAATAATTTAGATTTACAAATATTACTATATTTTTTGATTGAATTTGTTTTTTAAATCCTCTAAAGAATTTATTTGCTTGTTCGAATCTGTTTTATTCTTGATATTAGTTAATGTCTTTTTTGTGTATAATGGAAAATCAGCATTTTGAATCCAACTATAATACCCCGGATTATCTCTTAATACATCAACAACTTTTTTTCCTTTGTATTTTCCAAACGAAAAAATTTCTTCTCCATCTCCATTAAATAAAATAAAACCGGCAAAATCAGCTCTTTTATTATGTAATGAGATATTACTTAAAAAATTTATATCATTTTTAATATCATCATACTTTTCTACCTGAGCCTCTAAAATTTCGTAAGTTGCCATTGTATCTGCTTCCGCAGAATGGGCATTCTCTAGATCTTTGTCACAATAGAACTTATATCCGGCACTTAGGTTACGAGGTTCTTTTTTATGAAATATTACCTGAACATCGATAGCTTTTCTATCTTTCATATCAAAATTCACCTCGGCTCTTAACATTTCTTCCGCTAATAGCGGAATGTCAAATCTGTTTGAATTAAAACCTGCCAGATCACAACCTTCAATCATTTTACTCACTTCTGGGGCCAGCTCTCTAAACTTTGGTTCATTCACTACATCTTCGTTTGTAATTCCATGAATATCAATCACCTGTTTAGGAATTTCAATCTCTGGATTAACTCTCCATGTTTTACTTTCTTTATTTCCGTTAGGAAAAACTTTTAAGATAGATATCTCAACAATTCTATCTGTGGCAATTTGTATTCCCGTTGTTTCTAAATCAAAGAAAACTAAAGGTCGATCTAATTTTAAATTCATTTATTTTTTTTAGAAATAATTTTAATAATTTGTATTTAAGTCCCATGCTTCTAAATAATCAGCTACTTTTTTAACAAACAGACTGCCTAAAGCACCATTCACTACACGATGATCATAAGAGTGTGATATGATCATTTTTTGACGAATTCCGATAAAATCACCCTCTGGAGTTTCAATAACAGCAGGCATTTTTCTAATTGAACCCAAAGCAATAATACCTACTTGAGGTTGATTAATAATTGGAGTTCCCGTGATACTTCCAAATGTTCCTACGTTAGTTACCGTAAAAGTACCTCCTTGAATATCATCAGGTCTCAATTTACCAGTTCTTGCTTTTTTTGCAAGATCATTTACTGCTTTGGTCATACCAACCAAACTCAATTTATCTGCTTTTTTAATCACCGGAACAATTAAATTACCATCCTTCAAAGCTGCCGCCATCCCTAAATTGATATCCTTTCGTTTGATGACCTTATCGCCATCTACAGAAATATTCATCATTGGATAATCTCTGATAGCTTTGGCTACAGCATCCATAAATATTGGCGTAAAAGTAATCTTTTCACCTTCTCTTTTAAAGAATTCATCCTTTACCCTATCACGCCATTTTACAATATTGGTCACATCAACCTCAACAAAACTTTGCACATGTGCTGAAGTCTGAATTGATTCAACCATATGTTTAGCAATGAGCTTGCCCAAACGAGTCATCTCAATTATTTCATCTTCACCATCAAAACTTTTAGATGTTTGCGTAATTGATTCTTCAATATTTTGTTGATCAATCTGCACTTTTTTTGGTTGATTACCTCTATTATCAAGAAAAGAAAAAATATCATTTTTTGTAACTCTTTGGTCTTTTCCTGTACCAATTATGGATTCTAATTCACCCATAGAAATACCTTCTTTTTTTGCAATATTCTTTACCAAAGGAGAATAAAATCTATCCGATTTGGAAGAAATCAAAGCAATAGCTTTATCTACATGCTTAGTTTCAGCTTTTACTTTTTCAACGGTCGGTATTTCTTTAATAACTTTCTCAACCAACTCATCTTCAACTTTATCAGAATCACTCATTTCTAAAGTTTCACCCTCTACTTCAATAATTGCAATTGTTTGACCAACAGCAACAGCATCATCAACATCAAATAACTTTTCAACTAAAATACCTTCCACTTCACATGGAATTTCACTATCAACTTTATCAGTTGCAATCTCAACTATCGCTTCATCCATCTCAATTGTATCTCCAACATCCTTTAACCAAGAAGTAATCGTTGCTTCGGCAACACTTTCACCCATTTTAGGTAGTTTTAATTCAAATTTTGACATTTTTTCTATTTAAGGTGTGCAAATTTATGAAATTATTTACAGACTTATTGTTGGGAAAAAACTTTAACTCGCTTTATTCAATATTAAATAATCATAATTAATATTTTTTAAAAAATACAATCACGTTCTAAGATTCTCCATTAAAATTTAATTACTCAAATTTGGATGTTTTTTGTTTTGTTTTTAAATGTCTGATTTCCTAAATCAAGTTTGAGACAGATTATTGCAAAATCATTAAAATCGAAGACTGTATCATTATAGCATAACATCTCATTTCTATACAAAACTAAAAGT
>JAUWUU010000153.1 GCA_030617765.1 Flavobacteriia bacterium | reverse complement strand
AACGATTGCAATCTTAAGGCAACATTCAAAGGAGCTCCACCAATTTTTTTATGTGTTGGAAAAATATCCCAAAGCACTTCTCCAAAACAAGTTATTTTTGGCATGGTATATTATTCTTTGATTATTTTTTTCTCTAATTCTTCCAGGGTAATACCTTTGGTTTCGGGCATCATAAAGATTACAAATATTAATTGCAATACCATCATAAAAGCAAAGACTGCAAAAACAAATCCTGCACCAACTTTTTCAAAAAGGAAAGGTACTAATGAGGGTATAATTGCCGCCAAAATCCAATGTGTTGATGATCCAAATGATTGGCCTGATGCTCTGAGATTATTTGGAAATATTTCGGAAATAAAAACCCATATCACAGCGCCTTGTCCAATGGCATGGGCAGCTATAAAAATAAATAGGAAGATAGGGATAAACATACCTTTCCAACCTAAAAAGAAAGCAATGGCAACAAGAGATAATGAAATAATATAGCCTATTGAACCAATATACATCAATTGCTTTCTGCCAAGTTTGTCTATTAAAGCTACTCCTAATAAAGTAAAAATCAAATTCGTAATTCCAATACCTATACTGCTCAATAATGCTGTACTTTCACCCAAACCCGCTTCTTCAAAGATCCTTGGTGCATAATACAAAAACGCATTAATTCCTGAAAATTGATTAAAAAAAGCAATTAAAAAAGCAAGCATCAAGGGGAAACGATATTTTTTTATAAATATGGTTTCTTTGCCTTTATTTTTAATATTATTTTGGTGTAGTTGAATTTCTTCCACAATGCTATCAATAGAAGCATTGGGATTTGTAATTTGTAATATTTTTTTTGCTTCAACTGTTCTTCCCTTTAAAAGAAGCCATCTCGGACTTTTAGGTACAGTTGTAACCATTAAAGTGTAGATAATTGCAGGAATGGCCTCTACACCAATCATCCATCTCCATGAATTTTCACCAAGATTTCGCAATAGATAATTAGATAAAAAAGCTAATAAAATCCCCAAAACAATATTGAACTGGTAAAGTGCTACAAGCTTTCCTCTGTTTTTTGCCGGAGCAATTTCTGAAACATAAGCGGGAGCTGCAATAGTTGAAGCACCAACACCTAAACCACCAATAAATCTAAAAAAGGCAAAAGTATAAGGATCATTTGCAAATGCAGAACCTAAAGCGGAAAATGTATATAAAACTCCAATCCAAATTAAAGTATTCTTTCTTCCAATTCTATTAGTAGGAATACCACCAAAAATAGCACCTATTACTGTTCCCCAAAGAGCCATAGCCATAACTACTGTTCCGTGAAACACATTGGAAGAATCCCATAAAGCTTGTAATTTTTTATCAGCCCCTGAAATTACTACTGTATCAAAACCAAATAAAAACCCGGCAAGAGCTACAGTTATTGACCAAAAAAGGATTTTATTTTTCATATTCCTAAAGTCTTTCAACCAAATAACGATAAAATTTTTGAAACTTTAAAGGGAATAGTAAAAAAAAGAAATTTTAATTGGTGTAAATAATAAGGAATTTAAATCATTTTTAAATTATTGATTTCCTGTTGAGTTAGGTGTCTCCAATGGCCGCGTGATAAATTCTTTTTGGTCAATCCGGCAAAGATCACTCTATCAAGTCTGGTTACATTATAACCAAAATGTTCAAATATTTTACGAACAATTCTATTTCTACCGGAGTGTATTTCAACACCAATTTCATTTTTGGGTTTGTTTTGAATATAGGATATCTTATCTACAAAAACCATTTTACCATCGAGTACAAAATTTTCAGATATTTTTTGTAGATCACTCATACTTAATTTTTTATCTAAATTAACATGATATAATTTTTTTACTTCGTGTTTTGGATGGGTCAATTTTTTTGCCAATTCTCCATCATTGGTGAATAATAATAATCCGGTTGTAAGCCTGTCTAATCTGCCCACAGGATAAATACGTTCTTTTGCAGCATTATGAATTAATTCCATTACAGTTTTCCTACCTCTTTCATCACTCATGGTAGTAATGTAATTTTTGGGTTTATTCATTAAAACATATCTTTTTGTTTCGGGAGAAATTAAAGTGCCATCAAATCGTACTTCATCATCCAATTTTACTTTAAAACCCATTTCTGTTATAGTTTTACCATTTACGGTTGCACTACCTGATTTGATAAAAGTATCGGCTTCTCTACGTGAACAAATGCCAGCATTGGCAATATATTTATTCAAACGAATCTCATCACTATCAACATTACTTTTTGAAGTAGAAGATGTATTCTTTTTATAATTTTTTAGCTTTTGCGGATGAAGTCTGTAATTTTTATCCTTTGAGCTTTTTGAAGTTTGTTTTGAATAAGGCTTTTTCTTGCTTGTATTTCCTTTTTTTTCTTGCTTTTCGGCAGGGTTTTGTCGTCCTCTCGACGAGTTTTTATGATCGGTCATTTTAAGTTTTTTTGCAAAAATACAAAAACCAAACTATTTCATTGTGTTAATGCTATCACAAATTAGATCCTGGCATTTAAGATTCTCTGAATAATAACAGTGGTATCTATTAACATTAGACTTAAAACACCAATTACTATGATGAGTTTAATGGCATTGTGCAGAATTACATAATCTTTTTTTGAAGTAGCTTTCCAAAGCAATATTGAAAAAATCAAAAAGGCAATTCCGGCAAAATAAAAGTAATATTTCATTAAACCAATTTCAGGATATTTTAGTAAAAAATAAATGGGATCAAGTGTTAAGATTACCAAAATTGTAATCAATAATTTTGTAAAATATTCTCCGTATTTTATTGGAATAGTTGTGTAGTTTTGAGCCACATCTCCTTTGATGTTTTCCAGATCTTTAACAAGTTCTCTTATCATCAACACAAAAAACAAAAATGCTGTATGTGTAAATATGATCTCTGAAAAATTTTTATAGTAAACAAAGACTGCAAAAAAAGGTAAAATAGCCAGAATAGCTGCCGAAAACAAACCGGCTAAGGGATATTTTTTTAATTTATGTGAATACAGCCAGATTAAAAAAATGTAAATTGAAAAAAATAATGCTGCCCTCCAGGAAACAAAATAAGCAAATAGTACACCAATAAAATTGAGCAGAAAGTAAATGTTTAGTTTGGTTTTTTGGCTAACAAAACTGTCAATTTTGGTTTTTATAGGTTTATTGATGATATCTTTTTTAACATCGTAAAAATTATTGATGATATAACCTGCAGCGATCACACAAATTGTTGCAAGTACAATAAAATACAAATCGAGGTTAAATAAAATTTCCTTTAAGGGTTTGTCCGGAGAGAAAATAAAAATAGCAGCCAGATATTGTGCAAGAACAATAATAAAAATATTATAGCCCCTGACAACGGATAACATGCTAATAAATTTATAAAAAAAAGGAATTTTTTTTGGTGTTTTTGGTGTATTTTTTTGTGCGATTTTAAGTAAATCCATAATAGATAAAATGGATTTTAAAATCTGTAAACTAATTCTAATTTATATCCTTTTAAAACCATTTTAACCTTTTCATAATCTTCAGTAAAGCCCAAAATATATCCACCTCCACCTGAACCGCATAATTTTAAATAGTAATCATTACTTTCAATTCCTTCCTGCCAAAGCTTATGAAAACTTTTTGGAATCATTGGTTTGAAATGTTTAAAAACTACCTTTGATAGACTCTTTACATTACCAAATAATGAGTTAACATTCCCGTGAAGAAAATCATCAATACAAGCATCGGTATATGTAGCAAAATCATGATCAATCATATTTCTAAACCCTTCATTTTTCATTTTATTCATAAAGATATTAATCATGGGTTGCGTTTCACCTACCATTTCAGAGTCTAATAAAAATACAGCGCCTTTTCCTTCTTTTTGTGATGGAATTCCTGTCGCTTCAATATTATCTTTTGAATTGATTAAAATTGGTAAACTCAAATATGAATTTAAAGGATCTAAGCCGGAACTTTTTCCATGAAAATAGGATTCCATTAAAGAAAAAATTTCTTTTAAAATTAAAAGTTTATTACGGGTAAGATTCTCTAAAACTGTTATTTTATTATCGGCATACTTATCGTAAATAGCAGCTACCAATGCACCTGAACTACCTACACCATAGCCTTGTGGAATACTGGAATCAAAATACAGTCCGTTTTCAATATCATCTTTTAACTCATCTAATCTTAAATGTAGATTTTTGTGTTTTATAGTTAAAAGATATTGATAAAAATCATGCATTTTACTATTAGAAAGCTTGGCTTCGGAAGTGTGATCATCTGAAACCTTTAACGCTCCTTTATAAGAGCTATAAGGTATTGCCAATCCTTTAGAATCCTTTATGATACCATATTCTCCGAATAGTAATATCTTAGCGTAAAAAAGGGGTCCTTTCATAGAAATTAGTTTTAAAACTAAAAAATATTAATTGCAAATATACTTTTTTTAATTGATATACTTAAACTTAACGCTTTAGCTCTAAAAATAGTATAGATTGCAAATCTGGTGTTTTATAGAAAAGATTCTAAAAAATATCAGTCTTCACCCACACCATCATAATAGTAGTTCTTCCAGTCACCAACCCTATTGTCAAATATAAATTTGCCCTCA
>JAUWUU010000034.1 GCA_030617765.1 Flavobacteriia bacterium | reverse complement strand
CGGTGATTAAAATGTTCATTTTAATAAGTTTAAAGTGAAATGTAAAAAGTTTAAAGTAAAAAGTTTAAAGTAAAAAGTAAAAAGTGACAGGAGCAAAGTGTATATTAGGATTAATTTTTTCATTTTATTTTCTTCTAGTTTTTGTAGTTATCGATCCTAGAATATTTTTTAATTCTTCTGATTCTTTAATAAGAAAATCTAATTCTTCAGATTTATTTTCATTTATTGCTTTAATTATTCGAAGCCAATAATTTGATTCTCTCATTTCCTTTAATGAAATAAAAACTTTATTTGAAAAATCTGCACGAGAACTTGCTCCTTGTGATTCTTCATAATTTGCTCCAGAAGAGGAAGAACTTTTTATCAATTGGTATTGAATAACTTTATGTTCTGTATTATTTGGAAGCGTTCGTAGGAATTTAATTACTCTAACAGCAAATTCAAATAATCGTTTTGATAAATCATTTTCTTTTCTCATATCCTAATTTTATACTTTTCACTTTAAACTTTTTACTTTTTATTTGTTACTTGTTAATCAAATCCGTATGTAAACCACATTCTGTTTTATTTAAACCGGCCCATCTTCCGGAGCGATCATTGTTAAGATCGATTTTTTGAGTACAAGGTTCACATCCAATACTTAAATAGCCTTTTTCTTCAAGTGGATGTTTGGGTAAATTGTATTTTTTAATATAATCAAAGATCATTTTGTTGTTCCAGTCTAAAATAGGGTGGAAGCGTTTGCAGTTAAAGGCACCATCTTCTTCAATTTTCATATTCTTTCTGTTCTCGTTTTGGTCTGCTCTAATACCGTTTATCCATACATCATAATCAGCCAAAACAGTCTCTAAAGGCTGAGTTTTATTGAGATAACAACAATGATCAGGATCAGAGGCAAAGAGTAAATTACCATTGCAATCTTTTTGATTGATCTTAGAAACTTTCGGACTTACATTTACCAAATTTAAATCTAATAATTCTGTGACATGATCTCTAAATTGTAGCGTTTCAGGAAAAAGATATCCCGTATTGATAAACATTACAGGAATATGTTTATCTATTTCACTTATAATATGTAACAGTGGAATACTATGCGTTTGAAAAGAAGAAGTTATAAAAATCTTTAAGCCTTCTTTTTTATAATTTTCAATATATTTTTTAATGTTTTCAACAGTCATTAATGAATGTTTTAAAGTAGAGCAAATGTAACATTTTCATATTTTTATGACAATGTTTTTATTGATTTATTACATTTGTTTTTTAAAAAATTAAGAAAATGAAAATTGTATTTGCAACTAATAATAAGAATAAAGTAGAAGAGCTAAAAACTTTGTTACCAGATCATATTGAAATTTTGAGTTTGAAAGATATTGGATGTACTGAAGAGATAGAAGAAACAGAAGATACAATTAAAGGTAATGCCAAATTAAAAGCCGATTATATTACAAAAAATTATGGTTATGATTGTTTTGCAGATGATACCGGGCTTGAAGTAGATGCCTTAGATGGTGCACCTGGAGTATATTCTGCAAGGTATGCAGGAGAGGATGCTACTTATGAAGATAATGTACAAAAGATGTTGGCTGAAATGCTAAATAAAATTGATAGAAAAGCAAAGTTTAGAACGGTTATTGCTTTGAATTTAAAGGGGAATCAATATTTATTTGAAGGAGTTTGCGAAGGAATGATTTTAAAACAAAAACAAGGAAAGAAAGGATTTGGCTATGATCCAATTTTTCAACCTGATGGTTTTGATAGATCTTTTGCTGAGATGAGTCTAGAAGAAAAAGGAAAAATCTCTCATAGGGGATTGGCTGTAAAGAAACTGGTTAGTTTTTTAAAGTAAAAAAAGTATAAAGTCCAAAGTATAAAGTCCAAAGTCCAAAGTTGTATCAAAATGTGTAAATAACTTAACTCGAAACCATTACTCTCCACTAATCATTTTAGATACGATTCCTTTTTTTGAACCAAATTCAGCCAGGATGATACCAGTAAAATGGACGATTAAAAATGGAATCATATAGAACAAGGTCAGTTTGTGGATCTCTTCTGCCAGATCATGTATAAAATCCGGACCAAATTTGATCAATAGTCCTGATATCAAAGTGAAACCCAGTAAAATATAAAAACCTCTATATACCCATAATTGAAACTTTTCGGTTGTGGTTTTAGGGTCATATAAGTTCTTTTTTACACTAGTATAGATAATTCTTAAAATAAAAATACCTGTAACGATATATCCCATTATTAAGTGCCAGTCAAACATGGGTTTGCGTATTTGTTTGGCAATTTTAATAGCTTGTTCTCTTGTGATTTCAACATCAATATTTGATAGACCATCAGTTAATAATGAAGCTACATGATTTTTCTCCATCCAGTTTAAACGTAAAAAAACTGTTAGCAAAATAAATGTGATTCCTAAAGCTAATGTCCAATGTAATAATCTGTCAATAAAAGTATGAGAAGTTTTCATAATAAATTATTTAAAATAATAATGTTTGCCCGTCATCCTCAACTGAAGGATTATTTGGTTTTTCTTGTTTGATATCTTTAGTATTATCGATTTCAATTATTTCTTCGTCTACTAAATCTACTTCATTAATTTCAGGTTCAATATAGGCTAATGAGTCTAATAAATTAATATCTTTTATTTTATCGGTAGTAAGCTGATTACCAAGAGACTTAATGCCTTTAATTGCAATAAACTCTTCAAAATTTAATATTCTGTTTTCTAAGCTTCTTTTTGAGAAAATTATTTCCGCAACCGGACGGTAATCTACTGCAATAATTTGTAATTGTGTATTTGGATGATCAGTAATAAATTTTTCTTCTTTATTGGGGTTGTCAATCATAAATCGTTTGACATAATACCGTTGTTTTTCACCTTCAAAATATACAGCAGAAATAGGCTTATTAGGGTCCCATTTTTCTAGAACAATCATATCATTGTCAAAATGAGTTGTTAGATTTGGAATGATAGTTTTTGTAATCCCTTTTTGGCTAATGATCAGCAGTCTGTCTTCAGCTGTAAATTCGCCTAATAATTCACCTCTTTCATCAACGTTTAATCTTTGTACAGTACTATCAAACCATATTTTGCGCGGTTTTAATGTTGAAATACCTTTTTCTTTTAGTTCAATTTTTCTTACTGTATTTTTAGAAACAGTATTACCGCGGCTGCTTCTTCCTTTAATTGCCAGATCAGCAAAGTCCAGATCCCATTTCAATTTTTTAATTTTCCCTGACGCGCGTAATAGAATTGTTACAACTTCGGCTTCACCATTTGGATTTGCAGAAAAATAAAAAACTTTTGAATTGGGATTACCATTTGCTAGATCGTATTCTTTATCTCTGGTAATAGCCGTTACAGAAAATCGTTTCATGTAAGTTGGACCACTTTTACCATCTCGATAGATCATATTATAGATAGTACGTTTGTCACTTTTTTTAAATACAGCAACATGAATGATATTCTTGCCTACAAACGTTTTTGTATCAGCTTTAGTAACGATCATCTTACCATCATCTCTAAAGACAATTACATTATCAATATCAGCGCAATCACAAACATACTCATCTCTTCGTAATGATGTACCCACAAAACCTTCAGCACGATTTACATATAATTTTGCATTGCGCATCACTACTTTTGTAGCAACAATATCTTCAAAAAGTCTTATTTCAGTAGTTCGCTCTTTTCCTTTGCCGTATTTAATTTTTAAATTTTTAAAATAATCAATAGCATAGTCTATTAAATTTTCTAGATGATATTTGACATTTTTAATTTTATCTTCTAAACTTTCAATATATTGCTTGGCTTTGTCAATATCAAATTTGGATATCTTTTTGATCCTAATTTCCGTCAGGCGGATGATATCATCTTCAGTTACAGCTCTTTTTAAATGTTTTATATGAGGTTTTAATCCTTTATCAATTGCTTTGATAACACCTTTCCATGTTTCCTCTTCTTCAATATCCCTGTAGATCCTGTTTTCAATAAAAATACGTTCTAAAGAAGCAAAATGCCATTGTTCTTCCAGTTCGTTTAGTTGAATTTCAAGCTCACTTTTAAGTAGATCAACTGTGTGTTGGGTAGAATGTTTTAAGGCTTCAGATACACCAATAAAAATTGGTTTGTTATTCTGGATGATACAGCAAAGCGGTGAGATTGACATTTCGCAATTTGTAAATGCATAAAGTGCATCAATCGTTTTATCCGGAGACACGCCATTGGGTAAATGAACTAATATTTCAACATTTTTTGCAGTATTATCTTCGATACGTTTGATCTTGATCTTACTTTTATCATTTGCTCTTAAAATAGAATCAATTAAAGAGCTTGTAGTTGTTCCGTAAGGAATTTCAGTGATAACCAAAGTATTTTTATCCAATTGAGAAATTCTGGCTCTAACCCTAACTTTACCCCCTTTTTTACCTTCATTATAATTAGAAACATCAGCTATACCACCTGTTAAAAAATCAGGGTATATCGTAAAGCTTTTTCCTTTTAAGATCTTTATTGAAGCATCTATAAGCTCATTAAAATTATGAGGTAACATCTTTGTTGATAATCCAACAGCAATACCTTCACCACCTTGGGCCAGGAGTAAAGGAAATTTTACAGGTAGATCTACAGGTTCTTTTCTCCTGCCATCATAAGATAACTGCCATTCAGTGGTTTTAGGATTAAAAACTACTTCTAGTGCAAATTTTGATAATCGAGCTTCAATATAACGAGAGGCTGCAGCTCTGTCTCCAGTTAAAATATTACCCCAGTTGCCCTGCATATCGATCAATAATTCTTTTTGCCCCAATTGCACCATAGCATCAGCAATACTGGCATCCCCATGAGGGTGATATTGCATAGTATGCCCAACAATATTGGCAACTTTATTATATCTGCCATCATCCAAATCCTTCATAGACTGCATAATACGACGTTGAACTGGTTTAAATCCATCATCAATGGCTGGCACAGCTCGTTCAAGAATTACATATGAAGCATAGTCTAAAAACCAGTCCTTAAACATACCTGATACCTTAGTGATGGCATCGTTAGTAGTTTCATCTGAAATTATCTCAATTTCCTGATTCTTATCTTCTGTATTTTTGCTTTCCTCCATATTAAAAATCACATAGATTTTAAACCGTTTTAATTTGTGGTTAAAAGGTGATTATCTTTTTTAATTTTTTGTTCTTCAGACATATCTTCTATCAGATCAAGTTCTACTTTTAGATTACTAATAATAAATTTTTGTCTGTCTGGTGTATTTTTACCCATATAGAAAGTTAGTAAATTTTCAATAGAGGTTTCTTTATCAAGCATAACCGGATCTAATCTAATATTTTTACCGATAAAATGAGTAAATTCATCAGGTGAAATTTCACCTAATCCTTTAAAACGCGTGATTTCGGATTTACCTTTTAGCTTTTTTAAAGCAGTTTGTTTTTCGTTTTGGCTATAACAGTAAAAAGTTTCTTTTTTATCTCTAACTCTAAAGAGCGGTGTATCTAAAATATATAAGTGACCTTCTTTTATTACTTCAGGAAAAAATTGTAAAAAGAAAGTGATCAAAAGTAAACGAATATGCATACCATCAACATCCGCATCAGTAGCAATTACAATATTATTATAACGTAAATTTTCAATGCCATCTTCAATATTCAGGGCTGCTTGCAGTAAGTTAAATTCCTCATTTTCATAGACAATTTTTTTACTTAATCCAAATGAATTCAAAGGTTTGCCTTTAAGACTAAACACAGCCTGTGTATTTACATTTCTTGATTTTGTTATAGAGCCACTTGCAGAATCACCCTCGGTGATAAACAAAGTGCTGTCTAAACGATTGTCTTTTTTCATATCTCCTAAATGAATGCGACAATCGCGTAATTTCTTATTGTGTAAACTTGCTTTTTTAGCTCTTTCACGAGCTAATTTTCTTATTCCTGAAAGTTCTTTTCTTTCTTTTTCAGCTTGTACGATCTTCTTTTGGATCTTTTCTGCAGTTTCAGGATTTCTGTGAAGATAATTGTCTAATTTTTGTTTAACAAAATCATTGATAAAAGTTCGTACAGTGGGCAGATTTCCACCCATATCAGTAGATCCGAGTTTGGTTTTTGTTTGACTTTCAAAAATCGGTTCCATAACTTTGATACTTATGGCAGTAACAATTGATTTTCGTATATCAGAAGATTCGTAATTCTTACCAAAAAATTCACGGATTGTTTTTACAACAGCTTCTCTATAAGCATTTTGATGTGTACCTCCCTGTGTTGTATGCTGTCCGTTTACAAATGAATGGTACTCTTCACTGTATTGCGCTTTACTATAAGTTAATGCAATTTCAATATCTTCACCAATTAAATGAATGATTGGAAATAGTGTATCTTTCTCATTGATATTTTCAGAGAGTAGATCTTTTAAACCATTTTCAGAAAAATATTTTTCACCATTAAAAAGAATATTTAAACCCGTATTGAGATATACGTAGTTTTTAATCATTTTAACAATGTATTCACTTCGGTATTTATAATGATTAAAAATTTTTGTATCGGGTACAAAAGTAACTTTCGTTCCCCGTCTTAAAGTTGAAATTTGTGCTGGTTCTTCATTGATCAATTCACCTCTTTCAAAATCAGCGATTACAGTTTTATCATCTCTGATAGATTGCACTTTAAAATTAGCAGATAAAGCATTAACAGCTTTGGTGCCGACACCATTTAATCCTACCGATTTTTTAAATGCTTTAGAATCGTATTTACCACCAGTATTCATTTTAGAAACAACATCAACTACTTTGCCTAAAGGAATACCCCTGCCATAATCTCTAATAGAAACCGAATTATTCTTCACCTGAACATCAATAGATTTTCCTGCACCCATTACATATTCATCGATAGAATTATCCATTACCTCTTTAATCAAAATATATATACCATCATCAGGAGATGTTCCGTCACCTAGCTTACCAATATACATTCCCGGTCGCATTCTTATATGCTCTTTCCAGTCGAGAGAACGAATATTATCTTCAGTATATGTCGTTTGTTTTGACATTAAAATAAATAGATTTAAAATGGTTGCTAAAGTAGTAATTAAGCAGAAAATATAAAAAAGTATACTGATTTTTTATTAACACATGTATAAAAAATTATTTTAGTATTTTTACATAAACTTATTGAAATGATCAAAAAGCAAATTCCCAATATTTTTACTTTATTAAATCTACTATCTGGAGTAATTGCAATTTTAATGGCTTTGTCTGATAAACTGGTTGAAGCAGCATTTTTTGTAATGTTAGGTATATTTTTTGATTTTTTTGACGGCTTTTTTGCAAGAATGCTCAAAGTACAGGGAGAATTTGGTAAACAATTAGATTCATTGGCAGATGTAGTTACTTCTGGTGTTGCTCCTGGTTTTATAATGTTTCAATTATTGCTATATACAACACAGCAACAATGGTTTATGGAAATGAATCGTGAAATTGGACAATGGTCAACTATTGAACAGACCAATTTACAACTGATTCCTTTTATAGGTTTTTTAATTCCTTTGGCATCAGCTTTTAGATTGGCAAAATTTAATATTGATGAAAGACAAACAGATTCGTTTATTGGTTTGCCAACACCTGCTTTTGCATTATTTATTGTGTCTTTACCGTTGATCTTTAACTATTCCGATAAGCAAATTTTTATTGATATGATCATTAATAAATACGTTCTTATCGCAATTACAATTATTGGAAGTATTTTATTAATTGCAGAATTACCTTTATTCTCATTAAAATTTAAAAATTATTCGTTTAAAGATAACTACTTAAAATATATATTTTTAATCATAACACTTTTCCTGATCATTATATTAAAAACAGTTTCGATCCCTTTAATTATAATTGTTTATATATTATTATCAATATTTGAAAATAGCCAAAAAAAAACTCCAATTAATTAAAACTGGAGTTGATAATCTGTAAATCATTTTTTATTTAGGGATGTATTTAAAATGTTGGCCCCCTAAAGAAGCTTCAAACATTAATCCACCAATAGCTTGCGTAAAAACTGCAACACCATCTTTATAAGCAACGTCAAAGGCTACACCTTTTTTTATAGCCACTGCAGTTGCTTGAGCATCAAATTTTAATTTACCATTGGTAAAATGTTCAAAAGATTCTTTATTTTCAAAAAAGATAACTTCACTGTATTGTTGCCCTCCAGCTTGTAATCCAATAGAAGCTTGTATTAATTTTGAAGAACCAACAACTGTATTGTTTTCAAAAACAATACCTTGACCAGCTGCTCCACCTATTCCTAAGCCAGCTTTTGTGATTTTAGGGAAAACTACATAACCATAAGCTTGGTCTTTATAAGATTGAAGTTTTGAAGTCTTTTCAATCATAGAAATTAATGTTTCATTTGAATCTTTAATCAGATCAGCTTTCCACCCACCAATTTGGGCACTCATTGTAAATGATACAGCTAAGCTGATAAAAAATATAAATACGTGTGATTTTGAAATGTTTGATTTTTTCATAATTGTTTGTTTAGAGGTTAATGAACCTACTAAGTTAAGATATTATTAATGATTACTGCTTAAACTTTTTTTTTATTTAGAATAAATTAGAAAGAAACACAATTTTTTTAACAATTTAAGGTTATCTATATATAATTACAAAATATGTAATAAAATTCCTCCCTGTTTTTATTTTATAATATTTTTTGAACTAATTAATTTATTAAGAGTTTATTATGAAAACTTTAAACCCAACAGCTCTGTTTAAATTTCTCTTCCTGTTTACTGTTTTGAGCACAGTTTATTCTTATGCACAAACAACTACACCTTTTGTTAAAAGGTTTGAAACTTCAGGAATCAATGGAGATTTAACCATAATTGGTAACTCTATTTTAGGGGAAAGCAAAGACACTCCATATGATGGAACAACACAAAATAATTATATCGATATGGTTTTTATTGATATCGATGGTGATCCTGTTACTTTTAGTTCCAGTAGTGCAACTTTTACTACAGGAACCTGTAATAGAGTAGTATATGCCGGTTTGTATTGGGGAGCAGTTTCTACTCCTTCAACACCAGCTCCGGATCAAATTAAATTTAAGATACCCGGTGGTTCATATATTGATATAACTGCAGATACTTCACTTGATGTAATATATTATAAAGACGTTACATCTATTGTAACTACAAATACAAATCCTAACGGAGATTATTTTGTGGCAAACGTTAATGCAACTGAAGCTAGAGGTAATTCTGCAGGATGGTCCTTAGTAATTGTTTATGAAGATGCTACAGAATCTCGCAAATATATCTCAACTTTTGATGGCTTTTCAGCAGTTAGAGATGCACCTTATGAAAGTGTCGAATTTAACTATTCTGGTTTTGTAACGCCTCCATCAGGTGCCGTTGAGGGTAGAGTAGGGGTTGCAGCTTTAGAGGGAGACCTTGGCTGGTATGGAGATCAAATGTTGTTTAAAGCTGATAATAATGCAAACTTTACAGCATTACATGATGCCGAGAATGAGGAAAATAACTTTTTTAATAGTAAGATCACTGATAATGGTGCTCAAGTAACTAATAGAAATTTAAATAGTACCAATACATTGGGATGGGATCAAAAAATATTAAACTTAACGGATTTGAATCCCGGAAACAGCTTAATTGGTAATAATGAAACAGGAGCTACTGTTAGAGTTACTAACGATGTAGGTGGTGACTGGATTTATACATTTTTAAACACTTTTGCAATTAATATAATTGAACCTAATTTACAAGTTGTTACCAGTGTTGAAGATACTTCAGGAAATTTAATCACACATCAATCGCCTGTGCCTTTAGGTGCCACAGTATGGTACAATATTAATTTTCAGAATGTTGGTACTGATAATGCTCAAAATACTTATGTTTTAAATACAATTCCGAGTAACGTAACTCTAGATGAAAGTACGATACAGCTTCCGGCAGGTGTAACTTATACATATAGTCCGGTTACAAGAGAATTACGTTTTGATATTCCGGATTCATTAGTAGAAAGAGAATCGCTTTCTACATCATATGATATTCGTTATCAAGTTATAGCTTCTGATGATTGTTTTGATTATACTGATGCTTGTACAAATATGTTGGTCAATAGTATAACTTCTTATTACGATGGTGAAACTTCAGGTGATAATATAACAGGCCAACCCGGATTAAATGGAATAAATGGCTGTGGTTTGGGTAGTGTAGGATCAATGGATCTTTATGTTAATACTAGTTCTTGTTCGTTTGACAGTGAATTATTTATGTGTAATGATACGCTTACTTTTGAAGGTGATGACGGTTATGATACTTATATCTGGACAGATTCAAACGGAAATGTAATTGGAAACTCAAAAGAGGTTACGGTTAACGGACCAGGTGTTTATACAGCTACACAAAGAAGAACCGGCTGTACAGAAACCATAAGAATAGTAACAGTTTTTGGATTAGATGTTACAGTAACTCCTTCGGATGCCTTATGTAAAGATAGTGAAAACGGAAAAGTAAATATAACAGTTAATGAAGCTTCAAATTCATATTCTTATGAATTGTATCAAGGCAGTAATCTGTTAGAAGCTGAAAATTCAATTTCTTCTAGCACTCATACTTTTGAAGATTTGGATATCGGAAATTATGAAGTAAAAGCAATTAAAGAAGATGGCTGTTTTGCGATTACACCGTTTAGCATTGCCGAACCGACTTTATTGGAATCTTCAGCTATAAAAATTAACAATGTAACTACTTGTAATGGAGCTGTATTAAATGGTAAAGTTCAAGTATCAGCTAAAGGAGGTATACCACCTTATAAATATAGTATTGATAACGGTAATACTTATCAAACAGAAGAGCTCTTTTCGGTTCCAACCGAAAAAACATATAATATCATTGCAAAAGATGCCAATGGTTGTGAAGCAATAGCTACAATTGCTGTCGGTTTTGATCCGGAATTGATCTATGAGATCATTCCAGAAGATGTAATTTGTGTAGGAGATTCTGATGGTTCAATAAAAATAAATATGACCAATGATCAAGGCTATAAGGTAACCTATAGTATAGATGGTGGAAATTCTTATCAAAATTCATCGCAGTTTAATAATTTACCTAAGGGAACTTATGAGATCATCATAAGAAAAGAAAAAGAATTGAATGTTTGTGAAACACCACAAACTGTAGAGATTGATCAATTGGTATATCTAAAATTAGAAGCTACAACCGACTTTTCTTGTGAAAATGCGGGAACTACCATAATTGCACAAGTTGATCCGATATATGATAATCTGGTTACTTATACTTTGGATGGTAATTTAAGTCAGTCTTCAGGAATTTTTGAAAATGTATCTCATGGTGAGCACACCGTAACTGTAAAACATAATGATTATGGTTGTTCAGATGAGCCTGTAAAAGTAATAGTTGAAAATTATACACCAATTACTTTTACTATTGAAAACACTTTTATAAATGAATATACGGTAATTGCTTCAGGCGGAATACCAGGTTATGAGTACAGTTTTGATTCATCTGATGATTTTAGCAGTGATAATGTATTGTATATAAGAAGTAGCCGTGATTATACATTTTATGTAAAAGATGAAAAAGATTGTGTGGTTGAACAAACTGTATTTTTAGAATTCTTAGATATTGAAATTCCCGATTTCTTCACACCAGAAGGAGATGGTATCAATGATACTTGGTATCCTATAAACATTGAGATTTATCCGGATATTACTGTAAAAATATTTGATAGGTATCAACGAATGATCAATAGTTATAAGGGTAATAGATCTTCGTGGGATGGCAATTACGATGGTAAACCATTACCGAGTGGTGATTATTGGTATGTGATTAGATTAAATTATGCAGCTGATAATAGAGAGTATAAAGGTAATTTCACTTTAATTAGATAAAAAATGAAAAAGTTTATAATAATATCGATTTTTGTTTTTGCTTTAGCTGGAAATGCTCAGGAGTTTAAAATGTCGCCTTACACGCAGTATTTGGTTGAAAATCCTTTTTCAATATCCCCGGCATATGCAGGTATTGATGAAAATATACATCGCTTAAGACTTTCAGGTGTTTTTCAATGGGTTGGAATGAGTGATGCACCAAACACGCAGATTGTTACTTATGATACCAGAATTTTAGAGAGATCGGGTGTTGGTGGTATTTTGTATTTAGATAAAAATGGTAATACTTCTCAAACAGGAGGCCAGGTTAGTTTTGCACATCATTTAACAATCAATGAGGATAACAATCAATTTATTTCGTTTGGTATTTCCTATAAATTTGTTCAGTTTAAAATTGATGTTTCAGATTTTGAAAATGCTGGTAACGATCCAAATATAGGAGCGGATATATCTTCATTCAATTCAAATTTTGAAGTAGCTGCTCTTTACAAATTGCAGGGTTTTTTCTTTAGTTTGAATGCTTCAAATATATTGAATAAAAATGTAAAGGTTTTTGATGAATCAGAACCTAAAAAACTACGAAATTATTATGTTTATACGGGTTATACATTTAAACTAAAAAATGAAGATTATGAGTTAGAGCCATCATTATATTTTAAATATTATGAGAGTGATCAACGCTCTGTATCTGATATTAATTTTAAAGCCAGAAAATATACAAAAGATGGTTATATGTGGGCCGGGCTAAGTGCGCGTTTTATCAATGATCAAAGCTTTGAACCTTTATATTTTTCTCCTTTATTAGGACTTAAAAAACAAAGATTTTATGTAGGATATGGTTTTCAGTACAATATAAATGAATCTCAAGAGTTAAATAATGGTGGAACCCACTTGTTAACAATTGGTTATGATTTTGATCGTACTGCAAATACAAGATGGTAATTTGGAAAAGTAAAAAAATGTGTTATGAGAAATGTAAAAATAGTATTATTTGTTTTATTGGCAATTATTTTGAGTATGTCAACTTTTGGTTAAACAATCAATAAAAAATAGATATCCTTTTAATGGTTAATTTTAAAATTTAATTTAAAGATGAAAAAAATACAATATATAGCTGTATTTATTGGCTTTGCTTTTTTAAGCTTGAATAGTGTAAATGCACAATCAACCGAAGAAACTAATAAAATTGTTTATAAAACTACAGTTAAAGAAGCACCTCAAAAAGTCAAAGAATCTTTAAAAGATTATTCTGGTTATAAGATCTCTCAAAAAGCATCTTATACCAAAAATAAAAAAAGTAAAACGTATAAATTTAAAGTTGAAAAAGGCAATTGGTCTCACTATCTCTTAATAGATGAAAGTGGTAAAATTGTTGGAATTGAAACAGGCGAACACAATAAAAGCAGTTAATTATTTTTGAACTGCCTTAAAGATTTAGTTTTGCTTTTCGTTCTTGTAATCTAAAATTAGAGCCTAAATAAACTTTTCTAACCATTTCATCATCAGCGAGTTCTTTTGGAGTGCCTTCTTTTAAAATACCACCTTCAAACATAAGGTAGGTTTTATCAGTAATAGCCAAAGTTGCTTGTACATCATGATCAGTAATTAAAATACCAATATTCCTGTCTTTTAAGTGAGCAACAATATTTTGAATATCTTCAACAGCTATAGGGTCAACTCCGGCAAAAGGTTCATCTAATAAAATAAAATTTGGATCAGAAGCTAAAGCTCTGGCGATTTCTGTTCGTCTCCTTTCTCCCCCTGATAGTAGATCTCCTCTGTTTTTACGTACATGATTTAGTCCAAACTCTTCAATAAGTGCTTCCAATTTAATTTTTTGTTCTTTTTTGCTAAGATCAGTGAATTGTAAAATTGACATGATATTATCTTCAACAGATAATTTTCTAAATACAGATGCTTCCTGTGCTAAATATCCAACGCCTTTTTGGGCTCTTTTGTACATAGAATCATGGGTTATGTTTTCATCATTTAAAAAGATCTCGCCAGCATTTGGTTTGATCATTCCTACGATCATATAGAAAGAAGTAGTCTTTCCAGCACCATTTGGGCCCAATAGACCAATTATTTCGCCTTGTTTTACCTCTAATGAAATATCTTTAACAACTTTTCTACTACCATAGATCTTCGTTATATTTTCAGCCCTTAATATCATATTATTGAGTAGGTTATATTAATTATATTTTAATCTATTTTTTTTGCTTAACAGAAACTTTAGTATTTTTTTTCAGTTCTTCCTTTTTCTCTTTGTCAGTGATATATTTTGATATTCTAATACTAATTTCATAAAGGATAAGCATAGGGATTGCTACAATTACCTGACTAATCACATCTGGAGGTGTAATTAATGCTGCCAAAATTAATACCATAACCAGAGCAAACTTTCGATATTTTCTTAAAAATTCTGGAGTAACCAAACCGAGTTTGGTTAAAAAATAAATTACAATAGGCATTTCAAATATCAAACCCGAAGCCAAGCAAGAGGCTTTAAGCAATCCGATATAGGAGCTAAGATCGATATTATTTCTAACTTCTTCAGCTACACGGTAACTACCCAAGAAATTTATTGATATTGGGGTAATGACATAGTATCCAAATAAAACTCCAACAAAAAATAAAAATGAAGAAATAAATATAAAGCTTTTAGTGTTTTTTGTTTCTTTTTCATATAAACCGGGTTTGATAAATTTCCAAAACTCCCACGCTACAAATGGAAAAGCCATAATAAAACCTACCGCTATTGAGGTCCAAATATGAGCAGAAAACTGCCCTGCCATGGTTCTGCTTTGAACAATGAATGGAATTTCGTCAATACATAAGCCATCAGTACCTAATTTTTGAGATACAGAACATAAAAATTCATAAGTAAAAAATGTAGGATCTTTAGGTTTTAAGATGATATGGTTAAAAATAAAATCTTTAAAAATAAATGCGATAACACCAAAGCCCAAAATAAATAGAGATGATCTAACAAGAGTCCATCTCAATACTTCAAGGTGGTTTAAAAATGACATTTCATTGTTCTTCTTACTCATTTGTTTCAAAAATTTAGATAATACCTTCTTTTAATAGATCGTGAAAATGTAAAACGCCTATATATTTATTATCATCAACTACAAGGATCTGTGAGATACCATGATTTTGCATTACTTCTATTACATTGACAGCCATTTCATTAGCTTCAATTTTTTTAGGATTATCACTCATAATATCACTGGCTTTTAAGCTATTGATATCCTGATTTTTTTCAAGCATTCTTCTTATATCACCATCAGTAATTACACCAACTATACGGTCATTATCAATAACAGCAGTAGTACCTAAACGTTTGTCAGATATTTCATAGATAACATCTTTTATAGGGGTACTGGGTTTTACTTGTGGTTTATCATTTTTCTCGATGAGATCACTTACTCTTAAATAGAGTTTTTTTCCCAAAGTACCTCCGGGGTGATATTTTGCAAAATCTTTACTTGTAAAATCTCTTTGTTCAAGCAGGCAGACTGCCAAAGCATCACCCATAACCATCTGAGCAGTTGTACTACTTGTAGGCGCTAGATTATTTGGACAAGCTTCTTTTTCTACATAAGTGTTTAGAACAAAATCGGCTTTTTTGGCCAAAAAAGAATTTGGGTTACCGGTAATAGCAACAATTTTATTTCCAGAATTATGAATTAACGGCACTAAAATTTTAATTTCAGGAGTGTTACCACTTTTTGAAATACAAATTACGACATCATCGTTTTGGATATTTCCAAGATCACCATGAATTGCATCGGCGGCATGCATAAAAATTGCCGGAGTACCGGTTGAATTAAATGTCGCAACAATTTTTGAGGCAACATTAGCACTTTTACCAATTCCGGTAATGATCACTCTTCCTTTAGATCTTATAATAGTTTCTACTGAATTTTCAAAATTATGATCTAAAAAATTAATTAAATTTTTAACGGCATCAGTTTCAATTAATATTGTTTTTTTAGCTGTATCTAAAATTTTATTGTTATTTCTCAATTTTTATAATTTTTTATATCAAAATTATTATAGTATATTTAGTGTGTTTTAACAACGTTTTGTTAAAAATATCAATATTAATAATATAATAATGAATTTTGGAATTATTTCTGCAAAATTATTTAAAAAATGGAGAAAAGAGAGATGAAAGAGATAAAAATTAATTTGAAAGAGAGTTTAAAAAAGTATTTTGGATTCACAAAATTTAAAGGATTACAAAAAGATGCTATTCAAAGTGTAATTGATGGTAACAATACTTTTGTTGTAATGCCGACTGGTGGCGGGAAATCTTTGATCTATCAATTGCCTGCTTTATTACAGGAAGGAACATCAATTGTTGTGTCACCACTAATTGCATTGATGAAGAACCAGGTTGATGTTTTACGTGGAATTTCTACAAATCACGGTGTTGCACATGTTCTAAATTCATCCTTAAATAAAACTGAAGTCGCTCAGGTAAAGCGCGATATAGAAGATGGTATTACTAAATTATTATATGTAGCTCCTGAATCACTGACCAAAGAAGAATATATAGAATTTCTTAAAAAGCAAAATATTTCCTTTGTTGCTATTGATGAAGCACATTGTATTTCAGAATGGGGTCATGATTTTAGACCGGAATATAGAAATTTAAGAGATATTGTCAAACAAATTGGTGATCTAAATATTGTTGGTCTAACCGCTACTGCAACTGAGAAAGTTCAGGAGGATATTCTAAAGAATTTAGGTATAACTGATGCAAATACCTTTACAGCTTCCTTTAACAGACCTAATTTGTTTTATGAAGTTAAACCCAAAAATGCTGATGTTGATAAAGATATAATTCGATTTGTAAGGAAATATAAAGGTAAATCGGGAATTATATACTGCCTCAGTAGAAAAAAAGTTGAAGCAGTTGCACAAGTGCTTCAGGTTAATGGTATAAAAGCTGTGCCTTATCATGCCGGTTTTGATGCAAAGACCCGAGCCAAACATCAGGATATGTTTTTAATGGAAGATACCGATGTGGTTGTGGCAACCATTGCTTTTGGTATGGGGATCGATAAACCGGATGTTCGCTTTGTTATACATTATGATATGCCTAAGAGTCTTGAGAGCTATTATCAGGAAACTGGAAGAGCAGGTAGAGATGGGGGCGAAGGATATTGCTTAGCATACTATGCATATAAAGATATAGAAAAGTTAGAAAAATTTTTAGCAGGAAAACCTATAGCTGAACAGGATATTGGAAATGCGTTGTTGCAGGAAGTAGTGGCTTATGCAGAAACTTCAATTTCACGACGTAAATTCTTATTACATTATTTTGGTGAAGAATTTGATGAGATCAATGGAGATGGTGCTGATATGGATGATAATGTTAGAAATCCGAAAAAGAAAATTGAAGCACAGGATAATGTAAAAAAACTTTTAGAGGTAGTTAAAGAAACTAAGGAAGAGTATAAATCAAAAGAAGTGATCAATACTATAATAGGTAAAGAGAATGCTTTATTGATCTCACATAAAACCAACAAACAAGCTTTCTTTGGGATTGGAAAAGACAAAGATGATAAATATTGGATGGCTTTGATCAGGCAAGTTTTAGTGGCCGGTTTTTTGCATAAAGAAATTGAACTATACGGTGTTTTAAAACTTACGCAAGAGGGAAGAGATTTTATTAATAATCCTTTTTCATTTATGATGACCGAAGATCATATTTATGATGAAGTTGATGATAGTAGTATCATAACCAAAAGTAAATCAAGAGGTGTAGCAACTGATGAAAAATTAATGGTGATGCTAAAAGATCTCAGAAAATCAATAGGAAAAAGAAAAGGTGTTCCTCCTTATGCTGTTTTTCAGGATCCTTCTCTTGAAGATATGACTTTAAAATTTCCAATAACACTTGAAGAACTAGCTAATGTACATGGTGTTGGTGATGGAAAAGCAAAAAAATACGGTAAAGATTTTATTGCATTGATCTCAAATTATGTTGAAGAAAATGATATTATTCGTCCGGATGATCTTATTGTAAAAAGTACCGGTTTAAATTCTGCATTAAAATTATATATTATACAAAACACTGATAAAAAAATACCGCTCAATGATATTGCAAAGTCTAAAGGTATTACGATGGATGAGCTTATTAAAATAATGGAGCAGATTATTTATTCGGGTACTAAGATCAATATTAGTTATTGTATCAATGATTTATTAGATGAAGATCAGCAAGAAGATATCTATGATTATTTTATGGAGTCTGAAACTGACAAGATCGAAGTGGCTTTGGATGAATTTGATGGTGATTATGATATTGAAGAATTGCGAATGATGCGAATTAAGTTTATTAGTGAAGTTGCCAATTAATTCTACCCAAAATAATTCTTATCTTATAAATGATAGAAATAAAAAGTGATTTTTAGTGATTATCAATCAGTATTTTTTTTAAGATGATATAGGAA
>JAUWUU010000134.1 GCA_030617765.1 Flavobacteriia bacterium | reverse complement strand
TGACATTAAATTTTTATGCTCCGAATGAAAAATCATTTGAATTTAACATGCAAGCATTTATGTTTTTGCAACAGGCCAATTTTAGAATTGGGGACAGTGATTTTTTCCTAGGAGGAAAATACCAGCTTTCTATCATAAATATACCAATTTTTGCAGGGAATGAATTTATTGATCCAATAGATTTAGAGCTAAGTAACAGTGGCGTGTCTTTAATTGCAGAATATGATAATTTAAATAATACTTTTTCTCCTACAGATGGTTTACGAGTTCATTTGAGTTATGATCAAAATTTAGAATTTTTAGGTAGCACAAAAAACTGGGGTAAGTTAAATTTATTTACACATTGGTATTTTCCGGTAAATGAAAAGTGGATTCCTGCAATTAGATTAGAATCTTCTTTAGCAACCGGAGATACTCCATTTTATGCTTTACCATTTGTAGCTTTGAGAGGAATTCCTGCCTTGAGATATCAGGGAGAATTGACTTTCCTGGCCGAAACAGAACAATTGTATAATATAACACCTCGTTGGGGATTATTAGGCTTCACAAGGTATTGGAACCGCCATTAAATCATTGAATAATTCATATTTAAAAAATGATGTTGTCTGGAATGTCGGAGGAGGATTCAGGTATTTACTTGCTCGTAAATTAGGTCTTAAAATGGGAATGGATGTTGCCAGAGGACCTGAAGATTGGGCATTTTATATTACCATCGGTACTGGTTGGATAAAATAATTATTAATAAGTATTTAGAGGCTGAAAAAATGAAATTATCTTAACAATAAATAATTGTCATTTTGAATAATTTCTTAGTAAAACAAAATAATGGTATTATAGCGTATTTATTGGGACATTTACTTCTTCTATGGTTTTGGCTCAAATGTAACACAAGGTATAATCATCTCTTCTAATGATATACCACCGTGTTGGTAAGTATTTTTATAAAATTTTACATAATGGTTAAAATTATTAGGGTAAGCAAAAAAGTAATCTTCTTTAGCAAAGATAAATGAGCTGCTCATACTAAGTGTAGGCAAATAAATATCTTTGGGATTTTTAACCTCATAGACTTCTTTTAAATTATAGCTCAAACTTTTACCGGTTTTGTAACGTAAATTTGAACTGATATTTTTATCGCCAATTACTTTAGATGGTTTTGTAGTGTTAATGGTTCCGTGATCAGTTGTAATGATCAATTTCATCCCCATTTGATGTGCTTTTTGAATAATCTCTAAAAGTGGAGAATTTTTAAACCAGCTCAATGTTAATGAACGATAAGCTTTATCATCACTTGCCAATTCTTTGATCATTTCCATTTCGGTACGAGAATGGGAGAGCATGTCTACAAAGTTGTAAACCACGACTGTTAGGTCATTATTTTTATTTTTTTCAAAATTTGCAGCCAGATCTTTACCTCGATTTAAATTGGTTATTTTATAATATTCGTGTTTTATATTTAAATTTAATCGTTTAATTTGTTCAGTTAAAAATTCATTTTCAAATAAGTTCTTTCCACCTTCATCAGTATCATTCTTCCAATAATTTGGATATTTTTTCTCCATATCCAAAGGTGTTAATCCAGAAAATATTGCATTTCGGGCATATTGAGTTGCGGTAGGAAGGATGCTGAAAAAAGTAGTTTCATCAACAACTTTAAAATTTTCTAAAATAATGGGTTCTATAACTCTTAGCTGGTCATATCTCAAGTTATCTACCACCACTAATAAAGTTCCATTCTTTTTGTCAATTTGAGGTGCTATGATCTCTTTGAAAAGGGTATGCGACATGATAGGTTTTTCATAACCATGAAACCAACCTTCGTAGTTTTTTTTGATAAACTTAAAAAATTGAGAATTTGCCTCACTTTTTTGACTTTCAAGTATTTCAGTCATACCAATATCTGATATAGATTCTAATTGAATTTCCCAGTGAATCAATTTTTTATACAAGTTGATCCAATCTTGAAAAGTATTGACCATTACCATATCCATAGAAATTTTACGGAATTCTTGTTGGTAATTTGAAGTAGTTTTTTGAGATACTAGGCGTGTAGTATCCAAATTCTTTTTTAAACTCAATAAGATTTGATTGGGATTTACCGGTTTGATCAAGTAATCTGCAATTTTTGATCCAATAGCCTCCTCCATAATATACTCTTCCTCACTTTTAGTGATCATGATCACAGGTAAATTTGGTAGTATGACTTTTATTTCAGTTAAAGTTTCCAAGCCTGATAAACCGGGCATATTTTCATCTAAAAGTACAACATCAAAACTTTCTTCACTAACCATTTGCACAGCATCAGCTCCATTTGTACATGGAGTTACTTCATATTCTTTTTTTTCTAAAAATAAGATATGTGGTTTTAAATTCTGAATTTCATCATCAACCCAAAGTATTTTTGCTAAACTCATTCTATTTTATATAAATATATTTAAATTAGACCTCAATTATTATTTAAAAAAATTATTATTTATAAAATAATTTATTCATCAGGAAAATTACAAAAAACAATTGATAAATTTCCTCTGTAAAAATACAATTAATTAAATTAGGTAAAAGGTAAACGCTGTATAAATTTTTTACTTTGAGTTAATGTATATTTACAATGTTATAATTTATATCGTTTTGAAAAAAATAGAAATTTTTAATGACCCAATTTACGGTTTTGTATACATCAAAAATCCTCTGATTTATAAAATTATTGAACATCCTTATTTTCAGCGTTTAAGGCGCATTACTCAAACTGGTTTGTCGTATTTGGTTTATCCCGGTGCTCATCATACTAGATTTCAACACGCTATTGGATGTGTATTTTTAATGCAAAAAGCTATTGAAACTCTACGATTAAAAGAAATTGAGATAAATAATGAAGAAGAAGAGGCACTTAGTATTGCAATTTTATTACATGATATTGGTCACGGTCCATTCTCACATACTTTAGAAAACAGTTTTGTAAATAGCGTTGAACATGAAGATATATCTTTGCAATTTATGCATAGATTAAATAATGAATTTGAAGGTAAATTATCTCTTGCAATACAGATATTCAAAAATGAATATCACAAAAAGTTTTTTTATCAGCTTATATCCAGTCAGTTAGATGTTGATAGGTTGGATTATTTAAAACGAGATAGTTTTTATACAGGTGTGGCTGAAGGCAGTATCAATGCTGAGCGATTGATTACAATGTTGAATGTTAAAAATGATGCCCTTGTAATAGAAGAAAAAGGGATTTATTCGGTTGAAAAATTTATTGTAGCCAGAAGACTGATGTACTGGATGGTATATTTGCATAAAACAAGTTTGGCTGCTGAATATGTATTGATCAAAGCGATACAACGTGCAAAAGAATTGATAGAAAATGGAGTTTCTCTATCGATGAATTCAGCGCTGCAATATTTTCTTTCAAATAAGATAACGCAACATAATTTTAACAATGAAGCACTTATAAATTTTTCTAATTTAGATGATTACGATATTTTATCAGCTTTAAAGTCGTGGTCAAATCATAGTGATATTATTCTTTCTAGTTTGAGCAAATCAATAATTAACAGGAGATTACCTAAAATTGAAATGCAGAATCAGAAATTTTCAGATACATATTTTGATAAGAAATTTAATAAAACGGCTCAATTATTATCAATTGATAAAAACGATTTACACTATTTTGTTTTTAAAGGGAATGTGCAAAATAAAGCTTATGAACACAAAGAAAAAGGCATTCAAATTTTGATGAAAAATGATGGTGTAGTCGATATTGTTTTGACTTCAGATGAGTTGAATTTACAGTCGTTTACAAATTCGGTTACAAAATATTTTATTTGTTATCCAAAATAACAAATTAAAAAACTTATAAATTTTACTATTTTTGCAGCAATGAAATTTACAGCTATACAAATATCGCAGATATTAAACGGAGAGATTATTGGAAACCCTGAAGAAGAAGTTTCCAATCTTTCAAAAATAGAAGAAGGTAAAAAAGGATCCTTAACTTTTTTGGCGAATCCAAAGTATGAACCCTTTGTATATACAACTAAGGCCTCTATTGTTATTGTTAATAATAATTTTATTCCTGAAAAAGAGATCTCGGCAACACTTATTAAGGTGGAGGATTCTTATAAATCTTTTTCAAAACTATTGGAATATTACAATCAAATAAAATTGAATAAGACTGGCATTGAAGAACCAAGTTTTATTCATGCAACGGCAACTTTGGGTAGTCATTTATACATTGGTGCTTTTACTTATATTGGAGAAAATGTAATATTAGGTAATAATGTTAAGATCTATCCAAATGTTTTTATTGGTGATAATGTAAAAATTGATGATGATACAATTGTGTTTGCCGGTGCTAAAATTTATTCAGAATCACAAATTGGGAAGAAATGTGTTGTTCATAGCGGTGTTATTATTGGTAGCGATGGTTTTGGCTATACACCTGATGAAAATGGCAAATATCAAAAAGTCCCTCAGATAGGTGATGTTATTATTGGTGATTTTGTAGATATTGGTTCAGCAACAACGATTGATAGAGCCACTTTGGGGTCAACATTTATTAGAAATGGAGTTAAATTAGACAATCAAATACAAATTGCTCATAATGTTGATGTTGGTGAAAATACTGTTATTGCTGCCCAAACAGGTATAGCCGGTTCAACTAAGATTGGTGAGAATTGTCAAATAGGAGGTCAGGTAGGAATTGTTGGACACCTCACTATTGGAGATAGAGTTAAAATTCAGGCTCAATCCGGTATTGGAAGAAATTTAAAGGATGATGCAGTTGTTCAGGGAAGTCCTGCATTACCTTATACCGATTATAATAAATCGTATGTTCATTTTAAAAATCTTTCAAAAATTACCAAGAGAATTGACAAATTAGAAAAGAATATTTTACTAAATAAAGAAGAAGAAAATGAGTGATAAGCAAAAAACTATTAAAAATGAAATTTCTTTAAATGGTGTTGGTTTACATACTGGTATTGAAGTTGAAATGGTTTTTAAACCTGCGCCTGAAGATTGTGGTATTGTATTTGTTAGGACAGATCTAGAGGGTCATCCTGCTATTGAAGCATTAGCTATATATGTTAATAATACTAAAAGAGGCACAAATCTCGAAAAAAATGGTGTTATTATTAATACTTCTGAACACGTTATAGCTGCTATTGTTGGCTTAGATATCGATAATATCTATATAGAACTCAATGCTGCTGAACCGCCGATAATGGATGGTTCATCCAAGTATTTTATAGAAGCATTAGAAAAAGCAGGTACAGTTGAACAAAAATCCGAAAGAGAATATTTTGTTGTAGAAGAAATTATTTCTCTTAAAGATGAAGAGACGGGAAGTGAAATAATGATCATGCCTTCAAAAAAATATGAAATTACCGTTATGGTTGATTTCGGAACAAAGATTTTAGGTACTCAAAATGCTAATCTGAAAAATATAAGCGATTTTAAAAAAGAAATTGCCAATGCTAGAACATTTAGTTTTTTACATGAAATTGAAATGTTGCTGGATGCAAATCTTATTAAAGGGGGAGATCTGAATAATGCTATTGTATATGTTGATAAACCAATATCAGCTGATACTATGAAAAAATTGAGCATAGCTTTTAAGAAAGATGATGTAAAAGTTAAATCAAATGGTATTTTAGATAATTTAACTCTGCATTGGCCAAATGAGGCAGCTCGCCATAAATTATTAGACGTAATTGGTGATTTGGCTTTGGTTGGAACGAGAATACAAGGAAAAGTAATTGTTAATAAACCGGGACATAAGATCAATACCAATTTTGCTAAAAAATTAC
>JAUWUU010000106.1 GCA_030617765.1 Flavobacteriia bacterium | reverse complement strand
CATCACTTTTTTAGATATTTGCTATCTATGGAAAATAAACAAAAAATAGTTTTAATAACCGGTGCTTCTTCTGGTATTGGCAAAGTTACAGCTGAATTTCTAACTCAAAAAGGGTTTAAAGTTTATGGTACAAGCCGTGCGCCAATGAAAAAAGCCTATACATTTGATCTAATTAAATTAGATGTAAATAATATTGAAAGCATTCAAAATGTAATTCAATTTATTTTAAAAAAAGAAGGTAGTATTGATATTTTGATCAATAATGCAGGCAAAGGAATTACCGGACCGATTGAAGAAACACCTACTGATGAAATGCGAAAAGTGTTTGAAACCAACTTCTTTGGAGCAATAGAAATGATGAAAGCTGTTTTACCGCAAATGCGTAAACAAAAATCAGGGTTAATCATCAATATTACTTCAATTGCAGGGTATATGGGTTTGCCTTTTCGGGGAATTTATTGTGCTACCAAAGGCGCTTTAGAAATTGCAACAGAAACCATTAGAATGGAAGTTAAAGAATTTGGAATTCAGATTACAAACGTGGCTCCGGGTGATTTTGCAACAAATATTGCAGTTGGAAGATATCATACACCAGTTTTTAAAGATTCAGTTTATGCTGATATCTATCAAAAGAATTTGAATTTAATGGATGCGCATGTTAATAGTGGAAGTGATCCAATAGTAATGGCAGAGCAAATCTATAAAATTATTAAAAAGCCAAACCCTAAGATACATTATAAAGTAGGATCTTTTATGCAAAAAATTTCTATCGTTTTAAAACGAATCCTGCCTGATAATATTTATGAAAAATTGATCATGAATCATTATAAGATGAGGTAAAAGCTTAATTTAAATTAATTGCAATATATTTCTGATTTTAAGCTATTCGTATTTTATCAAACTGTTGGCAAGTAATTCACTAAAGAAAATTATTCATAAAATTTAGAAATTTCATTTAATTTTTTTCTTTTAAGATCGGGTACAAAAACAGGGTCATTTGCATAGCCTACCGGTAAAAGTAAAAAGGGTCGTTCATTATCAGGGCGATCTAAAATTTTACTTAAAAATCGCATAGGGCTTGGTGTATGGGTTAAGGTAGCCAAACCGGCATTATGAATAGCAGTAATTAACATTCCAGCAGCAAGACCAACCGATTCATTTACATAATAATTGTTATACTTTTCACCATTTTCATCATATTCAAAAGCTCTTTTAAATACCACAATAAGCCAGGGAGCAATTTCTAAAAAAGGTTTGTTCATGTCAGTCCCTAAATGCTCAAGATCTTTTAACCAACGGTCACTCATTCGATTTTCATAGCTTTCTTTCTCTTCTAATTCAGCAGCTTTTCTAATTTCACTTTTTAAAATAGGATTTGAAATAATACAAAATGTCCAGGGTTGTTTATGGGCACCAGAAGGTGCCGTTGAGGCAGTTTTAATTATATTTTCAATAACTTCTTTAGGTACAGGTTTATCACTAAACTCTCTAACAGATCTTCGGATGTTCATCCATTGATAAAAAGATTCACTTTTATTAACCATTTCTTCAGATGAAAATTCTGTTTGATTGAATTTGATATGCTTAAAACCTTTAATAAATAGATGGTCTTTTATACTCATCGGTTTTATTTTTTAAATTTATTGATGGTTCCACTGATCTGGATCATTACTATTATTGGGTGAAAGTCCTAAAAGATCACCATTTAAATTTACACCCAAACCAACAACTGTTCTGTTTACGTAATTAAAATAACTCACTACTTGATTGATCTCCAATATCTCACCATCGCTAAAGCCTACATTTCTTAATTCAACTACATCATTTTCGTTGATGTTTTCAAGATCTAAAGTGAGTTTTTTTGCATATACAAAACCCTGAAATAATTTTGAATCAAAAAAAGTATCTAAAGTATCATTTTTAACAGCTTCTAAAAAACTATCTGCTTTGGCATCATTAATTAATAATCTTTTAAATCCTGCAAAATGATGTTTTACACAATAGTCACAAAAGTTCAATTTACTCGTATAAACACCAAGTGCTTCCAGATACCATTTTGGTATCGTATTATTTGAATTATGTAAAACATTCTTATACAAGGTCATATGACCTGTTAATGAATGTGGCCGCAAACTATGGATCAATAAAACATTGTCAATATTATTATCAGGTCCTTTAACCTTATCAAAAACTCTTTTTAATTTTGAATTGGCTTTTTCGTAATTTATTATTTTTATCCACGACATTTTAATACAATTTATTCATGTAAAAATAATAAACTATTTTAACTTTAAGGATTATTTTTGACCTTCGAGAGGTGCTAATCCTAGAAGAGGAAAAAAACATAAGTATTATTTTAAATTTGAATCTTTCATTTTTGAATTAATCAATTATCTTTGTGTGAAATTTAAAAATAAAATCGATGAAATTTTTTATAGATACAGCAAATATTGATCAGATCAAAGAGGCACAATCACTTGGTATTTTGGATGGAGTTACTACCAATCCATCATTAATGGCAAAAGAAGGAATTACAGGATATGATAACATTATGAATCATTACAAGACCATTTGTGATATAGTTGATGGAGATGTTAGTGCCGAGGTTATTGCAATCGATTTTGATGGAATGGTAAGAGAAGGAGAAGCTTTAGCAGCTTTACATCCTCAAATAGTAATAAAATTGCCTATGATTGCCGAAGGTATTAAAGCTTGCAAATATTTTTCTGATAAAGGTGTTAAGACCAATGTTACTCTGGTATTTTCTGCCGGACAAGCATTACTTGCTGCAAAGGCCGGGGCGACCTATGTTTCTCCTTTTTTGGGTAGATTGGATGATGTTTCTACAGATGGTTTGGCACTAATTGAAGAAATTAGATTGATCTATGATAATTATGCTTTTGAAACTCAAATACTTTCAGCTTCTATTCGCCACACCATGCATATTATTGAATGTGCAAAAATTGGATCAGATGTAATGACAGGTCCCTTAAGTGCCATAAAAGGTTTACTCAACCATCCTTTGACTGATATTGGTCTGGCTAAATTCTTAGAAGACTATAAAAAAGGGAATTAAAAAAAGTTGAAAGTCTAAAATCCAAAGCTTTTATAATCTATGAAGAAAACTGCAATTATTTTAGGAGCTACCGGATTGACCGGAAATTTACTGCTACAAAAACTTTTAAACGATGATAGATATAATTTTGTAAAGGTTTTTTCCCGAAAACCTATTGAAATAAAACATCCTAAAATTATTGAGATAACAGGAAATATATTAGAATTAATATCATTTAAAAAAGATTTTACAGCAGATGAAGTTTTTTGTTGTATAGGTACAACTTCTAAAAAAACACCCGATAAAGAATTGTATAAAAAAATTGATATTGGTATTCCTGTTGCTGCAGCAAAACTTTGTAAAGATAATAATATCAATACTTTTGTAGTTATGTCTTCTTTGGGTGCAGATGCCAAAAGTGCTGTTTTTTACAACAAAATAAAAGGTGAAATGGAACAAACTGTTTTAAAGGAAGAAATCACCAATACCTATATTTTAAGGCCTTCTATAATCCTTGGAAAAAGAAATGAAAACAGATTACTTGAAGGTATTGGAAAAACCATGTTTACTACTTTCCAATTTTTACTTATTGGTAAATTAAAAAAATACAAAGCTATTAAGGCTGATATTATCGCTAAGACAATGATTCAACTTGCCAATTTAAAACCTGATATTAATATCATTGAATCTGATAAAATTGTAGAATTTGCTATTTAATAAAATACAGTATTTGAGATTTTTGTAAATTTATTCAGTAAATACTGAATTAAATATTTATCGTATTTTTACTACCATTCACAATCATATAATCTTTTTCAATCATGAAAAACATTGCACTAAAATTTTTAATTCCAATTATTTTTATCTTTATTTCAAATTCAGGAATTACTCAGGTCTATAAGGAAACATTTGCACATACTTTTTCAATTGTTGCTCGCGATAAAAATACCGGTGAAATGGCTGTAGGCGTTCAAAGTCATTGGTTTTCTGTTGGAACATTGGTTTTATGGGGAAAATCGGGTGTTGGTGTTGTTGCAACCCAATCGTTTATAAATCCAGCTTACGGTCCTAACGGATTACAATTAATGGAAGAAGGGAAAAGCGCTTCCGAAGCTTTAAAAAATTTGGTTGCTGAAGATCCTGGAAAAGATGTTCGTCAAGTTGCCATGCTAGATGTAAAAGGAGATGTTTCTGCTTTTACCGGTGATAAGTGTATTGTTTACGCGGATCAGATCATTGGTGATAATTTTTCGGTTCAAGCAAACATGATGCTCAATGATAAAGTTGTTCTTGCTATGGCAGAAGCTTTTCGCGAAAGCATTAATTTACCTTTGGCCGAAAGAGTGTTAAAAGTCTTACAAGCAGCACAAGAATCCGGTGGAGATATTCGTGGAAAACAATCGGCTGCTTTGATTGTTGTCGGTCCAGAAAAAGTAAAAGATTCCTGGAAAGACAAACGTATCGATCTAAGGGTTGATGATCATCAAAACCCGATAGTAGAATTGGAAAGGTTGTTGCAAGTTCACCATGCTTATGATTATATGAACAAAGGTGATCTGGCAGTTGAGCATAATGATATGAAATCCGCTTTGCAAGAATATGGGGCTGCGCAAAAATTGTTTCCTGATAATTTAGAAATGAAATATTGGACAGCCATTGCCTTAGCAAATAATAAGGATTTTGAAAAAGCTTTGCCTATTTTTAAAGAAGTTTTTATTGCAGATGAAAATTGGCGTGAATTAACCAAAAGATTGCCCAAATCAGGTTTACTTACAGTTTCAGAAAAAGATCTACAAAAGATTTTAAAGTTGTAATTTTTATGAAAACAGCAACGGTAAGAGAGCTTAAAAATGAATTAAAATATAGATCGCAAAGTGAATTGTTAGAACTTTGTTTGAGCTTGTCAAAATTCAAAAAAGAAAACAAAGAATTATTAACTTATTTGTTATTTGAAGTCTCAGATGAAGATGCTTTTATTGAAGGTGTTAAACATGAAATGAGCAATGATTTTGAGCAGATCAATACCAAAAGTTATTTTTATATTAAAAAGAGTGTTCGTAAGATCTTGAGAAATACCAAAAAGTATATACGATATTCAAAAAAGAAGGAAACCGAAGTTGAATTGCTATTGTATTTTTGTGAAGAGCTCATCAATATGAAACCATCAATAAAATATAATGTAAGTCTTCAAAATATTTATGACCGACAAAAATTGATCATTAAAAAAGTTGTGTCAACACTACATGAAGATTTGCAATATGATTATAGCCTAGAGTTAGAAAACTTAGAGGATTAGTAGAATCTCATTTAAAAAATAAAAAGATTATGTCAATAAAATCTTTAATAATATTCGTATTTCTTTTAATTTCTGTAAACTTTATTTCTTGTGCTCAAGAACAAATTAAGGAAAATGATGTAGAATTAAAGGATGATCCTAAAAATTACACTTATGAGTTGGTAGTTTCTGATGTAGCAATACCATGGGGGATGTGCTGGCTTCCTGATGGTAGCATGTTGATTACAGAAATTGGCGGTGACTTGATTCATTTTAAGAACGGAATCAAAACAAAAATTGAAAATTCACCAAATAGTATCCGACAAGGTCAGGGTGGTTTGATGGATATAGAAGCTCATCCTGATTATAAAAATAATGGATGGATCTATATTACATTAGCTACTGATCAAGGAGATGGAGAAGGAGGTAATACTTCTTTGGTAAGAGCCAAATTGGACAATAATAAACTTAGCAATATTGAACAACTTTATAAGGCAGAACCAAATACAAAAAAGGGACAACATTTTGGTTCAAGGGTTAGGTTTGATAAAGATGGATTTTTATATTTTAGTATTGGCGACAGGGGTAATCGGGATAAAAACCCACAGGATATTACCAGAGATGGCGGTAAAATTTACCGATTACATGACGATGGTACAATACCAAAAGACAATCCTTTTTTTAATCAATCTAAAACCAAAAAAGCTATATTTTCTTACGGTCATAGAAATCCGCAAGGTATGATCTTAGAACCTAAAACCGGAAATATTTGGGTACATGAACATGGGCCAAAAGGGGGTGATGAAATTAATAGTATTAAAAAAGGAGCCAATTATGGCTGGCCGTTAATTACCTATGGTATTAATTACAGCGGAACTCCAATTACAGATATTACTAAAAAAGAAGGAATGGAACAACCCTTGTACTATTGGTTGCCTTCTATAGCCCCATCAGGTATGGAGATCATAACGAGTGATATTTATCCTACTTGGAAAGATCATTTGTTAGTGGGATCTTTAAAATTTCAATACTTAGAACTGCTAAAACTAAGCGAAAAGAAGGTGATAGAAAGAACAAAATTATTAGAGGATATTGGACGTGTACGAAATGTTAGACAAAGCCCTGATGGTTATATTTATGTTGCGGTAGAACATAAAGGGATTTATAAAATAATACCCAACTAAAGTTTGGTATTTTATTATGCTAAAAATCTATAATTAATAGATATCCTAATAAATTATTGTGTTTCAAACTTCTAACAATTTCTAAAAATAAGTTATGAAAAAATTATAATTCTTACCTTAATCTTATTGCAATTATCTATGGCTAAAGCACAGGAATATCAAAACACATGGGCTTCTCTTGATTCACGTCCGATCCCTACATGGTTTGAAGATGCAAAATTCGGAATATTTATACACTGGGGTGTTTATTCTGTACCTGCTTGGCGAAAATTAGAACCCGGATTATATGCATCTTATGCAGAGTGGTATTACGCGCGTGTTATGTATAATCTTGAAAATGGAGGTCAGGAATTTCATATTAAAAACTATGGAAAGGATTTTGAGTATCGGGATTTTGCACCCTTGTTTAAAGCTGAATTATTTGATCCTGTTCTCTTTGCGAATCTTTTTAAAAGATCGGGTGCAAAATATGTCGTTTTGACTAGCAAGCACCATGATGGCTATAGTTTATGGCCAACTAAAAGTCCGTATAAAAAGAATTGGAATTCAATGGATATCGGACCTAAGCGAGATCTTGTCGGGGAACTTTCAGAAGCGGTTAAATCAGTTGGACTTAGAATGGGACTGTATTATTCAATTATTGAATGGGAAAGTAGCTGGATACACCGGACAGAATCAGGATATTATATACCGGATAATTTAGTTAAAAAATATAAAATACCTAAAAATGAATATGTAGATAAACACTTGATTCCTCAATTAAAAGAGTTGGTAAATGAATATAAGCCATCATTGATCTTTTCAGATGGAGGTGAATGGGATGGTTCAGAGGAGTATTTTAAAACAAAGGAATTTCTTGCTTGGTTATATAATGATTCACCGGTTAAAAATGAAATCGTAGTAAATGACAGATTTGCTAAAGATATGCCGGGAAAACATGGAGATTATTTTTCGAGTGAATATAAGGATATGAAAAGTGCTAAAGTCTTCCATCCATGGGAAGAAAGCAGAGGGATAGGAGGGTCATATGGTTTTAACAGGGCTGAAAATATTGATGATTACAATAGTTCAGGAGAACTCATTCTTGAATTAATTGATATCGTTAGTCGTGGCGGAAATCTATTGTTAAATGTCGGTCCAACTTCAGATGGTCGCATACCAGTAATAATGCAACAGAGATTAATTGATATTGGCTTATGGCTTGATGTAAATGGTGAAGCAATTTATAAGACCAGAAAACGGAAAATAAGCAGTCAGGAGAATGAAAATCAAAAGATATATTTTACAATAAAAAAAGATTTGCTATTCTGTATTTTTACTCAGTGGGATGATACTATTGAAGTTGAATTATTGAATGGAGAAAATGTGATGAATGTGAAAATTCTGGGTTATGATGAAGCTCTTAATTATGAATTAATTAAAAATAATAGATTAAGGATCAAAATTCCGAAACTTACGATTAGTGAAATTCCATGTTTACATGCATGGACATTAAAAATTGAGTTAAAGAATTGATATTAAGCCAATAAATATGATAAATACATCAATAATTATCAGTTCACTAGGATTTATTAGTAAAACTCTGTATTGAAAAGTTTGAATAGAGAGTTTAGATTTACTATAACAAAAGTTACTAAAATCTTTTATCATGTTTTATATATAATACTTTTAAAAAGTATAAATTTGTAGTGTATATAAAATGTTTTTTATGATAAAAGAGCAAGAAATATTAAAAGTAATTTCAGCGGTAAAACATCCTG
>JAUWUU010000142.1 GCA_030617765.1 Flavobacteriia bacterium | reverse complement strand
GTTATAATTGAGACCATTGTATGTTTCATACCCACATCCAATACTTTGCGAATTCTTTTTTTATAAGAATCATATACAAATGATATGAAGAAAATAATTCCGATAACAATCAAAAGCCAAAATAGTGGATTTATATAATCTAGATGAACAAAAAACCAGTTTATTGAAATGGCTAACAAGCCAAAATTAATTAAATAATAGGCTTTTTCGAGCTTTTTATTATCAAGTTGATGCGAAACTAAAAACATTGGAATCAAAATTGATCCTACTCCTATGATCAACATCAAAAACCAACCGATCAAACCGATACTTGCATGAATTTTTAGATAATGAAGATGAGAATCTGCAAAGAAATTAAACTTAAAATTAAATGCTATTAAAGTTCCAATCAATTCGGTTATTGCCAGCCAAATAACTGCAGTAATTACAAAAGTTGAAGAAATGTTCTTTTTTTGAGAATTTTTATATGAAAGAATTACATTGATAACAAACAATAATAACGAAACAAACATCAACAATGCAGCATATGGCAACAATACTGTATAATCTGTTATCCAAAAGGAATAAGTTAAGAACAAAACGCTAAAACCTGATAACCAAAAAGTATATTTTGCTAACTTTTCGCTATATAATGAAGTTTCAAAAACAACCGGAATTAGTTGATAAAGTGCACCAAAAACAATCATAATTGTCCAACCTAATACTGCCATATGGGTTATTGCAATAATTTTACCGTCAAAATAGGCGCCAAGCAAAGTTGTATCAGCCAAAATAATCATTATAGATAAAACCAAAAGTGCAATGGCACCAAAAATAAAATGTGGTTTTACAACACTTGCATCGGGGGCATTATTTGAATTTATTGATGAGTTCATCTAAAAAATATTAATCTTTATATACCAATAATAGCGTATGATTACAATCAATTTCTTTATATAAGACTTCAAAGTTTCTTTGTTCCAGTTCAGGTAATAAGAACTGAGGGATTTTTTTATGATCTACATACAATGCTTCCCCTTCTTTTAAAGTTTCAATTTCTTTTAAAACAGTAACCATTGGCTCGGGCATTTCAAGATCTCTTACATCAATCTTTTTTATATTATCACCAAAAAAAGTCAATTGTTCATCAAAACTCTTCGGATTACTTTTAACTTTTTCCTCCATTTCATTATCTACCCACTTGCTTGTGTTCTTTCTAAAAAAAGTATGTACTTCCCCATCATTTGGACGTTCTGTCCATGACTCATATCCTTTTGATTGTAATTTCCTAATAAGTGGAATTGGTTCAAAAGTATTAATTATCTGTAGAGTTTCATCATCCTTTAATTTTTTCACTTCTTCCATAATAATGCTAAAAGGATCTACTCCAGTATCAAGTGTAGGTCTTACATCTAAGGTCTTCATATTGTGGTTATTTTCTTGTGAACGCGGTTCTTGTTTAATTGGTCTTTTAGCTGCAGTATTTGGTATGTTTTTAATTTCTCCTTCAAAAATAAAACCAATCTCCTCTAATTTTTTGATGAGAATATCTACCTTAACGCCACCGACTTTTGCAGCATCATTTATAGTTACTCTTGGTGCTAAAACCTTGCGTAAAATTGGATTTTTTAATTTTAAAAAATTTTTATTTATTGAAGCTATCACATCAATAGTATCAATATTTTCCTTAATCAAAGTTGAAATTCTCGTATTTCGATTAATCTTCATCTCTATACCTAATTTAATGATGGGCACAAAAATAAGCAATATAAAAATACTTACATAATTTAGAATGAATTTAAATAAGAAAAAGTAACAGCAGTAACACTAGCATTTTTTATTCAAAAAAATGGAACAATAACACTGCTACTTTGTTGTAATATTTTGATCTATTTTCTTAGGATCAGGTCCATATTCATTTTCACCAATAAGACCTGGAGTTACAGCCAAGACAATATTATAAATTGGAATAAGCATAAACCAACCACTTTTGCCAACATCATGCATTCTTCTAATCGCCACGGCAATACCTGGTACCAACACAGCCAAACCGTAAATAGTACTTAAAACTCCATAGCCAGTTGCTTCATCATACATTCCAAATGTAATATCAGTTAACGACAGAATAAAAGAATTTAAGAAATTGAATAAAATAAAATACCAATACTCACTTCTCCTGGCTCTACCTGTAAAAACAGAGTATTTTCTTAATACTTCTAAATACCAATTCATACTTATTTTAAATTTTAAATAATTATTTTACCAATCTCTTTACATCTTCCAGATCTAAACCACCATAATTGCCCGAACTCATAAAAAGCAATGCCGTATTATTTAGATCCTGTTCAAAAAGAAAATCTTTAAACTCTTTTGGGTCTGTATAAATAATCAAATCATCTCTTTGAAATGCTTTGGCGATCTGCTCTTTTGAGACTGGTTTTAATTTTTTGATCTTAACGGCATGTGGAGAATAAAAAACGACTGCCTCATCAGCTGCATCTAAAGCATTTTGATATAAGTTCAAAAAATCAGCATTTAAACTACTATAAGTATGCAGTTCTAAACATGCTAAAATTTTTTTATCATTATATTGCTCTTTTACTGCATTTGTTGTAGCCCTTACCTTTGAAGGTGAATGTGCAAAATCTTTAAAAATAATTGAATTTTCTCTTTCAATAAGCGTTTCCAAACGTTTACTTGCACCTCTAAAAGTAGAAATTGCTTCATAGAATTCTTCCTCATTCACACCTATACTTTGACAAATTAATTTTGCTCCGGCAAGGTTTTGTAAATTGTGTTTTCCAAAAATCTGTAAAGATATTTTACCTTCGGGTGTATCTAGCAAAACTTTACCCTTTTCAATTGTATATTCTGGAGTTTGATAAGGTTCTGTCTTTATTGAATTTGTAGCTTCTTTAACTACTTTTTTTACTTCTTCATCTTCTTCATTATAGATCAAAATTCCACCGGCTACCATTGTATCAATAAAAATTTTAAATTGATCAACATAATTATCAAAAGTTGGAAAAACATTCATATGATCCCAGGCAATCCCACTCATTAATGCAATATTGGCTTTGTATAAATGAAACTTCGGACGACGATCAATTGGCGAAGATAAATATTCATCCCCTTCAATGATCATAAATTCATTTTCATCCGTTAAATGTACCATTCTGTCAAAACCTTCCAATTGTGCCCCAACCATATAATCAACCTTGATCTCATGGTAATCTAATACATGCAAAATCATTGAGGTTATCGTTGTTTTACCATGCGAACCACCTATTACTACACGGGTTTTATTTTTAGAATGTTCATATAAAAATTCAGGATAAGAATAAATTTTCAAGCCTAATTCCTGTGCTTTTATTAATTCAAGGTTATCAGCTTTTGCATGCATTCCCAAAACAATTGCATCAAGATCTTTGTGAATATTCTTTTCAAACCAACCCATTTCTTTTGGTAACAAGCCTTTTGATTTCAATCTTGATCTTGAAGGCTCAAAGATATCGTCATCACTACCAGTAATTATATCACCTTTATCGTGTAATGTTAAAGCTAAATTGTGCATCGCACTTCCTCCTATTGATATAAAATGTATGTTCATGGCTCAATTTTTGATCTAGCAAAAATACAATTTAAATCATTACATTTATTCAAAATAATTACTCCATAAATTATTATGAAAAAAAAAATATTCTTTCTTATCCTCTCCTTTGTTATTACCACTTCTGTAGCTCAAGATTCAGCATATAAAGATCAATGGAAAAAAGTTGAAAATTTTGAATTAAAAGATCTGCCTAAATCGGCACTTGCTGAAGTAAATCTCATTTACAACAAAGCTAAAAATGATGATAATAGTGACCAGATCATTAAAACCTTGCTGTATCAGTCGAAATTTGCTTTGGTTCTGGAAGAAGATGCTCAGCTTAAAATAATTTCCAATCTTAAAAAAGAAATCCTAAAAACCGATGTCCCAACCAGTAATATCCTCGAAAGTATTCTGGCTGATCTTTACTGGCAGTATTTTCAGCAAAACAGACATAAATTTTACGACAGAACAAAAACCGATCAAAAAGTTGATCCGGCAGATTTCAGAACCTGGGATCTGCAAACACTTTTTGAGGAAGCTCATAAGCATTACCAAAATTCGCGTCAAAACAAAAAACACCTTCAGAGCATTCCTGTCAGAACTTATTCGGAAATTTTAACAATTAAAGATGGATCTGAAATATACAGACCAACATTATACGATTTTCTAACACATAGAGCCATAGCTTTTTACAAATACAATGAAAGAAATATTCAAAACCCAATCTATAAATTTACTGTGGAAAATCCTTATCTGCTAAAGAACAATAATCTTTTTTTACAGACAGAATTACCTTCAAAAGACAGCCTTTCTCAGGAGTTGAATGCAATTTACCTGTATAGAGACCTGACCAGATTTCATTTAAATGATAAAGATCCTACCGCCCTGATTGACATCAGTTTAGAAAGATTGAATTTTATTAAGAATAATGCTGTTTTTACAGATAAAGAAAATCTCTATCTAAGAACTCTTAAAGAGCTTCAGGAACAATATAACTCATTTCCGGCTTCAACAGAAATATCATATAAGATTGCTGAATTTTACAATAACAAAGCAAATACTTACCAGCCTATTATTAAAACTGACAATCAATTTAAACGTAAGGAAGCCCTAAAGATATGTGAAGAAGCAATCAAAAAATTTCCTAATACAAATGGATCTGAAAAATGCAGAATTTTGGTCGATCAGATTAAACAGGAAAAACTTAGGATCAGTGTTGAGAATTATATTGCTATCAATACACCTTCACGGTTACTGATCAGTTACAGGAATATCAACAATCTGAATTTTAAGGTATATAAAGTAGATAACCAGCAAAAGGATCAATTCGAAAATTATAGATCAGATTCAACAAAAATTGCTTTTTTAAATCAATTGAAGGTAGAAAAACAGTGGACTTCCAATCTAAAAAATGAAGAAGATTATCAGGAACACAGCACCGAAGTTCTGTTGCCGGCATTAAACTCAGGAAGATATCTTATTGTCTCATATAAAAACAAAACACCTGAGAGAGATTCACTCTTCGCATATCAATTTATTCAAGTTACCGATCTTTCACTCATACGAATTAATGATCCCGAAACTGAGATTTGGCAGGTCATCAA
>JAUWUU010000064.1 GCA_030617765.1 Flavobacteriia bacterium | reverse complement strand
AATTCGTTATTGATCTTAGATAGATCTGTTCCTAAAAACTCAACCAGCATCTGGGTTGCCTTTGGATCAATTTGATAATCTTTATCTTTTAAAGTCTGGCTGATCCACTCACCTACCTGGTTTTCATATAATTTTTTACTTTCAAATAAACAACCATTCTTTGCAATAATTTTGGATAATTTTTTACGTTTATCCAAAGTTTTATATTTATAACAAATCACCAAAACAGTTGTGGGTTGTGGGTTTTCAGCGTATGAAGTCAAATTCTCAATTTGTCTTGATAAATCTTGAGCTTCTTTAACAATCACTACCTGTTTTTCTGCCATCATAGGATAACGTTTGGCATTGGCAACAATTTCTTCAATACTCACATCTCTACCATACAACACTATTTGATTAAAATCCTTTTCACTCTCTGTGAGTAAATCTTTTTCAATAAGCTCAGTAATTTTATCAATATAAAATGACTCTTCACCCATTAAAAAATAGATGGGTTTTATTTGTCCTTTTGATATATCTTCCTGAATTTGTTTTACTCTATTCATGCATTTGTTCTGATTTGAATTTCAACAAGGTTTTAAAAATTCTTAATGTGGCTTCTATTTTTCTAAAAATAAGCAAATTTAATGATTCTCCAAAATTCAATAGATCATGTGTTTTTATAATTTATTAATCAATTTGTCCAAATGCCTGTCAACTTTCATTTCCAGGCTTACCAATTTTCCTTTATAAAACACACTATTTATTACCCAGGGTATTGGCATTTTATTTGCCTCTTCTTTACTTTTTAAAAGGTTTATTGTAAGCGGTATATTATTCTTTTCAGAATATTCCCTGAGCATTTTATTTGTGTAAAAATCAGTAAATGGACAAGTGTTAGAATAATAAGCAGTAATTCCATTTTTATCAGGACAGGTTCCAATTTTTGCACTTTCTTTGATCTTGGGAAATTTTGCTTTCTTATTGGTTTTTAAACCCCATAATTTGAAATATGGTGGTGCTTCATCAATAATTTCAAAACCCTGATATTTTAAAAACTTTGGATCGGTCATAAACGGACGTTTTTTATCACTTGAAATTGCAATAATTCCATCCATATCTTTAGAATCGATTATACATTGTTGTAAGAGTCTTTTCCCATTTCCTTTTCCTTTGTATTGACCAGAAACCCAGAAACAGTTAATAACCATAAAGTTATTCCCTTCTAGAGGTAACCATGAATTTTCAATGGGAACATATTCAATAAATACTTTCCCCCTTACATTTACCTTTTTAAATGTATATCCGTTTTTATATTCTTTCTTTAACCAATCCTTTTTCTTTTGGTATCCATCCCTACATTTCTTATCGCTAAATGCACAACAAATGTGCTCGTCCTGAAAATTTTTATCTGTTAATTTAATTATTTCCATTGCTTAAAGTAATTAAAGGCCTTTTTACCAATTAATATTGGATATTATTCAAATAATACATTTATAAGTTTAAATTTGATAATCGGTAATATTTGGAATATTAAGATATGATAAATTTGAACCTTCCAGCATATAATTTGAAGATCAAAAATAAAGAAAATAAATTTTTAATTTTTGATATTATTCGAAAAAAATATGTCCATTTAAATCATGAAGAATGGGTACGTCAAAATTTTATACATTATTTAATAAATGATAAGAATTATCCAAGATCATTAATCGCAGTTGAAAAGCAACTAAAGATCAATAATTTATCAAAACGTACCGATATTTTAATATTTGATAAAAATGGTCTTCCAAACATAATTGTTGAATGTAAAGCACCTTCAATCAAAATTTCACAAGACACTTTTGATCAGATTGCCAGATATAACTTAAAACTTAATGCAAAATATTTAATTGTTACAAACGGAATACAGCACTATTACTGTATAATGAATCACGAAGAAATGAAATATGAATTTTTAAATGATATCCCTACTTTTAAAAAATAAATATTATAATTTAAGTTTTAAATAAGCTTCAATTAGTTAAGTTTGCAATCGCTTACAAAATTATATCGATCATTAAATTTTACGTTTTCTCTTGAAAGTAGCAGTAGTTATATTAAATTGGAATGGACAAAAATTACTGGAAAAATTTCTTCCCAAAGTAGTTAAATATAGTTTGGATGATGCCGAAATCTATGTAGCCGACAATAATTCAACAGACAATTCCGTAAGCTTTATAAAAACAAATTTTCCAGAAGTTAAAATAATTCAAAACGAGAGCAACGGAGGTTATGCCAAAGGTTATAATGATGCTTTAAAACATATTAAGGCAGATATTTTTGTACTGTTAAATTCAGATATTGAAGTCACCAAAGATTGGATAAAGCCCGTCATTCAACAATTTAAAAATGAATCCAATACTGCTGCTATTCAACCAAAATTATTAGATTTTAAAGATAAAAATAAATTTGAATATGCCGGTGCAGCAGGAGGTTTTATCGATTTCATGGGTTATCCCTATTGTAAAGGACGTATTTTTAACGAATTAGAATATGACACCCAACAATACAATAATACTTACAATATTTTTTGGGCGAGCGGTGCCTGTTTATTTATTCGTTCGGAGATCTATCAGAATTTAAAAGGCTTAGATGAGAATTACTTTGCTCATCAGGAAGAAATTGATCTATGCTGGAGAATTCAAAATGAAGGACATTCAATTAAATATGTTGGTGCTTCAACTGTTTATCATGTTGGTGGAGCTACACTTAAAGAATCAAATCCACAAAAAACTTTCTTAAATTTTAGAAATAGTTTGTTTACACTAGCCAAAAATGTTCCTAAACGTTTTGTGTTTTTCGTTATACTATTCAGATTGATCTTAGATGGTATTGCCGGAATTAAATTTATTATTGAACTCCGACCTGTTCATACACTAGCAATAATTAGAGCTCATTTTAGTTTTTATTGGTATTTGCCTAAGATGCTTCATAAACGCAAATACATTTCATTTAAAAGAACTAATTATTATGATTGCTTTAGTATTGTTTGGCAACATTTTATTTTAAGAAGAAAAAAATACGATGAAATACATACTTCATAAAAAAAGCTACCAAATAGGTAGCTTTTTTTATGATTAATTGTATGAATTTATGATAGTACTTCTTGAACTTTTTCAGCTGCTTCCTTAAATTCAACAACCGAAATAACATCTAAACCACTGGCATCTATCAACTCTTTTGCTTCTTTAGCATTGGTTCCTTGTAATCTAACAATAATAGGTACTTTAATAGAATCACCCATATTTTTATAAGCATCAACAATACCTTGAGCCACTCTATCACAACGAACAATGCCTCCAAAAATATTTACTAAAATTGCTTTTACATTTGGATCTTTTAAAATAATTCTAAATCCAGCTTCAACTCTTTCTGCATCTGCAGTACCACCAACATCTAAAAAATTAGCAGGTTCACCACCAGATTGCTTGATCAAATCCATTGTACTCATTGCCAAACCTGCGCCATTAACCATGCATCCAACATTTCCGTCAAGATCAACATAATTTAAACCAACAGCATTGGCTTCAACTTCTATTGGATTTTCTTCACGAAGATCTCGTAATTCAATATAATTTTTATGACGGTATAAAGCGTTGTTATCTAATGAAACTTTTGAATCAACTGCCAAAATTCTATCATCCGAAGTTTTTAAAACAGGATTGATCTCAAATAATGAAGCATCCGATTTAACATATGCATTATATAAAGCAGTAACAAATTGTGTCATCTCTTTAAATGCTTTTCCGGATAATCCTAAATTAAAAGCAATTTTTCGTGCTTGAAAAGGTAGTATTCCAGTTGCGGGATCAATTTCTTCCGTAAAGATCAAATGAGGTGTTTTTTCAGCTACTGATTCAATATCCATACCACCTTCAGTTGAATACATAACCATATTTCTACTGGTTGCTCTGTTTAACAATACAGACATGTAGTATTCTTCTGGTTCATGCTCTCCGGGATAATAAACATCTTCAGCTATTAATACCTGATTCACTTTTTTACCTTCAGTAGGAGTTTGAGGCGTCTTTAACATCATGCCGATAATTTCTTTAGAAATACTATCAACTTCAGCTAAACTTTTAGCAAGTTTAACACCTCCACCTTTACCTCTACCACCGGCGTGAATTTGTGCTTTTATAACCCACCATCCCGTACCAGTTTCAGCAGCTAACTGTTTTGCAGCCTCAACTGCTTTTTTATGATTACGGGCAACAATTCCTCTTTGAATTTTTACGCCATAACTATTTAAAAGTTCTTTTCCTTGATATTCGTGTAAATTCATATTTAAATTTTTAAAATAAAAACTTTACAAAAGTAAGGATTAAATTGATAAAATTTTTGCTATTAACTTAATTTTTCGAAAAATATTCACAATATCTTATTTTATTAAAATATCAAATAAATTGTCTTTCTAATGTTATTTTTCTTAATAGTTTAACAGTTTATTAAGACATCAATTTATAACTAATAGATAATTTCGCTTTACAGATTAATAATCCAAATTTTGACCTCTTTTATTTTATGAAAAATATTTTTCTTCTCATTTTTATTTTTTCATTTTTTTATGCTTTTTCGCAAGATGAAACCAGAATAATAAAAGAGATCAAAGCTACCAGAACATTAAAGCCTCCCAAAATTGATGGAATATTAGATGATCATGTTTGGTATACATCTAAAACTGCCAGTGAATTTGTAATGCTTGAACCGGGTAATGGTGATCCTGAACCTGAAGATCAGAAAACTGAAGTAAAAATACTTTATGATGACAATGCTATTTATGTTGCCGGTTATATGTATGATGCTAATCCTGAAAATATTTTAAAACAATTAACTGCTAGAGATAATTTTGGTAATTCTGATTCTTTCGGTATTACATTAAACCCCAATAATGATGGCCAAAATGAATTTTGGTTTATCGTTACAGCAGCAGGTGTGCAAATAGATGCTCAGGTGTCGCCCTCAAATGGTGAAGATCTAAGTTGGAGTGAAGTATGGTATAGCAAAATAAGTTTTGATGATAAAGGCTGGTACGTTGAAATGAAATTGCCTTATTCGGCTTTAAGATTCTCAAAAGAAGAGGTTTATAAGTGGGGTATTAATCTATTTAGGGGTATTGAAAAGGAAAAAGAGTTATATGTATGGAATCCAATTGATAAAACCAAAGGTCAATCAACACAATATACAGGAATTTTAACTGGTATTGAAAATATTAAACCTCCAATCAGACTTAGCCTCTCTCCTTTTGCAACTTTTATTTTTGATGATTACGACGGAGATTCAAATACCGATTTTGTTTTTGGATTGGATCTAAAATACGGAATTACAGATAATTTTACATTAATTGCAACACTCATACCTGACTTTTCTCAAGCTGGTTTTGATGATATTACTTTAAATTTAGGACCGTTTGAACAACAATTTGCCGAGCAACGGCAGTTTTTTATAGAAGGAGCTGATTTATTAAATAAAGGTGATCTTTTCTTCTCCAGGAGAATTGGAAATAGACCTGTTGGTAATAGCGATGTTGAAGATTTGATTATCGAAGGTGATGACCTCGAAGTTGTAGATAATCCTACTGAAGTTAAAGTATTAAATGCAATTAAAGTAACCGGAAGAAGTAAAAAAGGCTTAGGTATAGCAGTTTTAAACGCTATAACCGAAAAGACCAAAGCTACAATTAAAGATACAGTTACAGGAGAAGAAACAAAAATTGTAACTGAGCCCATTGCAAATTATAACGTTTTTGTTATTGATCAGGAATTTAATAAAAATTCTTCAATTGGAATTGTAAATACCAATGTATTAAGAGAAGGCGGTTTTAGAAATGCCAATGTTTCCTCATTAGTCTTTAATTTAGCAAATAAGGCTAATTCCTACAAATTAAGCGGCGATGCAAGTTCAAGCATCGTTAGAGAAGATCAAGAAAACACAGTAGGGTTTGCATCAAACTTACGATTTAGTAAAACGAAAGGCAATATACGGTATGATGTTAGTCACCAATTTGCTGATGCTAAATATGATAAAAACGATCTCGGTTTTCAAAGAAGAAATAATTATAATAACATTACTGGGAATGTAAATTACAGAATTTTTAAACCCACAAATATTTTTAATACTTTTAGTTTTGGTCTTTGGGCAGGTTATTTTACCAGATTTGATCCGAGTGTTTATACAGGTAACCATTTTAATTTATACTCTAGGGCAACTACAAAAAAACAATTATCATTTGGTGGCAGAATTAATTTTAATATTGGGAAACAAAAAGACTTTTTTGAACCTCGAACCGAAGGAAGATTTTGGATAGAAAACCCTGAAAGTAATCTCAGCCTATGGTTCTCTTCAGATTACAGAAAGAAATTTGCATTTGACGTACAAATGGGTGGAGGGATGTATCACGGGAATAATCAATATGATTATGATTTTGGCTTTTCACCGCTTTATCGTGTAAATGATAAATTACAGTTTAGGTATGCTATTGATTTTGAAAAAGACGTTAATGAATTAGGTTATGTAACTACATTAGATGATGAAACAATTATTTTTGGAAAGAGAAAAATGGAAGAAATTGAAAATAGTTTATCTAGTAAATATAGTTTTAACGACCGATCATCAATTGCTTTAGTATTTCGCCATTATTGGTCGCCTGTTGTGTATGAGGATCAATACTATAAATTAGAAGAGAATGGTGAACTGACAGAAAGTGATTATACTGGTGATAATGATATTAATTTTAACAGTTGGAATCTTGATCTAAGATATGTTTGGGAATTTGCAAGAGGAAGTGAATTAATTGCACTTTACAGAAATTCTATTTTAAACTTTGAAGAAGGGTCAGGTTCTGCCCAAGATTTTCAAAATAATATATCTAATTTATTCGACCAGCCTTTCGGTCATAATTTTTCATTAAAAGTTATTTATTATCTGGATTATAACCGAACAAAATCCTGGGTAAAAAGTAAAACTTAAATTTGAGCAAACATAAAAAATAAATATTCCCAATTGTTATTATTCTAAAAAGATGTAAATTGATCGCTCAATTATTCATATGATTTTAGCTAAAAATATACATAAATATTTCGGTTCTTTAGAAGTACTAAAAGGTGTTGATCTTCATATAAAAAAAGGTGAAATAGTTGCAATAGTAGGCCCTAGTGGCGCCGGAAAAACCACTTTACTACAAATTTTAGGAACTCTAGACAAACCTACTTCTGCAGATGTTTTAATTATTAATAAAAAAGATATTACAAAATTCAATGATAAAGAAATATCAAAATTTAGAAATCAACATATAGGTTTTGTATTTCAATTTCATCAATTATTACCTGAATTTACAGCTCTTGAAAATGTTTGCATTCCCGCTTTTATCGCTAACAGATCAAAAGATGAAACTATAACAGAAGCTAAAAAAATATTAGATTTTTTAGGTCTTTCAGAGCGTTATGAGCATAAACCCAATGAACTTTCAGGAGGAGAACAACAACGTGTTGCCGTAGCTAGATCATTAATCAATAAACCCGATGTTATTTTTGCGGATGAACCCAGTGGAAATTTAGATACTGCCTCTGCTCGAAATTTATATAAATTATTCTTCGAGCTTCGAAGTAAATTTGGTCAAACCTTTATAATCGTTTCTCACAATCACGAATTGGCAAACATGGCTGATAGAAAATTAGAAATTAGAGATGGTATTATTATTTAATCTACTTTTACCAAAGAAGTTGCCAGCAAATATGCATTGGGAATTTTAAGGTATTATCTTACTTAATGAAATTCTGTAACCTTTCTATCTCTTTTGATAAAGTGAAATTTATCATCTTTTAATACCTGTTTTCTATATCCAAACAAATGAAAGATCTCTTTGGCTAAAAATTTTGCAGTTTTTGGATTAACTATCATTGTATATGAACTATGAGGATCTTTTTCTATACCGGGTAATAGTCGTAAAAAATGATGTGTATTCAATTTTCTTACTATGGTTGATGTTTTTAACCAAAAATAAGATATTCTTGTAATGATAAAAAAACCATCATTTCCTAATTTTTGATATAATGGCATAAATATTCTGCCATTCATGGATGCTCGAATATCATTTTCGTTACTCTTAGCTAGCTTTTGATTTTTATTTATCTTTTCAAAATTATTAAAACCGCTATTCATTTTAAAAATTTCATTTTTTTTAATAACGTACTGAAGATCAATTTCAAAGAATTTATGTTTATTAGTACATTCACTTTTTAACAATTCCCTTTTATATTGTACAATATCTTTGACTTCGCTCTTTTTGACACATTTAGAAAAAACCAAAGCCAACCAGATAAAAGCTTCACAATTTTTAACCGATTGTATATCAAAGTGTTCTCCTGCTTCAAATCCTAAAGATATATGGCCAAATTCATTTAAATAGGTAAGTAAAGGTCCATCTAAATATTCTTCTATTCCCAAAACTATAGGAACAGGAAATTTTGAAGAAAAATACCTATTATTTAACGAATCACTTATCGTGATAAAAGGGACAGTTGGTGAGGATGTTGTATGAAGATCTAAAAAATAAAAAGGTCCTTTTTGTGTTTTAAAAATTTCATTTATCTGTAAATATATTCCTAATTGTTCATTTTCATCAGCATTAAAACTATTCGAAGATAATTTGATCTTATCAATATGCTCTTTATTCCAGATTCTATTTAGGTCAACATTCTCATATCTTATTCCTTTGTTTAATGCATTGATATTTCCATAGATAATGAATAAGTTACCTTGAAATTTTATACACTCATTTTCAATTTTTTTGATCACATTTTTTGCAGCTTTAACACCTGCATTTTCATTACCATGAATTCCTGAAAAAATGATAACTGTTGGTGATAGTTTTTCGCCTAATATGCTACCTATTAATCTTTTAGATTTATTTTTAAATGCAATTTTATTTTTCATCATCTGAAGTAGCATTTATAAACTTTTCTAAATCTTTTCTAGTAAAGATCCCAATCAGATCATCATTGTCAATTACAGGTAAACAACCAATTTCATTTTTAATCATCAATTGGTTCGCATCTTCCAAAGAAATTTCAGAATTTACACTTATCATTTTTTTAATCATAACATCTTTAACTACTAAAATATTATCTTTGATCAGATCAATTTTTTTAAAATCACTTCTTGTGATAATACCAACTATTTTATTTTCATCATCAACAACCGGAATATGATGAATATTTTTCCAATGCATTACCCTGTCTACTAATGCTACCAGATCGTTTTCATTCACAACAAAAACTTCTGTCGTCATTATTTTCCCTAATTTATTTCGCTTGATGTCTAAATGAATACATTCATTAACCTTTGCCAATTTCCATTCATGAACAGGTATATTTTTTTGTTGATTCTTATACATACACATGGTTAATGTTGAACTTGCAACATCTCTAGTTAATTTATTTTTTAAAATTCTGTTGCTTTTAGTAAGCCATTCACTACCTGTTCTTCCTTTTTCAACTCTTTTTTCAATAATTCTCAAATACTTTTTAATATCCTTCTTATCTATATTTGATTTTTTAAGACCTTTTCTGGCGATTGGTATTAACTCATTCAATATCAATTTTTTAGCAGAAATAACCTTTCCAAACCAGATAAAATAAGTATTGATACCTGTTCTTGCTGCATTGATAAAATTACCACGAACGTCTTCAAATGACATTTTATCATAAATAGCGCTATACTTATCAGGCATACCCTGCATCACACCAACCCAAAAAACTGAATTTGCAATTTCGTCATCAACTGTTGGTCCTGAAGGAATATACCTGTTTTCTATTCTAAAATGTGGTATTCCATTAGTGATCCCATAACACAACCTGTTCCATTTATATAAAGTTCCATTAAATAAATTTAAAGCTTTTAGCTTAGGTATCTTGTTTTGTTGCAATGCGTTTATTGAGTCTTCTTCAAAATCACTTGTTAAAATAGGTGTATATCTTGAAATATCATCCTTATATAAGTCTAATATTGAATTTTTCACCCATCCTGTTCCAAAAGAAACTCTTGCTTTTTGCTCGCGCAAATGATAAGATCTATTTCTCAGATCAACACTCTGCTGAAATAAAGCAATTCTGGTTTCACTCCATAATTCTCTTCCAATTAACAATGGCGAATTGGTTGCAGCTGCTAAAACTGGGCCAGCTATTGCCTGAGCCCAATTATATTGATCAACTATTTTATCAAGGTCTAACTGTAAATGAATTTGAAAACTAGTATTACTCGCCTCAAATAATATTGATTCACTAGTAACAATTAATTCATTAACCCCTTTAATATGTAGTCTAAAATCATTACCCCTAATTTTTTTTAGGGAATTATTAAGTGTAATATACCTTTTTAAAGGTGTAATATTTTCAAATTTTAGATCTTTTTTCTTAAGCGTAGGAAGAATTCCAGTAAGTATTATCTTATTATTATCAACTTTTTTTGCTTCAGCATGCGCAATATCCAGCAAATATTGTAGCTGATTTTTTAATATTGAAAAACAATGATCACTTAAAACTACAGGGTCTAAATTTATTTCAAGGTTAAATAAAGCTATCTCTGTTGTAAAGTGGTTATCCTTAATATTTTTTAAGATCTTAAGTGAATTTTTTGCAGGGCGAAAATTATTATCAACGATACAAAGCTCTTGTTCAGCTCCAACTCTATAAACACCTTTTTCGAAAATATCTAACTCCATCATTACTTCAAGTGCAGTGATGTCATTCAATAAATGCGATAAAAAATCTTGTCGTTCCTGTAGACTAGAAATTTCTTTTACTGTTTGAGAGCCCATAAAAAAAGCATTTAATCCTATAAATTTAAGATTAAATGCCTTAAAAACAAATGATTTAGTTCATTTATTATTTACCAAACAAAGAGCGGTCTATCTTGCATCAATGTATTTACCCTTTTTGCAATATTTTCTAAAACCTCTTCATTTTCAAAATTATTAAGGGCTTCATCAACCAGATCAACAACAAACTTCATATCTTCTTCTTTTAAACCCCGTGTTGTTATTGCTGCAGTTCCTATCCTAATTCCTGATGTTATAAATGGTGATTTATCATCAAAAGGGACCATATTTTTATTGACAGTAATATCCGCTTTTACCAAGGCATTTTCAGCTTCTTTTCCGGTTATATTTTTATTTCGCAAATCGATCAGCATCATGTGATTATCTGTTCCATTTGAAATTATTTGATAGTCTTTATCTACAAATGCTTTTGCCATAGCTGCAGCATTTTTTTTAACCCTAATCTGATAATATAAAAATTCATCGGTCAAAGCTTCTCCAAAAGCAACAGCTTTTGCTGCAATTATATGCTCTAATGGTCCGCCCTGCATTCCAGGAAATACAGCCGAGTTTAATAAAGTACTCATCATTTTTGTTTTTCCTTTGGGTGTTTTTTCTCCAAAAGGATTTTCAAAATCTTTTCCCATTAGGATCATCCCCCCTCTTGGCCCGCGTAAAGTTTTGTGAGTAGTTGTTGTAACAATATGACAATGAGGCATTGGATCATTTAATATCCCTTTAGCAATCAAACCGGAAGGATGAGAGATATCTGCCAGTAAAATAGCTCCTACACTATCAGCAATTTCTCTAAAACGTTTAAAATCAATATCTCTAGAATAAGCAGAAGCACCAGCAATTATCAATTGTGGTTTTACTTCATCAGCAGTTTTCTGAATTTTATCATAATTTAATACTCCGGTTTCTTTATCTACTCCATAAAAAGTTGGTTTGTATAATTTTCCTGAAAAATTTACTGAAGATCCATGAGTTAAATGCCCTCCATGCGACAGATCAAATCCTAAAATTGTATCTCCGGGCTTTAATACTGCTTGATAAGCAGCGGCATTTGCTTGCGAACCAGAGTGAGGTTGTACGTTTGCATAAGCAGCTCCATACAAAGCTTTGGCTCTATCTATAGCAATTTGCTCAACTTCATCAACAACTTCACAGCCCCCATAATAACGTTTTCCAGGATAACCTTCTGCATATTTATTGGTCAAAACTGAACCTGCAGCTTCTAATACTTGTTCACTAACATAATTCTCAGAAGCTATTAATTCTAAACCATTGGTCTGTCTTTCTTTTTCTTGTATAATTAAATCAAATATTTGTTGATCCCTTTGCATAATTATTTAATGATTAAGTTTAGTTAAATAAGCACTTCAAAAGTAATAAATTCATTTCGTATTTAAATATAAACTTCTATATTTGATATAATTATTTTAATCAGATATTTTTAACCTTTAATTTAACTATTATGAAAATAACTGCAAACGATCCTAAAAGAAAGTCCTGGTTAAAAGTTAATAAAAACTCCGATTTTCCTATTCAAAATATTCCCTTTGGTGTATTTATAACAAAAAATGACATTGTAACTATTGGTACCAGAATTGGTGATTATGCAATTGATCTGGCCGCACTTCATCAATTAGGTTATTTTGAAGGTATCCCATTAACTGATGATATTTTCATGCAGGATACTCTTAATGATTTTATTGATGATGGGAGAAAAACATGGCGCCTGGTAAGAAATCGAATTGCTGATCTATTTGATAATGAAAACACTAAATTAAAAGATCAATCTAAACATATTGTCGAAATACTCTTTGATATTAATGAGATTGAAATGCTCATGCCTGTTGCTATAGGTGATTTTACAGATTTTTATTCAAGTAAAGAACATGCCACTAATGTGGGAACAATGTTTAGAGATGCTGAAAATGCACTTTTACCCAACTGGTTGCATTTACCTGCGGGATATCATGGCAGGTCTTCATCAATAGTCATTTCCGGTAAAAAAATCAGACGCCCATATGGACAATCATTCCCTAAGGGTTCTAAACAGCCTGTTTTTGGCCCTTCTAAATTGGTAGATTTTGAACTCGAAATGGGATTTATAACATCTGTTGCCAATAAACTCGGAAAACAAATTCCTATTGAAGAAACCGAAGATTATATTTTTGGAATGGTACTCTTAAATGATTGGAGTGCACGTGATATTCAAGCATGGGAATATGCTCCTCTTGGTCCATTTTTAGCCAAAAACTTTGCAACTACAATTTCACCATGGATTGTGACCATGGATGCTTTACAGCCTTATAGAGTTGAAAGTCCGAAACAAGATCCTAAACCTTTGCCATATTTACAACTTGAAGGTAATAACAGTTATGATATTAAATTACAAGCTGCTATAAAACCTAAAAAAGAAGTTGAGACCATTGTTAGTAATACTAATTTTAAATCTATGTATTGGACTATATATCAGCAGCTTGCACATCACGCAGTCAATGGTTGTAATATTTCTAACGGCGATCTTTACGGAAGTGGTACAATTTCCGGTTCAACCGAGGGTAGCTATGGCTCAATGTTAGAACTTACGTGGAAAGGAACCAAACCCATCAAGATGAATGATGGTAGTAAACGAAAATTTATCAAAGATGGAGATACTATAATTCTAAGAGGCTATTGTAAAAATGATAAGATTAGAATTGGCTTTGGTGAATGTAAAGGAAAATTACGTAAAGCAAAATATTTTAAAGATAAAGAATAACTGCCTTTCTTTCTTATCTCTAATTTCAATAATATTATTTCATTAGTATTTATGACCTGTAAAGTTTAAAATAACCTTGTAACCTGAGTTCGATTATTCCTATTATTCACAGTTCTTAGCATTTTTCTTATATTAGGCGTAGCTTTAAGGGACTATCCTTAGTTTGAAAAGTCACAACGAAATATAAGGAAAACGCTAAGAATCCTTCAGAAAGCCTTCTGAACAGCAATCTTTAAACAATAGAAGCCTTAAATTAACCCGTTAGTTTTTCGTTTTGATTATTAAAATCT
>JAUWUU010000044.1 GCA_030617765.1 Flavobacteriia bacterium | reverse complement strand
AGTGATAAATATCAGGAAATATTAAAAAATCCTAGTAATTATCCTACTATAGCTCACCTTGATTGTGAAGAGCGAATTGAACGTTTGTATGATCTATTAAAAATGGTTGAAGCCGATCATATAATTAGAAAAAGAGAAATTGTAGCTTTGAGAAAAGTTGTTGCTGGTTTGGCTTTTCCTGTTAAAAATGTAGAAGCCATCGTAAGAAAAGCTGCTGAACTGGATGTAGATGAATATGATCTAGAAGAATTTCAAAAAAGGATCATGAAGGTGATTAAACTTAAATAATTTTTTATTTATTTCATTTCTTCTTTAGATAAATTAATGTTAATTAAAAAAATTACCACTACTATTCGTGTCTTTTTTGAGTAATGATAAGGATAAAAAATATTCAAAAATATTTTCATTTTTATATTTCTTTAAACTCAATTAATTTATCAATAGTATTCATAGTTATTTTTTATGAATTAACTTTTAGATAAGTCTAAATATATTTTTATATTTGTCAAAAAGATGTTTTCACAAGCAGAGGAAAATTATTTAAAAACGATCTACACCCTACAAAATAGAAGGAAAACTGTAATTAATACCAATTTAATTGCTGATAAAATCAATACAAAAGCTTCATCGGTTACAGATATGATCAAAAAATTATCTGCTAAAGAATTGCTTACCTATAAAAAATACAAAGGGGTACAACTAACAGAAATGGGTGAAAAAATTGCTTTAAAAGTTATCAGAAAACATAGGTTATGGGAACATTTTTTAGTAAAAAAATTAAATTATAGTTGGGATGAAGTTCATGATATCGCAGAACAATTAGAACATATTAAATCGGATACACTCATAGATAACTTAGAATCCTATTTACAATTTCCAAAATTTGATCCCCACGGCGATCCAATTCCCGATAAAGACGGCAAAATAATATTAACTAAAACAGTTAATTTATTGAACATAAAAGTTGGGCAAAAAGGCACATTAGATAGTTTAAAAGATTCATCAGATGTGTTTTTAAAATATTTAAATAAAAAACGACTAGCACTTAGAGATCAAATTAAAGTAATAGACATTGAGCCTTTTGATAATTCAATCCATATAGAAACTAAAACACATCAGTTGGTAATTTCTAAAAAAGTTGCTGATAATTTAAATATTAAAATCTTAAGATGAGTTCATATAGTCCAACATATGCCCTGTTGATATTTTTGCTTGTTTCGATATTAATGTTTCTCTTGTTTCGCCCGAGAAGAGGCTGGTATTGGATCATTAAAAACAACATAACAGTCAATGAAAAAACTGTTACTGAAGATGTTTTAAAATACTTATATCACAATGAAATTTCTGGAAATGAAGTAAATATTATCAGTTTAACAGCTGTTTTAAAATTTAGTGATAATTTGATAATTGATATTGTAAAAAAGATGACCATTAAAGAATTAATTAAATTTGATGGATATGTCTTAAGTCTGACTGAATCCGGAAGAAATTATGCTTTGCGAATTGTAAGAGTGCATAGATTATGGGAAAAATATTTGGCTGAAAAAACAGGTTATGACAAAGTAGAATGGCATGGTAGAGCTGAGTTGATGGAACATAGATTGAGTCATAAAGAAACCGATTTATTAGCAAACCAACTTGGAAACCCTTTATATGACCCTCATGGTGATCCAATTCCCACAAATCAGGGAAAAATTGCAAAGCTTAAAGGGGTTGCTTTATCGTCTCTAGCTGTTAATTCCGTTGGGAGAATCACCCATATTGAAGATGAACCCGATGTAATCTACAAACAAATTCTTGCCGAAAACATACATATTGGCTCCCAATTAAGAGTTGTTGAAAATAATCCGAAAAGAATTATTTTTTATGCTGAGGGTGAAGATTTTATTTTGGCACCAATTGTTGCTGCAAATATTACCGTTGATGTTTTTGAAAAAGATGTTGCTGAAGAAGAAAACACAAGTAGATTATCAAGTTTAAAAATAAATGAAATTGCTAATATAGCGGGTATTTCTAAAGAGATCAGAGGAGACAGTAGAAGAAGATTATTAGATCTTGGATTTGTTAAAGGTACATCTATAAAAATTGATCTAAAAAGTCCTTTGGGGAATCCAAAAGCATATTTGATAAAAGGAACTTCTATCGCATTACGAAATGATCAGGCATCAAAAATACTTATAAATAAATTGTAGGGTATGGATAATAAAGTGAATAGTGATTGTAACGGTTGTCCACAATATAATGCTAAAGGTTTAAAAAAATTAGGTGTAAATACAGAAAATTTTGATTTTGTTGTAGCACTAGCCGGGAATCCAAATACAGGAAAAAGTACCGTTTTTAATGCTTTGACAGGTTTGCGTCAACATACTGGAAATTGGCCGGGAAAAACAGTTACAAGAGCTGAAGGAGCCTTTGAATATAACGATCAAAAATACAAATTGGTTGATCTGCCCGGAACATACTCTTTACTTTCAACTTCAGAAGATGAAGAAGTTGCCAGAAATTTTATTCTTTTTGGTAAACCGGATGTAACTGTAATCATAGTTGATGCCAGTAGGTTGGAAAGAAATTTGAATTTGGTGATACAAGTTTTAGAAATTACAGACAAAGCTGTTTTATGTTTGAATTTAATGGATGAGGCAAAACGCAACCATATTAAAATTGACGAACGAGCACTTGCACGAGATCTTGGTATTCCTGTTGTTCCAACCAGCGCCAGATTTAATGAAGGCATTCCCGAATTGATAAAAACGATTACTGAAGTGGCAAATGGGAAAATAATTTGTAAACCTCATCGTATTAAAAATGTGCCTAAGAACATACAAAAAGCAGTCAATAAATTAAGTGCTGAAATTGAAAAAGAGTTTCCAACAATACCCAATAGCAGATGGATAGCATTTAGATTGTTAGAAGGAGATACCCAAATTATTAATGCCTTACAAGCTGGAGAGTTGAATTAAAAAAGTATGAAAAAAAATTCTGTAGAAAATATTATAGCATTATCAAATGATCTGCGTTGGAAAATTGGCGATGATTTTCACGATCATCTTGCAGAAGGAATTTATGCTGATGCTTCTGAAATAGTGAAAAATACTGTTCAAACTGATGACAAAAAACAACAATTTCGTCTGGATAGTAAAATTGACAATATTGTTACCAGTAAAATATGGGGATTTCCTATTATGTTCTTAATCTTGGGACTAATACTTTGGATAACAATTATTGGAGCCAATTACCCTTCATCAATGCTTGCCAATTTATTTTTGGATAATATTCATCCTATATTAAAGGGTTTTGCTGCAAATATTGGAATGCCTTGGTGGTTGGATGGATTTTTAATTGATGGCGTTTATTTGGCTGTTGCTTGGGTGATAGCAGTAATGTTACCACCAATGGCGATATTTTTTCCATTGTTTACACTACTTGAAGATTTTGGGTATTTACCAAGAGTTGCTTTTAACTTAGACTATTTGTTTAAAAAATCAGGTGCTCATGGTAAACAAGCCTTAACCATGAGTATGGGTTTTGGTTGTAATGCTGCAGGAGTAGTAGCCACCAGAATTATTGATAGTCCCAGAGAAAGATTGATTGCTATTATCACCAATAATTTTTCTTTGTGTAATGGACGTTGGCCAACGCAAATCCTAATTGCCTCTATTTTTATTGGGGCAGTTGTGCCTAGTTCACTATCAGGTTTTGCTTCAGTTAGCGCTGTTATTGGAATTGCTATTTTAGGAATTTTCTTCATGTTTTTCAGCTCCTGGGCATTATCAAAAACCATATTAAAAGGAGAAGTTTCTACATTTAACCTAGAATTACCTCCCTATCGACCTCCACGTTTTTGGAAAACAGTTTATACCTCTATCATTGACAGGACTTTAATTGTTCTATGGCGTGCCATAATTTTTGCTGCACCTGCAGGAGCTGCTATTTGGTTAATCTCAAATATTACTATTGGCGGTGAAAGTATTGCCGCATTGGTCATAAACTCGTTAGATGGTTTTGGTTTTCTTTTAGGACTTAATGGCGTTATTTTGTTAGCTTACATTGTGGCTATACCTGCTAACGAAATTGTAATTCCTACCATATTAATGTTAACAGTTTTAGTTACTGGAATTTCTGGAGGCGAAGGTGCCGGAGTTATGTTTGAACTTGATTCAGCCAATGAAACTGCCAATATTTTAAAAGCAGGTGGTTGGACTTTACTAACTGCAATTAATGTAATGTTATTTAGTTTATTGCACAATCCTTGTAGTACGACGATTTATACTATTTATAAGGAAACTAAAAGTTTAAAATGGACAATTATTGCATCTATTTTGCCTTTGATTATGGGTTTTGTAGTTACTTTTTTAGTGGCGCAGATTTGGAGGTTAATTTTTTAGGTTTTGTAATCCAATATAAACGTATTCTAATTCCCTTGTCTTTTATCAACTAAATTGCCAATCTCTTTCCAAGTGATCAATTTTATATTATTTTCTTTTAAAGCATCTTTAAATTCTTTGCTCAATAAAGTATTTAGGTCGTTTTGTCGCCAGGTTGAACCAAAATCAGCATGATCAATTGTTACTGCCTGCATTTCGCTGTTATCTATTGCTAGATGAACAATCAATTCATTTAATCCGGGTTTTAATTGCTGAACGATATCAATATAGAATTCATTCCATTCAATCACAGGTCGATTGGTATTCATCATCATATAATTATCAACTATAGCTTTTTGTTCATCAATCAATTTAACTAATTCTGGATAACGCTCTTTAACAGCCATAGGAATAAAAACTGGTAGATCATATATTTTTCCAATTTTAAGATAGATCTGAAAAAGTTCGGAAGTGGCAAAAAGACTTCCCATATGATTGTCTAAATGTGTTGGTTTTACGCCAAAAGCAAGGGCTCTTTCAACTTGTGCGATTAATTCTTTTTCAACTTCTATAGGATTAGCATGCTCAACCACTTCTTTAACTGAACGGTAAAAAAATCCATTTTTATCTAATAAACTAGGTATTTCAGTAGCAGGAGACACACCTCCCCAACGATAATTCTTCCATTCTGCATTTAAGGTTAAATGTAAACCAAAATCATATTCAGTATGATCTTTGGCATAAGCTGCGATTTCTGAAAACCATGGACAAGGCACCATAATACTGGCTGAGTTTATTCCTTTACCTTCAAATGCCTTAATGGTTGCTGTATTAACTGAATGTGCCAGACCAATATCATCAGCATGAATGATCAAAAGTTTTGTGTTATTATCAAAGCCAATTCGTTCAGCAATACCCTTTGATTGTGAAATGACAATAAAAGGAAAGATAAAAACCAATAAAAAGATTTTAATTCTTATCGAAGAAAATATTTCTATTTTAAATTTTATTGAATTCATAAAATTAACATTATTTACCTGCTCTTTTTTCTAATTCAGTTCTAGGAATTAATAATTCTCTTCCTATTGCTTTTCCATTTTGGAATGTTTGTGTACATAAATTTAGTTTGCCAACAGGAATTTCAAAAGGGCCATCATATTTTTCAGCAAATTTTACAGGATAAGTATTATCAATGGAATAAAATATTTCAGTTTCTGGTACTGAGTTATTTAGTTCGCACATTAATTTATTATCTTTTAGATAAACCTTTACTTTAGGATCATATACAGCTTTAGAAATATTGGTGTTCTCGGCATCAAATCTGTCAAAATGATTTTCAATACGATTGATAAAGCTATCCAAATTTTTATTTTCTTTCGGACTCCATAATGTTTCTGCTATAGCAAAAGCACGAGGATAGGTCATATAATAAGCGAACTGTAGATTAGGAATAACTTCTGTCCATAGATTTCCTTGCCCTCCCAAAACATATTTTGCATCTACTCCTTCAGGAACCGGTTCAAAACTATAAGCTTTTTCAAGACTTAGGTTAGCATAAATTGGGTTTTCAACACTGTGATCACCTTGAGTATAATCTAAATAAGCATAGGTTGTAGGTGTCATTACCACTTCATGTCCCATTTTTGCAGCTTCAATACCACCCTTCATACCACGCCAACTCATTACAGCAGCACCATCAGCCAAACCACCTTCCAATATTTCATCCCATCCTATCATTTTTTTACCTTTACTACTAACAATTTTTTCTACTCTTTTAACAAAATAGCTTTGCAATTCATGACTGTTCTTTATTTTATTCTTTTTCATAAATTGTTGAACTTTAGGATCTTCATCCCAATATCCATGGTAGCATTCATCACCCCCCATATGAATATAATCTCCAGGGAAAAGTGCGGCAACTTCTGTAAAAACTTTGTCAACAAAATCATAAACATTTTCATCTGCCGGGTTTAGCGTATTTTCAATAAGCATTTTGAATGTCCCACCATCATACCATTCGGCAAATTTGAATCCCGGACTAACAGACTTTGGTTCTTTTTTTGTGGAAAGTTCCGGGTAAGCAGCTAAAGCAGCCATACTATGACCTGGAAAATCAATTTCAGGTACAATTGTAACATTTCTATCAGCAGCATATTTTACGATATCTTTAATTTGTTCTTGAGTATAAAAACCTCCATAAGGAGTTTTTTCTCCAGGTTTAGGAGCTTCACGATCTTCGCCAAATCTTCCATACCTTTCTACTCTCCATGCACCAACCTCGGTTAATTTTGGTAATGATTTAATTTCAATTCTCCAACCTTCATCATCCGTTAAATGCCAATGAAATACATTGTATTTATATTGAGACATTTGATCAATATATGCCTTAACATCTTCAACAGAAAAGAAATGGCGACTAACATCTAACATAAGTCCACGCCAACCAAAACGAGGGTAATCTGTAATTTTACAACCTTTAATTATGATCTGGTTTAAAGCATTATTATCTAAAGAAATAGTTTCAATAGGAATTAATTGTTTTAAAGTTTGAAAACCATTGAAAATACCTGCAGATTCATAAGCTGTCAATTTTATTGTATTCTGATTAACTTCTAATGTATATCCTTCATTTCCAAGTTCCGTTTGTAATTTTTTATTGATAATTATATCAATAGTTTTTTTGCCTTTCTTTGTTGTTGAAACATCATTATTTATACCGTTTTCCTTTAAAAAATGTTGAAATTGTTCAGTATATTTCTTTACTTGTTCATCTTTGGTTTGTAGATTTAAACTCACTTGATCATCAAGAATAAATTCATTGTTATTCGCTACATAATTTACAGGAATAGGAATAATTGAATGTTGTGCATTGCTTTGATAAAAAAAAGCAATAAGTAAAAAAGGGAAAAGTATATTTTTCATATTCTTTGGTTTTGAAATATTTATTATTAAGTGAAAAATTGATTATTAAATTGGTGTAAATTCTAAAAAACCAAAATTACAAAAAGAATACTTATTTATGCATATTGATCAGACCAAAATCAAAAGGTGTCCATAAGCAAGCTTTTATATCGCTTTTTTTTAAGCCTGAATTAACCCAACTATTACAAGTTTTAAATATTGAAAAACTACCCAAAGCCTCATAAAAATCATCATCTCTTGTATAACCTTTGCTCTTCAATAATACTTTTTCATCAAATGTGTCAATATTAAATGTTTTGTTGATATACTGATTGATCTTATATAATTGATCTTGATTTACTTTTATTTCTACCCAGTCTTTTTGAATTGTTGAATATTTGGTTAAATGAATTAACGTTGAGTTATTTATAAATATAGCTTTAAAAGCATTATTAAATGTTAGATCATTCCAGGTTGGTGTATTGAAATAAAATTTTTTATCTCCCCAACCAAATGAAAAATATTTATCTTTTTTAGAATATTCTAGTCCATCTAAAAGGTATGAGTCAATTTGATCTTTTGGAATAATAATATCTAAATGAATACCATTTGAATTTAAAAAAATAGAATTATTCTTTTCTATATAATCATTATTACCGTTTACCGGAATAAATGTTAAGATCAATGATAGAAGCAAGTATACAACAGGAATAAGAAAAAGTGTAATAACTAATTTTAATACTTTCTTAATCATTTTCATTTTTTATTCATTTTCTCCATAAAAAGTTTATCCATTTTTAAGACAAAGCTAAAGTAAACTATTTTCTAAATTGATTTTTTACTACTTTTACTTAAAATAATTTCAGTGCAAGATCAAGCTGTCTTTCAAGTTTATAATGCCTCTGCGGGAAGTGGAAAAACCTTTACTTTGGTTAAGGAATATTTAAAAATTTTATTCCAATCTGATGATAAATTTTTGTTTCAGAATATACTTGCCATAACTTTTACCAATAAAGCTGCTGCCGAAATGAAAGAACGTATAATTACAAATTTACGTGAAATTTCAATGGCTAATAAAAATGAAATATTGCCAATCTTGGTTGATGAAACAGGAATAGATGAGGAGGTTCTTCAAAATAGAGCTAAAAATATATTAAATGCTATTTTACAAAATTACACTGCTTTCAACATCAATACTATCGACACTTTTACACATAAACTAATTCGGGCTTTTGCATTAGATCTGGGTTTGTCAGTTAATTTTGAAGTTGAAATGGATCCCGAACCCTGGTTAAATGAAGCTGTAGAAAATGTGATCTCTCAAATAGGAATCGATAAAAATATCTCAAAAATCTTAATTGATTACGCCTTGCAACAGGCTGATGATGATAAGTCATGGGACGTTTCTAATGATTTGAACAAAGTTTCAAAAATTCTTTTAAATGAAAATGATGCTGTTGAATTAGAAAAATTACAAAAAAGAAATATTGCTGATTTTTTAAATTTTAAAAAATATTTGATAAAACAAAAGAAGGAAATTGAAAATGAATTTAAAGAAACAGGTGAAAAAGCTTTATCAATTATTGATGAAGCAGGCCTAAATTATAAAGATTTTTACCGTTCAATGTTACCAAATCATTTTGTTAATTTATCAAGTAACCTACAAAAGGTAAAGTTTTTTGAACAAAGTAAATTAAAAGAACGTATTGAAGAAAATACATTTTTTGCAAACTCAAAACCGGAAAAAATTAAATCATTGATCAATGGTATTTTACCTGAATTATTAAACTTCTACAATCATTCTGAGGATTTGTATAATTCTTATAGCTTAAATAAGTTATTGTTATACGGACTTACACCCTTGGCAGTTTTAAGCGAATTAAACAAATCTTTAAATGAGATCAAAGAAGAGAATAACATCAAATTTATTGCTGAATTTAACCAAATTATCAGCAAACATTTGATAGAACAACCCGCAGCTTTTATTTACGAACGAATTGGTGAAAGATTCAAACATTTTTTTATTGATGAAATGCAAGATACTTCCGTTTTGCAATGGCAAAATTTAATTCCTCTGATTGCCAATGCTTTAGCACAAGAAGATTCAGGTTTGCTTTTGGTTGGTGATGCCAAGCAGTCCATTTACAGATGGCGAGGAGGAAAACCCGAACAATTCATTTGTCTGGCTTCTGATAAAAATAAAACAGATAATTCTTGTGAAGAATCTAATTCAAACCCTTTTTACATTCCAAAAAAAGTAAAAGATCTAGAGACTAATTATCGCAGTTTTTCTAAAATAATTGACTTTAATAATAATTTCTTTACCCATTCTTCAAAACATTTTATAAAGAATTCTCATATTGATCTATATAAAACCGGAAATAATCAAAAAATCCAAAATAAAAAAGGAGGGTATGTTAATATTGACTTTATAGAAGGAAAACTCAATGAAGAACAACGATCTGAAATTATTCCTGAAAAAGTAGCTAAGATCATTTATGAACTTGATGGTAAAATTGACAGAAATGAGATCTGTATTCTTGTTAGAAAAAATCAGCATGGTGAAACTATTGCCAATTATCTGTCACAACAAGGTATTTCAATAATTAGTTCGGAAACACTACTCCTAAAAAATGATGAAAAGGTTGATTTTATCATCAATTTATTATATTATTTAATTGAAGATAAAGATAAAAACTCAAAATTCAATCTACTTTATTTTTTACATTCTCATTTAAAGATTAAAGGAGCTAAACATATTTTTATATCAGATCTAATCAATAAAAATTTTAATATATTTTTTAAAGAACTAGAAAAACATCAAATTTATTATGATGCTTCAAGTTTTTTATATATGCCGCTGTATGAGAGTATTGAACAAATCATCAGGAGTTTCAGTCTAACAGAAAAATCTGATGCTTATTTACAATTTTTTTTAGATGAAGTATTTAAATTTTCACAACAAAAATCGCAGAGTACTAACGAATTTTTAGCCTATTGGAAACTTAAAAAAGACAAATTAAATATCGCATCTTCCGAAAATAAAAATGCAGTTAAAATTTCTACCATACATAAATCCAAAGGACTGGAATATAGAGTTGTAATTTTTCCTTATGATCTTAAAATCTATGACGTAAATAAAAGCAGTAAAGCGTGGTATAACCTTAGTAATTTTGAAAATAACTTTGGTTTTGATAGTTTTTATATCAGTTCAACTGCAGCTATTAAAAACACAGGATTAGAGGGGGAAAATATTTTTCAAGAGCAATTGGAACAAATTGAACTTGATAATTTTAATTTATTATATGTTGCTTTTACTAGGGCTGTAGAGCAATTGTATATAATCTCTGAAAATGAGGCCATAGGAGAAATGAATACTAGTGCTCATTTTTTGAAATCGTTTATAAAAGAAACCGGGAAGTGGCAAGAAGAAAAATATTTATATGAGTTTGGTATAAATAATATTATAAAAGATAAAAAAGTAAATACAGAATCTGAAGTGCTTTCAATTGACCAAAAAGAATTTATTAGTACTCCCTGGCAAGATCACAAGATTACAATAGTTGCCAATTCTGCATTATTGTGGGATTCCGATAGAAAAAAAGCGATCAAATACGGAAATATTATCCATGAAATAATGGCAAAAGTGATTATAGAAGATAATATTGATAAAATTGTTGATCAGTTTACCGGTAAGGGTATATTAAATAAAAAAGAATCCTTTTTGATAAAAGACATTTTACACAAATTGGTAACGCATCCCAACTTAAATGAATATTATCAAAAAAATTCTGTTATTTATAACGAAAGAGAAATTGTTAATGAAGACAAACAGATACTAATCCCCGATCGATTGATCTTTCACAAAAATAACAAAGTAACCATAATTGATTATAAAACCGGTAATCAGGAAAGTAAACATATTCATCAAATCAATTCGTATGCAACCGTCTTGAATAAAATGAATTTTTCAGTCTCAAAAAAACTTTTGGTTTATATCGATCAAGATATTAATATTGTTGAAATTTAAAAAACACTCAAATTATTATGAACTATATAGATATTGTTATTGCTTTATTATTAGCTTTTGGTATAATTAGAGGTTATTTTAACGGCTTTATTGTTGAAATAACTTCACTTGCCGGATTGGTTCTAGGTATTTACGGAGCAGTTCACTTTTCATATTTTTTATCTGATTTTTTAAAAAATTATGTAAGCTGGGATGCCTCAATGATGCAATTGGTTTCTTTTGCCGGAACTTTTATTATCATCCTAGTTCTAATTTCAATCCTGGGAAAAGTTTTTACTAAAATTGCCGAAAGTATTGCATTAGGATTTTTAAATAAATTTTTAGGTGCGTTATTTGGGTTGTTAAAAGTTGGTTTAATTGTAAGTGTTGTATTGATGATTTTTAGCAAATTAAACAAATCAATACCTTTTGTAGAGCAATCAAAAGTTCAAGAGTCAGTTTTATATGAACCCACTAAGAATCTCGCACCAGCAATTTTTCCAAATCTTATCAAAGAAGTAAAGATTGACAATGAAAAATAATCATTAATTTCGCTTTTTAAATTATTATAATATGTCCGCAGCCAAAAAAAAATATAAAAGAATTACAACCAAATCGTTGTTTGAAATGAAAGCCAATGGTGAAAAAATTGCCATGTTAACAGCTTATGATTATACCATGGCTAAAATTGTAGATCATGCAGGTATTGATATCATTTTAGTAGGCGATTCCGCCTCTAATGTTATGGCTGGTTATGAAACTACTTTGCCTATTACTTTAGATCAGATGATTTATCATGCTTCTTCTGTGATCAGAGCAATTGAAAGATCGCTGGTTGTTGTTGACCTTCCGTTTGGAACTTATCAAGGAAACTCAAGAAATGCATTGGATTCAGCTATTAGAATTATGAAAGAGTCTGGCGGACATGCAGTAAAATTAGAAGGAGGTAAAGAGATTGGCGAATCAATTTCAAGAATATTAACAGCAGGAATTCCTGTAATGGGGCATTTGGGATTAACACCTCAATCAATTTATAAATTTGGCACTTATACTGTAAGAGCTAAAGAAGAGGAAGAAGCTATAAAACTTAAAGAAGACGCGAAATTATTAGAAGAGTTAGGATGTTTTGCTTTGGTTTTAGAAAAAGTTCCTGCAAAATTGGCTGAAGAAGTAGCAAAAAGTTTAAGTATTCCTGTTATTGGAATCGGTGCAGGTGGTGGTGTTGACGGTCAGGTATTGGTAACACATGATATGCTGGGGATGACCCATGAATTTAGTCCAAGATTTTTAAGAAGATACTTAGATCTATATGTTGAAATGGGCGATGCTTTTAAACGTTATATTTCTGATGTAAAAACCAGGAACTTTCCAAATAAAGATGAACAATATTGATGATAAAAACCGAGTAAAACTCGGTTTTTTGATTTAAAAATATTGAATTATTATCGCACCTTTAATTTTAACCATATTTTAACAACTTAAAATTGCATTAAAATGTAGTTTTGTTTCGCTAAAAATATGAAATTTTATACTAGTTATGGAAGAACAAAAATCAAATATTGATATTAGAGCAATCAACGAAAAGATTGAAAAAGAAAGTGCTTTTGTCGACCTACTTCAATTAGAAATGAACAAAGTAATTGTAGGGCAAAAACATATGATTGAAAGGTTGTTAATAGGTTTGTTAGGTAATGGGCATATTTTATTAGAAGGTGTACCTGGTTTAGCCAAAACTCTGGCAATCAATTCGCTCGCTAAGGCTGTAGAAGGTTCTTTTAGTAGAATTCAATTTACACCTGATCTATTGCCTGCTGATGTTACTGGAACAATGATTTACAATATGAAAGTAAATGATTTTTCTATAAAAAAAGGTCCCATATTTGCTAATTTTGTTTTAGCTGATGAGATAAACCGTGCGCCGGCAAAAGTACAATCAGCTTTATTAGAAGCCATGCAAGAACATCAGGTAACTATTGGAGATGAAACTTTTAAATTAGATGAACCATTTTTAGTAATGGCTACGCAAAATCCAATTGAGCAAGAAGGAACATACCCTTTACCTGAAGCACAAGTTGACCGTTTTATGTTAAAAACAGTTATTGATTATCCTAAAATGGATGATGAAAAACTAATTATGCGCCAAAATCTTAAAGGTTCTTTTGCAAAGATCAACCCCGTAGTATCATTAGATCAGATCTTAAATGCACGAAAATTGGTGAATGAAGTTTATATGGATGAAAAAATTGAAAAATATATACTTGATATTGTTTTTGCCACACGTTATCCTGATGATTACCGTTTACCGGATATCAAACCTTTAATAAGTTTTGGAGCTTCTCCAAGGGGAAGTATCAGTTTGGCAATGGCATCAAAATGTTATGCTTTTATCAAACGTCGTGGCTATGTAATACCTGAAGACATCAGAGCCGTTGTTCATGATGTGCTTCGTCATAGAATAGGTATTACCTATGAAGCCGAAGCTGAAAATATCACTTCAGAAGATATTATCAACAAAATTGTAAATGAAATAGAAGTGCCTTAAACAAGGAAAAAGTTAAAAGTTAAAAGTTAAAAGTGAAGTAATAATTCACTTAAAATTACTTTATCCTTTTTACTTTATCCTTTTTACTTGAAAATGGATACTAAAGAAATACTTAAAAAAGTTAGAAAGATTGAGATAAAGACAAGACGTTTGTCTGATCATATCTTTTCAGGAGAATATCACAGTTCATTTAAAGGGCGTGGTATGACTTTTTCTGAGGTACGCCAATATCAGTTTGGTGATGATATCCGATCAATCGACTGGAATGTAACAGCCCGCTATAATGAACCTTTTGTTAAAGTGTTTGAAGAAGAGCGCGAGCTGACTATGATGTTATTGGTTGATCTTAGTGCTTCAGAATTTTTTGGTACATCACAACACTTCAAACGAGATATAATTACTGAGATAAGCGCAACATTAGCTTTTTCGGCAATTCAAAATAATGATAAAGTAGGATTATTATTATTCTCTGATGAAATTGAGCTTTTTATTCCTCCAAAAAAAGGAAAAACACATGTTTTAAGAATTATTAGAGAGCTAATTGAATTTCATCCGAAAAGTAAAAAAACTGACATATCACATGCTTTGCGTTATTTTTCAAATGTGATGAAAAAGAAAGCTATTGTTTTTATTTTATCAGATTTTATAGATGATAACTATGAAAATGCATTAAAAATTGTAGCTAAAAAACACGATGTTACCGGAATCAGGATATATGATAAATACGAGACTGAAATTCCAAAATTAGGAATGGTTCCAATGCAGGACACTGAAACAGGTAAAACAATTTTAGTAAATACCAACTCGAAAAAAGTAAGAACTAAATACAGGGCAAATTATTTACAGCATGTAGATTATTATCAAAATGTTTTTAGTCGTAGTGGTGCCGGTACTATTAGTACGCGAGTTGATGAAGGTTATGTAAAAAAATTATTGAGCTATTTTAAAAGAAGAAATTAAAAAATATAACTATGAATAAGTTGAATGTTTAAAATTAATTTAAAATATAAATCCATTCTTCAAAACTTTTTAATAAAAGGTTTTCTTAAAAATTATCATTTAATAATGATCTTTTTTATGATAAGCTTTGTTGCCAATGCACAGGTATCCGTAAAGGTAGATACTACAAAAATTAGAATTGGAGAACAGATCCAATATCAAATTTTTGCTGATAAAGATTCTGTAAATGAAATCTTCTTCCCAAAATTAAATCTGGATAGTTTAAAAAGAATCGAATTGGTGGAAGCTTTTGATATTGATTCAGTTAAAAATAAATTTTTTAGAAAATATATCCTGACTTCTTTTGATAGTGGTAGGTATATGATACCAAAGCAATCCGTCTTAATTAATGATATTTCTTATTTGGTAGATTCAATTTTTATTGATGTATCTAATATTACTGTTGATACAATCAAACAAAAAATGTATCCCATCAAAACTATCAAAAAAGAACCTTATACTTTTGATGATTATAAAAATTATTTATGGTGGTTGTTAGGTTTGTTATTGTTAATAGCTGTGATTGTATATTTCATTCGAAGAAAAAAACCTACAAAAGAAGAAATTGAAGAAAAAATACCGCCATTTGACTTAGCAAAACAAAGATTAAAAGAATTAGACAATAAAAACCTTTTACAACAAAACAGGATTAAATTGTACTATGTTGAATTAACAGATATTATTAGATCCTTTATTGAAAAAGATCTTAATATTCCGGCATTAGAATCTACAACTGACGAATTGATAGAAACGATAACCGATTTTAATGATAGTAGCAATTTGAATATTCCGAAAGAAACTGTATCAAAATTAAAAAGATTATTACAAGAGGCCGATTTAGTAAAATTTGCAAAATCAAAACCTTTATTAAACACGACCGATCTACATAGAAAAGATGCTGAAACGATAATTGAAAAAATGCATCCTAAAGTAGAAAAAAAAGAAGAAAATGATGGGGAGTAATTTAGAGTTTTTAAATCCAGAATTCTTTTGGTTGTTTTTGATCTTACCGATCATAACAGCATGGATTTACTTTACCCGAAAAAAAGATAGTGCGTATTTAAAAATATCTGACACTAAAGGATTTGCACAACAAAATATATTGGCAAAATTAAAACCTTTGCTTATTTTTTTACGAATACTGGCAATTTCATCATTAATAATAGCTTTGGCTCGTCCAAGAACTGTTGAAGTAAGCAAAAAAACCAAAACAACAAGGGGTATTGATGTTGTTATGGCGATTGATGTTTCGGCAAGTATGCTGGCAAAAGACTTAAAGCCTAATCGCTTAGAAGCATTAAAATCAGTAGCATCAAAATTTGTAAGTCAACGGCCTAATGACAGAATCGGTATTGTTGTTTATGCGGGAGAAAGCTTTACTCAAACACCAATTACCAGTGATAAGCGTATCGTTTTAAATACGATTAGAAAGATACATTGGGGAGAAATAGAAGATGGAACAGCTATTGGTATGGGATTAGGTTCGGCGGTTAATCGATTAAAAGATAGTAAAGCTAAAAGTAAAGTAATTATTCTATTGACTGATGGTGTAAATAATTCAGGATTTGTTGATCCAAAAACAGCAACCGATCTAGCAAAAGATCTGGGAATTAAAGTATATACTATTGGTTTGGGCA
>JAUWUU010000109.1 GCA_030617765.1 Flavobacteriia bacterium | reverse complement strand
ACAGTTAAAAGGCATTCTTTTGGGTATGCTCTCTGCCTTATTCTATTCATTAAGGTTATTGATTTTAAAACAACATGCAGCCACTTATAATGGTTCGATGCTTATGTTTTATCAAATTTTTATATTGAGTATTGTATTATTCCCTACTCTTTTTATTATGGATACTTCAGGTATACAAACACAATTCCCAGCTGTTTTACTTTTAGCACTCCTAACGACAGCAATTGGTCATACTTTATTTTTACAAAGCTTAAAATATTTTACAGTGAGTACGGCTAGCATAATCAGCAGTATCCAACCCATTTTTGGAATTGTAATTGCTTACTTTTTCCTAAATGAAATACCAACTTGGAATACATTTTGGGGAGGCTTACTTATTTTATCAACTGTTATTATTGAAAGTATTAGATCTAGAAGAAAAGAAAATAATTAATAACTAGCTGATTCTATAGTAGTTTAACTTAAATTTTTTAAATTTAAAAGATGACTTCATGAAATAATAAATTAGTTAACTACTTGTTGATAAATCTAATTTAATTCTAACAAAAACTCAAGGCACTATTTTTTAATTTTTTGTATTTTTTTAGAATGTTTAAGCTGAATATTTTTTTATTCTCAATGCCTTAACCTAAAAAAATTTTATATGAGGAAAAGCAACACGAAACGTAAGATCTACGTTTTAGATACTTCGGTATTATTATTCGACCATAATTCTATTACAAATTTTGAAGAGAACGATGTGGCATTACCTATTACAGTTCTAGAAGAACTGGACAATTTCAAAATTGGTAATGAAACAAAAAACTTTCAAGCCAGAGAAATTATAAGGTTTCTAGATAAACTATCCGGTAAAAAAGGTTTAGGAAATTGGATAAAATTAGGAAAAAATAAAGGTAAACTCAAAGTAGTCATGCATACACCTAATTTAAATATTGATGCAGAAGAGGTTTATAAAAAAGGTAAAAATGATAATAAAATTATCAATGCAGCGATCTCTTTAAAAAATGAAGAGAAAAATGCTACTGTTATTTTGGTAACTAAAGATATCAACCTAAGGATAAAATCAAAAGCTATAGGTTTACCAGCTGAAGATTATGAAACAGGTAAAGTAAAAAATATTCAAACTTTTTCTAAAGGTTTACCTATAATTGATGATATTGATGCTGAAGTAATTAAAGACATTTATCAAAAAAACTATATTGATGAATCTGGTTTATTGGGCAAACAAAAAATTTCCAATGGGTACTATATTTTAAATAATTGTACCAATTCAGTTCTGGCAAGATATAATAGTAAAACTGATAAGATTGAAAAAGTAGAAAAGAAATATGTTTACGGAATAAAACCACGAAATGCAGAACAAACTTTTGGTCTGAATGCATTGCTAAACGATGAAATAAAACTTGTAGCTTTAGAAGGCGTTGCTGGTACCGGAAAAACATTATTGGCTTTAGCATCTGCCTTAGAGCAAAAAAATAAATATGATCAAATCATATTAGCCCGACCAATTATCCCGTTAAGTAATCGTGAAATTGGTTTTTTACCCGGTGATGCTGATGATAAAATATCCCCTTATATGCAACCACTTTGGGATAATTTAACTTTCATCAAAAAACAATTCAAGTCTAACGAGAAAAAAAGTAAGATATTAAAAGATATGCAAGAATCTGGTACTTTAACCATTACAGCTCTTGCTTTTATAAGGGGTAGAAGCTTATCAAATGTTATGTTTATCATTGATGAGGCACAAAATTTAACACCTCACGAAGTTAAAACCATCATCACTCGTGCTGGTGAAGGCACTAAAGTGATCTTTACAGGTGATATCAACCAAATTGATACACCATATATGGATGAACAAAGTAACGGATTAACCTATTTAATTGATCGATTAAAAGGGAATGCATTATTTTCTCATATTAAATTAGTAAAAGGTGAAAGGTCTGAGTTGGCTAATTTAGCAAACGAACTTTTGTGATAGAATTACCTTAAAAAGGTCGCAATTGGAAGTCTGAAAATCAGGGGGAATCTAAACCTGTAAAGTTTAAAAACTTTGCAGGTTTTTTATTCAAACCAATTTGGTTTTTAAATAGTTTGTTACAAAACTCCATTTAACTCGTCGTACTATAAAAACAAAAGATGAAAAAAATAATTTTTATATTATCGTTAGTATTACTTACTTCTTGTGCTACACAAACTTCTTTTAATGATTTTTATCAAGACAATCAAAAAGAATCAGATTTTTCAATGGGTTTAAATAGCTCTATTGTAAGAACTTTTTTAGATGATGATGATTATGAAGAAGTTAAACCGTTGCTAAAAAAAGCAAAACATGTTAAAATTTTGGTTTTTACTGATAATACCCAAGAAATGACTACAAAATTTAAAAAGTTCATTAAAAGATCAGACTTTGATAATTTAATAACGATTAAAGATGATGGTGACAAAATAAAAATATATGCCTTAGAACAAAAAAATAAAATAAAAGAAATTGTTTTAGATGTAAAAACTGATGATGAATTAGTTCTGATAGGTCTAAAAACCAATATAACTGAAGATGATCTCGGTAATTTATTAAAGGGTAGCGATATTTCTTTGAACTAATTTTTTTATGTTACATTAACTTTTCTTACTATTTTTGATAAGACCGATGGGAAAAATCTTTTTAAATAAATCGCAGCGGTTTCTTTTGAACCGGCAATAATAACCTCTTCCTTTTTTTTGCTGATAGCTTTTAATGCCTTTTTTGCCAATTCTTCGGGTTTTAAACCCTTTGCCGTGGCATCATCCATTTTATTGAATTTACTACCATCGCCAGTTAGCGCATTTTTAGAAACATCTGTCATCACATAACCCGGACAAATAATGGTCACATCAATATTTTTATTGAACATTTCGGCTCTTAAACTATCAAAAAAACCGTGTAATGCGTGTTTAGATGCTGCATAAGCACTTCGTAAAGGCGTTCCTAATTTTCCCATTACGCTACTGATTACAACTATTTGTCCATTTTCTTTCTCAATAAAATGAGGCAAAAGTGCTTTGGTTAAACCGATTGTACCAAAATAATTTACTTCAAAAATTTGTTGATCAACCTTGAATTGAGTTTCTATTGCTAAAGAACGTTGACTCACACCTCCATTATTTACTAAAATGTCAATACCATTAAAAAACTTTAAAGCTGCAGTAACCTTTTCATTAAAAGAAGAAAAAACTGTTAGATCTAAAGGAAGTATTTTTACTTTATCAGGATTTGTACATTGCCCTTTAACACGGTTTAATTTTTGTTCATTTCTAGCCGATACTATAATATTGGCACCTTCTTTAGAAAATGCCAATGCCAATGCTTTGCCTATCCCTGAAGATGCACCGGTAACCCAAATTGTTTTATTTTTATAATTCATACCATTCAAATATAGTAATTTGGAAAGAGAATTTAAATTGAAAATTAATCTTATTTTTGAAGAAAATTAAAACAAATGTTAAAAAAAGTCTTTCTGATATTTTTAATAATAACAACTGCTGTTCAAGCTCAATATTCTGTTAAGGGAAAAATGGATCCCAGTAATAATTATTCATGGATCCTTGTGTATAAATTAGAAAATGGGAAACAGGTTTATATTGAAAATGCCAATGTTGAAAATGGTGAGTTCCAATTTAACATTAGCCCTGAGCATCATGCTGGTATCTATAGAGCATATTATCAAATTGAAAATAACTCATATGTTGAATTTATTTACAATAACGAAACGATAGATTTTACTTTTAATCCGAATAAGCCAACAGAATCTATTGTATTTTTAACTTCAGAAGAAAACAAGATCTATCAGGAATATTATCAAAATATATCATCTCAACAGCAACAAATTGATTCACAACAAATGGCTTATTTTAAATCAGCTAATATCAAGACGGATAAGAAAATAAGCAAAGAGTATCAAAAAAAATTAAGTGAATTACAAAAAACACAAATATCTTTTGAAGAGAGATCAGAAGGTAAAATGGCAAATCATTTTATCAAATCCAGTGCGCATTACAATGCCCCGACGCCTTTTAAAGATCCTCAGGAGTATATCACTTCAGCCAAAGATCATTTTTTTGATCATATTGACTTTTCTGATACAGTTTTAAGTAATGCAACATTTCTAAATGATAGACTTACAGATTATGTTTTTTATTTAAATCAATCAGAAAATGTTGAGAAACGTAATGATCTTCAACAAATTGCCATTAATGATGTTTCAAAAAAATTAAATAATAATTATACTGTAATTAAGAATTTTGATGAAACGCTTTTACAACAATACGCCCAAGAAGAGAACTCACAAATGGTCGATTTTGTATTAAAAAATTATTATAATAACCTACCAAAAGAATATCAGGATTTCGCATTAAGATATAAGATAAAATCTGATTTAAAAACAGCCATTGGTAAAGATGTTCCGGATATTATTTGGGAAGAAGATGGGTTTTCAAAAAATTTATATAGCTTGATAGGTGCTAACTATTATGTTATTGTATTTTTTAGTTCTGCTTGTTCTCACTGCCAAGAAGAGATGCCGGTTTTTTATGAATTTATTGATGGAATTGAAAATATTAAAGTGATTACTGTTGGATTAGAAGATGAAAGAAAAGATTGGGACATAATGACTGCTGATTACGATAGTTTTATCAATATTCTCGATTTAGATAAGTGGAAAAGTAAAAAGGTGAGTGATTATGGTATCACGGCAATACCAAGTTTTTTTGTTTTAGATGCCAATAAAAAGATACTCGCCAAACCTAATGATGTTGAAGAATTAAAAGAAATGTTTGAAGAGAAGTAGCTAATTTTTACGACTTAATTTTATGGATGAGAAAAGTTATTCAAGTTACACTAAATAACATAATATTTCTTTATAAAAAGATAATTATATAAGTACTTTTGCATTGTAAAATAACTCAATGTTATGGAAGATATGATTTTCTATGATAGGTTGCAATTTGCATTTACTATCACATTTCACTACATATTCCCTCAATTAACCATGGGACTTTCTTTAATGATTGTCTACTTTAAATGGAAATATTTACGATCAAAGGTTGAAAAATACAATGATGCTGCGAAATTTTTCATGAAAATATTTGCCATTAACTTTACTATGGGCGTTGTAACCGGTATTCCAATGGAATTTCAATTTGGTACCAACTGGGCAAAATTTTCTGAATTAACAGGAAGTATAATTGGGCAAACACTTGCCATGGAAGGTATGTTTTCTTTCTTTTTAGAATCTTCGTTTTTAGTCCTTTTTATTTTTGGAGAAAAATTAATGGGGCAAAAACTACATTTTCTTACAGGTTTTTTGGTGTTTTTAGGTTCCTGGGCAAGCGGGTGGTTTATTTTGGCAACAAATGCCTGGATGCAACACCCAGTAGGTTATGAAATTTTAGACAATGGTAAATTTATACTAGAAAATTTTTCAGCTATATTTTCAAACCCTTGGTTGATTCCTGCATTTTTACATAATCAAATGGCTTCTGTTGTAACATCTTCTTTTGTTGTTGCTAGTATCGGAGCTTTTTATATTCTAAGAAAAAACAACATTGAATATGGTCAGTTGTTTTTAAAAACAGGAGTAGCATTTGGTTTGGTTTCAAGTATATTGATTGCTTTTCCAACAGGTGACTGGAATGCTAAAAATGTAGCGAAGTATCAACCTGCAGCATTTGCGGCAATGGAAGGAATTTTTGAAACTGAAGAAGCAGGAGCAGAAATTGTACTTATAGGTCAGCCAAATATGGTAGAAAAAAAAATTGATAATAAAATTGCTGTTCCTAATATTCTTAGTTTCTTGACCTATCAAAAATGGGACAAACAGATTCCGGGGATGGATCAGTTTAAAAAAGAAGAATTGCCAACAAACATACCTGCACTATATTATGCATATCATATTATGGTTGGGTTAGGAACTGTGTTTATAGGCATCATGTTTTTAGCAGCATTCTTTTTTTGGCGAAAAAAAATATATAGTTTTAAGCCTTTACTTTGGACGATTATGTTTCTGGTTCCCTTTCCGTACATAGCCAACCTTACGGGATGGTATGTGGCTGAATTAGGAAGGCAACCATATTTGGTTTATGGTTTGTTAAAAACCAGTGAAGGAGTTTCACCTACGGTATCCTCCGGAAACACTTTGTTTACTTTGTTAGGATTTGTTGGATTGTATATGCTACTGGGTTTGTTGTTTTTAGTTTTGGTTGGTAAAACAATTCATCAAGGCCCAAAACCTATAAAACATTAAATTATGGAAGTATTTTGGTTTATTATAATTGCAATTGTTTTTGCTGTTTTTTTTATCTTGGATGGCTATGATTTTGGTGCAGGAATTATCCATTTATTTTTTGCTAAAACAGAAAAAGATAAGCAAGTAATAGCAAAATCAGCAGGTCTGTTTTGGGATTCAAATGAAGTTTGGCTGGTAGCAGGGGGTGGAATGCTTTTTATGGCATTTCCAACATTTTATGCATCCGTTTTTAGCGGATTTTATCTTCCGTTGATTATTGTTTTATGGCTTATTGTGTTTAGAGCAATTGGTTTAGAGTTCAGAAATCAGTTTGATTATCAAATGTGGAAAGATATGTGGGATAAAGCCTTCGGTATTTCCAGTTTACTTTTGGCATTGTTTTTTGGAGTTGCATTAGGGAACATTGTTCGGGGTGTAAATTTGGGAGGTGTTGAAAACAATATTTCTGCTTATGAAGGGCATTTTTTCTTTTTACCCTTGTGGGACAGTAGCTTTAGTCCTTTGAGTGAACATCCTGGAGTTATCGATTGGTTTACAATTATTATTGGAATTATTTCGGTGATAACATTGAGCATTCATGGTGCAAACTGGATTATTTTAAAAACAAATTCTTCTATAAACAACCAGCTTAAAACAGTAATCTTTAAACTAAATATTGCTTTATTGGTGCTAACTGTAATCTCGTTGTATGTATGGCAAAGTGTCAGGTCAGATGCATTTAATAATTTTTTAGACAAGCCTTATCTAATAATTTTTCCACTACTATATTTTACTGGATTGTTTGGATTATTCTTTATTAAAAAACTAAAAAACAATAATTATAGTTTTATTTTTTCAATACTATTGATTCTAGGGGGAATTACCTCTTCCTTAGCTTCTATGTTTCCTGTATTATTACCCTCTACCAATGGGATAAATGAATCGCTAACTATATATAATACGGCTGCACACGAATACGGTTTATCAGTTGCTATGGGCTGGGGTATTGCTGGATTCATACTTCTTTTTGTTTATATGATTATTCAGAAAAGACTGTTGGGAGGGAAAATTGATAAAATGGATTACGGACATTAACAAAGAATCATTTATGACAGAGACCTTAATTTCTCTTGTTAGTATTTTAATTGGAATAGTTGGCGCTAGTTTAACAGGATACTTATATAAAAGATATTCTTTTGGTTTGGTTGGCAATTCAATTGCTGGTGTATTTGGCAGTATCTTTTTTATCAAATCACTTGGAAAATTAGGTTTTGATCCAATATCAATAATGCAAAAAGGGAATGTTAATTACAGTCTTTTTATTTTGAATATGATTGTTTCATTTTTTGGAGGTGTGATAGCCATTATTCTTATAAAAAAAATAAAAAGATATTTGGGTAAAACTCAAAAATGAAAAAAAGCATCTTCTAAATGTTCAATTTTAGTTTCTTTTTTGTTTAAAATAATCCCAATAAAATCAAATCTAACATTTACATCTAATTCCCTAGAAACAACATATTCATCAATTGCATTGATCAGCATCTGCTTTTGTTTTGGCTTGATAAATTCTTGTGGATCACCAAAATAATTAGTTGAACGGGTTTTTACTTCAGCCATAACCAAAAGATTATCTTTTTGTGCAATAATATCAATTTCAGCTTTTTTAAATCGCCAATTTCTATTTAAAATTTTAAAGCCTTTTTTGATAAGAAATTCTACTGCCAGATCTTCACCTTCTTTACCAAGATCATTGTGTTGCGCCATTTTATAATTATTTAAAAAAAATCTTTGCTTTTTTATCTGTAACCTTTAGATCAATATAACTACCAAAAATTAAAGCACGATTATCATCAATATGGCCTGCAGGAAATCCATAAACAAC
>JAUWUU010000068.1 GCA_030617765.1 Flavobacteriia bacterium | reverse complement strand
GTGTTTTCATTTTCATTTCTTACTTGTTCAATCAAAGTAGCTCTTCTGGCAATGCCACCAAGATTAGAATATCTCGGATGTGAAGCAGAAAAAGGTTCAATATGGCTATGAACATCATTGGTGTGTAATATAGTGATGTGTTTGGTGCTTTTTTTTGAAAATGAACTCATCAAAAATCCACCAAGCGTTAATAGAGTGCTTGTAGCTGCTGTCTGTTGTATAAATTTTCTTCTTTTCATTTTTTATTTCTTCTTTTTGAGTTTGTTATTTTTGTTAACTGCTACTGCCTACTGAAAACTAATTATTAATTATCCTACTATCCAATCCACTTTTAAGCGTATCAGTTTCTTTTAAATAATCAATAATAGCATCACGGATCTTATAATTTAAATTATAAAGATTAATGGGGTCTTTAAAAAAATCCATATGATCACCACCATGCTGTAAATAGTCACTTGTTAATACAAAATAATTTTTCGTAATATCAAATTGTTTATTTTGAATCAAAATTTCATGAAGTTTATCATTGTTAAAAGTCAGTTTTACACCACTTATCGGATGTGACGATTTATTCTTTTCAAAATAATCAAACAGTGCTTTGGTTTTTTCACCTGACAACTCTGCAACAACAAATTTATTTTCAAAAGGCATAAGTTTAAAAATATCACCAACTTTTATTTCACCTTTAGGAATTGATTGTCTTACACCACCATAATTAAACAGCACAAAGTCTATATTTTTATTAAAGAGTTTGTTAAAAACTAGGTTTGCTCGATTATAACATACATCTGCATAAATATTTCCTAAAGTGCTTTGAAGATTACCGTCTTCTCGTGTTAGATCAAAAGGCGTATAACATAAAACTTCATTTACTTCTTTTTCCAGTTCTTCCTTATAGGGATTTATAAACTGAAGAATTTCAGGATCTTGAACTATTTTATCATCAATTTCAATTTGACTTCCTTTAATAGTATTGATCTGATTTTGCTCATTCTTGCAAGAAAAGAGCAAGAGGATTATTAAACCTGAAAAAAGGTAATTTTTTATAATTTTATTTAAATTTGTATGCATAATAAATTTGTTAATGGATATATTCAATCTTAAAAAGAAAACAGCTTATAAATTTATTAAAAATCGATTAAATAAAGCTGAAAAAATTAATAATAATAAACCTGGTAAAATTTGTTCTGTCGGGATATTGGCTGAATCAAGATTATTTGAAGCATATGATTTTACGAAAAAATTAAGTGAAAATTTTGGATTAAAACTTGAAGATTTTAAGATTTTACTATATGAAGACCCTGAAGTAGATAATATAAATATTAATTATCCTGGTTTTTTTGAAACTGATTTTGGCTTATTTGGAAAAATTAAAAGTGATGAAGTAAGAAATTTTGCCAATACAAAGTTTGACTTGGTGATTAATTATTGTGCTTCTGATAATTTATATGCCAATATCTTAATTTTACATACTAATGCCTGTCTAAATGCCGGGTTTTATAATGAAAATAATAGGTATTACGATATTACAATAAAGGCATCCGGAAATAGAATTGATACATTTAATGAAGAACTTACCAAATATTTGAGTATTTTAAAAATGATCAATCCTGCTGTTTAATCAAATCATAAAATTTAACAATATTTACAAATTTGATATATTTTATGAAATAATTTTTTCAGGGTAGATTTTTTTTTATCATTGACTTATTAAGATAATAAAAATAAAAAAATGGAACAATTCTTTGGGACTGGCGTAGCTCTAGTGACACCTTTTGATATTAATGATAAAATTGATTTTATTGCTTTGGAGCAATTGGTCAAATTTCAAATTGATAATGGTATTAATTATTTGGTTGTTTTGGGAACTACTGCCGAAACACCTACTTTATCAGAACAGGAAAAGAATGAAGTTGTAAAAAATGTTATAGCTACAAATAACAAACAATTACCCATAGTTTTAGGTGTGGGAGGTAATAATACTGCTGAAGTTGTAAGAAATATCAAGCTTGTTGACACAAAAAATATTGATGCTATTTTATCAGTAGTACCCTATTATAATAAACCTTCTCAGGAAGGAATCTATCAACATTTTAAAGCTGTTGCGGAAGCGAGTCCGTTACCCGTAATTTTGTATAATGTACCTCATAGAACAGGAACAAATATGACTCCAGAAACAGCTGTGCGTTTGGCAAATGATTTTAATAATATTATTGGTATTAAAGAAGCTGCAGGTGATTTTGAACAAGTATTGGAATTATTAAAGAATAAACCAAAAGATTTTAAGGTAATTTCTGGAGAAGATAAATTAGCTTTACCTATAGTATTAGCTGGTGGCGCAGGTGTGATCTCAGTAATTGGGCAAGGTTTGCCAAAACAATTTTCAGAAATCATCAATTTTGGGCTAGCACATAGATCAAAGAAAGCTTTTGAATTGTTTTATAGATTATCGCCATTAATTGATTTGATCTTTAGTGAAGGTAATCCTGCCGGAATTAAATCGGTGTTACATCATTCAAAAATTTGTAATTTGAATGTTAGATTACCATTGATAAAAGCTTCTGATGATTTACAACAAAAAATTAGTAACTTTGTAGACAATTTTTAAATAAAAACAAATGTTATCAAAAATTATTGAAACTGCTCTAAATGAGCAAATTACTATAGAGTTTGAATCGTCACAGGTTTATCTGGCAATGGCATCATGGGCAGAAGTGCAAGGTTTTGAAGGAGTTGCTTCATTTATGTATGCACATAGTGATGAAGAAAGGCAACACATGCTTAAATTATTAAAATATGTAAATGAGCGTGGAGGCCATGCTAGTGTTTCAGCTTTAAAGGCCCCTCCTGTTTCATTTGGTTCTTTTAAAGAGATGTTTCAAAATTTATTTGAACATGAAGTAATGGTATCTGGTAAAATTAATGATTTGGTAGATATTACTTTAAAGGAAAAAGATTATGCAACACATAATTTTTTACAGTGGTATGTCAGTGAACAAATTGAAGAAGAAGCTTTAGCAAGAAATATTCTTGATAAATTGAAGTTAATAGGTGGTGATAAGGGTGGTTTATATCAATTTGATAATAATATTAAAATGCTTATTATAGATCCTACTGATAATTTATAAAACATTATACATTATTCGGCTTGAATTATTTTAGTAATATCAAGCATTCATGTCTAGTTTTCTGATGGTAAAACGATAAAAAATAATTTTTATATATTCGTTTTAATATATTACTTTTGCCAAATGCAAAAAATGAAGAAGTTAGTATATATATTTCTTATAGCAATCTTATCTGTCTCTTGTGGAGAATATCAAAAGGTATTGAATAAAGGCAAGAATGTAGACAGATACAAGATGGCCGAAGACCTTTATAAAGAAGGTGAATATAAAAAAGCAATACCTCTTTTTGAAAAATTAGCCGGACCTTATGCAGGTAAGCCTCAAATGGAAAGGATTCAATACATGACAGCTGATTCGTATTATAAAACAGAAGATTATGCACTTGCATCCTATTATTATGCTAAGTTTATAACAAATTATCCAGCAAGTTCAAAAATTGAAGAAGCTGCTTTTTTGAGCGCCCACAGTTATTATATGGCATCACCGGACTATAGTTTAGACCAAAAAGATACTTATAAAGCTATGGAAGCATTTCAAAATTTTATCATTACATATCCTGATTCTGAAAAAACTGAAGAAGCAAATAAATATCATAAAGAACTTTCAAACAGGTTAGAAAAAAAAGATTTTGAAGTTGCCAAGCAGTATTATCACACCGAGTATTATCAGTCTGCAATTGCTGCATTTGATATTTTTAATGAAGAACATTTGGGCTCAATTTATAAGGAAGATGCGATGTATTATACATTTAAATCTTCGTATGAATTAGGAATACATAGTGTTTTAAGCAAAAAAGGACAAAGATTAGAAGATGCAATGTTGGAATATGAAAAATTCAAAAAACTTTACCCTGATTCAAAAAGAATAAAAGAAATAGATGTTTTGGTGGCTAATATTGATAGAGAAATTAATAAATCTAAAGAAAATATAGCATTAATTGAATCAAGCGATCAAAAATAATTTTCAAAATTAAATAAAATAAGAACCGTAATTTTTAACAGATGAAAGACTATAAAGTAACTAATGCTCCTGAATCTACTATTACCTTTGACAGAACCAAAGTTGAAGAGCCTACTGACAATATTTATGAGGCAATTTCAATAATGGCAAAAAGAGCAAATCAGATAAGCAATGAGTTAAAACGTGAACTTATTGAAAAATTAGATGAATTTGCTACTCATAATGATAGTTTAGAAGAAGTTTTTGAAAACAAAGAACAAATAGAAGTTTCTCGTTTTTATGAAAAATTACCCAAACCAACTTCAATTGCAATAAAAGAATGGTTAGATGGTGAAATTTATCACCGTAATCCTGAAGAATCTGAATCTGATAGCATAGGATAGTATGTCTGTTTTAAGTGGTAAAAATGTTCTATTAGGCGTAACCGCTGGTATTGCTGCTTATAAAACTTCTTTTTTAGTTAGAAATTTTATCAAAGCGGGGGCCAATGTACAAGTTGTGATGACTCCTGCTTCTAAAGATTTTGTTACACCCTTAACTTTATCAACCCTTTCAAAGAATCCTGTTTATTCTACTTTTTATGATAAAGAAGATGAGAATGAAGAATGGAATAGTCATGTTGATCTTGGTTTATGGGCTGATTTAATGATTATTGCACCTGCTACTGCCAATACTTTATCTAAGATGGCAAAAGGAACTTGTGATAATTTATTGTTAGCAACATATCTTTCTGCAAAATCAACTGTATATTTTGCGCCTGCAATGGATTTGGATATGTATAAACATCCTACAACCCAGCTTAATATTGAAAAATTACAAAGTTTTGGCAATGTATTTATTCCACCAACTAGTGGAGAATTGGCCAGTGGTTTAGATGGTGAAGGTAGAATGGCAGAGCCTGAAACTATCGTTACTTTTATTGAAGATCATTTTTTATCAAACTTGCCTTTACAGGGAAAAAAAGTACTCCTTACTGCCGGTCCAACTCATGAAGCGATTGATCCGGTTAGATTTATCGGTAATCATTCATCAGGAAAAATGGGTTTTGCTTTGGCCAAACATGCTGCCAGTCTAGGCGCTGAAGTGGTTTTGATTACCGGGCCTACATCTTTGAGCATTGACAATTCTGATATTAAAAGAGTTGATGTAATTAGCGCTCAAGATATGTATGATGCAGTTCATCAAAATTATAAAAATTCTGATATTGCTATATTTGCTGCTGCTGTAGCAGATTATAAACCCAAAATAATTGCCGGTCAAAAGATTAAGAAGAAAGAAGCTGTAATGCAAATTGAGCTTGTACCTACAAAAGATATTCTGGCATCTGCAGGAAAAATTAAGAAGAATCAATTTTTGGTAGGGTTTGCACTTGAGACCGAAAATGAAATTGACAATGCAAAAAGTAAATTAAACCGGAAAAATCTTGATTTGATCGTTTTAAATTCTTTACAGGATAAAGGTGCAGGTTTTAGGAGTGATACTAATAAAATAACAATTATTGATAGTGCTGAGAATATTATTTCTTATGATCTAAAATCTAAAGAAGAAGTAGCTGTTGATATTTTTAATGAAATTTTAAAAAGAATAGGTGCGTAAAATATTGATCATAGTATTTTTATTAACTGTTACTCTGGTGAGATCTCAGGAATTAAATTGTGTTGTTTTGATAAACGACCAAGAAATTGGCGTATCAAATAAACAGGTATTTACTACCATGAAAGAATCCATTTTTGAGTTTATGAATAATACAAAATGGACAAATATACCTTATCGTAATCATGAAAAAATAGATTGCTCTCTTACGATTAATATTTTAGAAAATCCTGAAACCAACTTATATAAAGGAAATTTACAATTGCAGGTCTCTCGTCCGGTTTATAATTCTACTTATAAAACACCAATTCTGATTTTTAATGACAATGATATATCATTTAATTACGAAGAATATCAACCTTTGAATTATAATCGCAACAGCTTTGATTCGAATTTAGTATCTATTTTAACTTATTATGTTTATACAATTTTAGGTTTTCAGGCTGATACTTTTTCATTAAATGGCGGCGAAAATTATTTTAAAGAGGCCGAAAATGTTGTTAATCAAGCCCAGCAGAGTGGAGGAAAAGGATGGAACAATATAGATGGAAACTACACCCGTTACAAATTAAATGAAAACATATTATCACCTGTGTTTGAGAAGTTTAGAGAAACTATGTATGTATATCATTTGCATGGACTAGACAAAATGGTTGAGGATAAAACCCAAGCCAAAAAAACAATTGCCGGATCAATTATTTCACTTCAAAAAATTTATGACGACCGACCAAATACATTTTTGATAAGAGTTTTTATGGATACTAAAAGTGACGAAATTGTTGATATTTTTTCTGATGGCCCCAGAACAGATAACAGTGAACTTCGTGAAGTTTTGATAAGGATCTTTCCTGCGTTAGATTCAAAATGGCAACAAATAAAAATATAAAAATCAAGAAAACTTCCTTAATTTTTTTTAAGTTTGAGAATACATATTTCTTAACACTAATTACCGATTTATTGAAATAATATGCTTACAAGTTTATCTATAAAGAACTACGCATTGATTGATCATGTTGATGTTGATTTTCAGGAAGGTCTGAGTACCATTACCGGAGAAACAGGTGCAGGAAAATCGATACTTTTGGGAGCTTTATCGTTGGTATTGGGTAGAAGAGCAGACACTTCACTCGTAATTGATAAAAGTAAAAAATGTATTGTTGAAGCTGAGTTTGTAATTGCCAGATATAATCTAAAATCATTTTTTAAAGAAAAGGATCTCGACTATGAGAAATTTACAACTTTGCGAAGAGAGATTCTTCCCAATGGAAAATCCAGAGCTTTTATTAATGATACGCCTACAACTTTATCTGTTTTAAACGAATTGAGCCAACAATTGATTGATATTCATTCACAACATGAAACATTGCAACTTGCAGATAAAGATTACCAATTTCAGATAATAGATGCCCTAGCAAGCAATAAGAATATTTTATATCAGTATGATACTGAATTGAGTATGTATAAAAAACTGCTTGATGAATTGCATAAGATTAAAATAGAGCAGCAAAATGCAAAAGAAGAGATTGATTATAACACATTTGTTTTAAATGAGTTAGAACAATCTAACTTACAAATAGGAGAATTAGAAAACTTAGAAGAAAATTTAGAAAAGCTATCGCATTCCGAAGAGATTAAACTACAACTAATTCAAGCAAGAGAAATTGCTGAAGATGAACAGATCGGATTAAAGAATCTGATATTTAATTTTAAGAATAGTATTGATAGAATTTCGGGTTTTTCTAGTAATTATAATAAGCTTGCAGAGAGAATAAACAGTTTATTTATCGATTTTAATGATATTGCTGATGAAATAGAAAATGAAAGTGAAAATATTTCTTATGATGCAAATGAAATCGATAAATTAAACAACAGGTTGCAATTAATTTATGATCTGCAAAAAAAGTATAAGTTAAATTCAATTGAAGAATTACTCGATCTGCAATTTGAGATGTCTAAAAAAGTAGATACTATTGTAAACGCATCTGAAATAATTACTGTTAAAAAAACAGAGATTAAAAATATTTCTGAAAAGCTAAGTTTACTAGCAGGTAAAATTCGTAAAAATCGTCAAAATGCAATAACTGATTTTACGCAACAAATAAAAGAATTGTTGGCAAATTTAAAAATGAAGAATACAGTTTTAAAAGTAGAATTGATTCCGGTTGATGATTATCTTTATAATGGTAAAGATGATTTGCAATTTTTGATCTCAGCAGATAAAGGAATCCATTTTGAAAGTATCAAAAAGGCCGCTTCTGGAGGCGAAATGTCTCGTATTATGTTGGCAATTAAATCGATAGTATCAAAATATACTGAACTTCCAACCATTATTTTTGATGAGATTGATACAGGTGTTTCAGGTGAAGTATCCGGAAAAATTGCCGGAGTTATGCAAATGATGAGTCAGAATATGCAAGTGATAGCCATTACGCATCTACCACAGATCGCTGCAAAAGGTGATCAGCATTATAAGGTCTTTAAAGAAGAAATTAACGGTTTGGTCAAATCTGATATTGAATTACTTAAACATGACGCAAGGATTGAAGAAATTGCAGGAATGCTCAGTGGTCAAAACATTACAAAAACTGCTGTTGAACATGCAAAACAACTGCTAAACTAATAAATTAGTATATTTGCAAACTATTAAAAATCAAATTACAAACTAAATATAAAATATGTATAATTTACTTAAAGGAAAAAAAGGAATTATTTTTGGAGCTTTAGATTCAAAATCTATTGCATGGAAAGTTGCAGAAAGAGCTCATGAAGAAGGCGCAAAATTTGTTTTGACCAATGCACCGGTAGCTTTGCGATTAGGAACAATTTCGGAATTGGCAGATAAAACGGGTTCACAAGTTATTCCAGCTGACGCTACTTCAATAATGGACCTTGAAAACCTGATAGATCAGGCAATGGAAATATTGGGTGGAAAAATTGATTTTGTTTTGCATTCAATCGGTATGTCGGTTAATGTTAGAAGAGGGAACCACTATACCAATCAGGATTATAATTTTACGAAAACCGGTTGGGATGTTTCTTCTTTATCTTTTCATAGAATGATGAGTGTTTTGTATAAAAAGAAAGCGATGAATGAATGGGGGAGTATTGTTGCGCTTACATATATGGCGGCTCAACGCGTTTTTCCTGACTATAATGATATGGCTGATAATAAAGCGTATTTAGAATCGGTAGCCAGGAGTTTTGGTTATTTTTTCGGAAGAGATTTTAAAGTTCGTGTAAATACAATTTCTCAATCTCCAACACCAACTACTGCCGGTAGTGGTGTTAAAGGTTTTGATGGTTTTGTAGCTTACGCTGAAAAAATGTCGCCCTTAGGAAATGCAACTGCATTAGAGTGTGCTGATTATACAATTACTTTATTTTCTGATCTGACTAAAAAAGTAACACTTCAAAATTTATTCCACGATGGAGGATTCTCAAATATGGGTATTAGCACAGCTATTATGGATGATTTTATGAAACAAAATAAAGTTGTAGAAGAATCTAAAAAGGAAAACAAAAAATAGTTTTTATTAGATATTAAAATTTATAAAGGATGATTTGTTAAAGATCATCCTTTTTTTGTTGATATTTTTTTTCTGGAAGTATGAGTATTATCACTTTTTTTCTACTTAATTTTTCTATTTTTGAAAAGCTTAAAAAATAATATATGAGACCACTAAGAATTATAGTGTTGGCAAAGCAAGTGCCTGATACAAGAAACGTAAGTACTGACGCTATGAAGCCAGATGGAACAGTGAACAGAGGGAAATTACCAACAATTTTTAATCCGGATGATCTTCATGCTTTAGAATTGGCTTTATATATTAAAGATCGTATCCACGGAACTGAAGTCATCGTTTTAACAATGGGACCACAGCGAGCTGCTGATATTATTAGGGAAGGCTATTATCGTGGAGCAGATAATGGGATTATGATTTCTGACAGACGTTTTGGAGGAGCTGATACGTTGGCTACCAGTTATACTTTGGTAAAAGGAATTCAAAAATTAGCGCCATTCGATCTGGTACTTGGAGGAAGACAGGCAATTGATGGAGATACGGCTCAGGTTGGTCCGCAATGTGCTGAAAAATTAAATATTCCACAGGTTACTTATGTGGAAGAGATTATTTCGTTTACTGATAAAGAGATTGTTGCAAAAAGAAGATTAGAAAAAGGAGTTGAAACAGTAACATCGCCATTTCCTTGCTTGATGACTGTACATGAGTCTTCACCGGTTTGCCGGTCAAGAATTGCCAAGCGAGTGATGCAGTATAAATATGCGAGAACAAAAACCGAATTAAAATCCAGATCAACTGATGAAACGCTACTTTTAATACATGAAAAAAGACCTTATTTAACAATTCCTGAATGGGGAGTTGAAGATATTAAAGCAGATATGGAAAAAATTGGTTTGGCAGGTTCACCTACCAAAGTTAAAAGTGTTGAAAGTATTGTTTTAACTTCTGATGAAAGTAAAATATTAAGCGATTCGGATGCTGATATTGAGATGATGATTAAAGAATTGATTGAAAACCATACGATTGGTTGATTCCTTAGAGGTTTAAAGTAAAAAGTAAAAAGTTTAAAGTAAAAAGTAAAAAGGTGGATATTAATTTTTTTCCATTCTAAATTGAAAAGATAATTATTATCAATTGTAAATGGCTGTCTTTTGGAAAGTAAGTTTAAAGTAAAAAGTGTAAAGTTTAAAGTTTAAAAAGCTGAATATATCAAAAATAAGAATATGAAGAGTGTATTTGTATATTGTGAAGTTGAAGATCAAAAAGTAGCAGAAATAAGTCAGGAGTTATTGTCAGCAGGAAAACGCCTAGCTCAAAAATTAGGGAGTCCGTTAGAAGCAATGGTCTTTGGAAATGGATTAAAGGATATTGCAAATCAAATAGCACCTTTTGGTGTTGATAAGATTCATATAGCTGATGATAAACGTTTAGAGCCATTCAGAACATTGCCTCATGCTTCATTGGCAAAAGAAGTATTAAAAAAAGAAGACCCTCAAATAGTTTTATTTGGAGCAACATCTGTAGGAAGAGATCTTGCACCAAGATTGGCTTCCGCATTGAATTGCGGACTTACAGCCGATTGCACAATTTTAGATATTGGAGATCATTATGTAAATAAAGAAAAAAAGGAATATAAAGATCTGCTTTATGCCATCAGACCTGCTTTTGGAGGTAGTATTATGGCAAACATTATCAATTGGGATATGCATCCTCAAATGGCTACTGTGAGAGAAGGAGTTATGAAAAAGGAAATTATTGATGAGAATTATCAAACTGAAATAGTTTTAGTTGATGTTGATAAAATTTTAAAGGAAGAAGATCTCATTTTAAAAATAATTGAAAGACATATTGAAGATTCTGATATAAATTTAAAAGAAGCACCAATTATTGTTGCAGGAGGGTATGGTGTTGGTTCAAAAAAGAACTTTGATTATTTATACCAGCTATCAAATCTGTTAGGTGGGGAAGTAGGAGGGTCAAGAGCAGCAGTAGATGCAGGGTTTATTGATCATGATCGTCAGATAGGACAAACAGGGGTTACCGTTCGTCCAAAATTATATATTGCAGCTGGAATATCAGGAGCAATACAACATACAGCAGGTATGCAAGAAGCTTCGCTAATCATATCAATTAATAATGATCCTGAAGCGCCTATGAATAAAATTGCTGATTATGTAATTCAAGGAGACGTGAGTGATGTAGTACCAAAAATGATCAAATATTATAAGAAAAATGCAAAATAATTAATTATGATTACTTTGGAGTTTTGTGGAATACTATAACTCCTTAAGTATATTTATTAAAAAAGATTTTAAAATAAAACTCAAATAAAAAAAAGCATAAAATGGATAATTTTTTTAAAGATACTCCAAATTTCAAATTTCATTTAGAGCATCCTATAGTTGAGAAGATTGTAAAATTAAAAGAAAGAAATTTTATTGAATCAGAAACTTTTAATTATGCACCTTTAAATCATGAAGATGCGATTGATAGTTATGAAAAAGTTTTGAGTATTGTAGGAGATATTTGTGCGAAAACAATTTCAGTAAATGCTGAATCAGTTGATATTGAGGGTCCAAGGATTGAAAACAATGAAGTAATCTATGCAAAAGGGACGACAGAAAACTACAATGCTTTACATGAAGCAGGTTTGATTGGTATGTCTTTGCCAAGAAAATACGGGGGATTGAATTTTCCTTTATTACCTTATGTAATGGCAGGTGAAATGATTGCAAGAGCTGATGCAGGTTTTGCCAATATATGGGGCTTACAAGACTGTGCAGAAACAATACATGAATTTGGTTCAGAAGAACAAAAAGATAAATATTTACCAAGGTTTAATCGCGATGGAGTTACTGCAGCAATGGTATTAACAGAACCCGATGCTGGATCTGACCTGCAAGCTGTAAAATTGAGAGCGACTTATGATGATGATGAAAAAGTTTGGAAATTGAATGGTGTTAAGCGATTTATTACGAATGGTGATGCTGATATCGCTTTGGTTTTAGCAAGATCAGAAGAGAATACAGCAGATGCCAGAGGTTTATCAATGTATATCTATGACAGAAAACACAGAGCTGTTGAAGTGCGACATTTAGAAAAAAAATTAGGAATTAAAGGCTCACCAACATGCGAATTGGTTTTTAAAGATGCTCCTGCTGAATTAGTTGGTAATGAGCGTTTTGGATTGATAAAATATGTAATGGCTTTGATGAATTCTGCACGTTTGGGCGTTGGAGCTCAATCTGTTGGAATTGCTGATGCGGCTTATAGAGAAGCTTTGAAATATGCAGAAGATAGAGCTCAATTCGGTAAAGAAATAATCAATTTCCCTGCTGTTTATGAGATGTTAACAAATATGAAAGTTAGATTAGATGCTTTACGCTCCTTGCTATATGAAACAACGGGATTTGTAGATATTTCTAAGGTTTATGAAGAGATTAAACACGAAAGATCTCTGGATAAGGAAGAGCGAATGGAAATGAAGAAGTATTTGAGGTTGGCAGGTGTTTTTACACCGCTTATTAAAATGATTGCCAGTGAGGCGAGTAACACAATAGCATATGATTCTCTACAAATTCACGGAGGAACCGGGTTTATGAAAGATTTTCCTATAGAGCGTATTTACCGTGATGCAAGAATTACTTCAATT
>JAUWUU010000074.1 GCA_030617765.1 Flavobacteriia bacterium | reverse complement strand
TGTAACATTAACTCCCAGAGGTGTTAAGCCAAATAAATTTAAAAACCATATAAAAAAGAATATAGTTAATAAAAAAGGCATGAATCTTTTATACTGTGGATCACCAATATTGGGTTTAGCGATGTCATCACGAATATAGACAATTATTGGTTCAAAAAATCTACCAGCACCTTTTGCAATTGGTCCTTTACCAAAAGATTTTGCTAATCCTCCAAAAAGCAGAAGCATCAAAATGCCTGTTACAATTATCATGAAAACACTTTTTGTGATTGAAAAATCTAAAGGTTTTGCATTGCTTGGATGATGATGATCATCTAATTCAATAGCACCTTCAGCATCAGTTCTGTATATTTTGTTATGATAAAGTTTATAGTAGTTTCCATTACTTTCTGCAACAGCTTCGCCATGGTGAAATTTTGAAGAGGAGAAAAGATGCAAACCATTATCCCATAAAATTACAGGTAAAGAAAAACCGTAATATTTATTGTTTTCTTTATCGTAGGTAAAAGTAAAATCATGAGAATCTTGAATATGATGATCAATATCTGCTTTAATTTCTTTTCTTATATCATTTTTAACATCATTTGCAGCAGGTACTTCATGCTGAGCAAACAAATTTAAGTTGAAAACTAAAAGGGTGATTGTAAGGAATTTCACTAAAAACTTACTTTGCATATCTAACAATTTAATTTGCTTTTATAAAGTCCTGCAAATGTATGATTTTTATTTTTATGTAAAAAAACAAATTAAGGATAATATTTTATGTAGAATTCATTAATTAAAAGTCTGTTGCTAGACTAAAGAAACAAAAAATAAAGATGTTACAATCCAGCTTTTTATTAGTAAGAAATTGGTTAATACCATAAGCTCTTGGCTGATTTTATAACGATCTAATCACGAACATTCGAAATGACTGAGGTTCAATGAATTTTTATTTATTTAGAATTTTAATAACACCCAATGTTTCAATTATCAGACAAATAGCATAAGGGGTAAAAAAAGCAGCAAATTCTATCATTTCCATTTCCCCATCTGATTTATAGTAGGGGTAAAAAATTAGAAAAAAAGCAATAAATTTAATAAAACTTCCACCCATATAAATAAAACCGAGCTGAGCAGAATATTTTTCTTTTGAGTAGAATAAAATTAGATAGATAACTAGTGCAAGTATGAAGTTAACTACATAAGCAGCGATAATTTTATGCTCAAATAAAGGTGAGTCATTAAAGTGTAATAGTGTTAAGTGAATTAAAAAGGCAATACACAAACTTAATAATAATACTAAAACAAACTTACTCACTTCTTTCATTAAAAAGATTTATTTGTTGATGCTTTTAACTTGTCTTAATAAACTATAAAATGATACAACAATTCCCAAAAGTGTAAAAATGATGGTAAAAATTTCATTCTCATTAGGATATTTTACATCAAGCCACTTTCCTAAGTAAACGAATAGGTAAATTGTTATCCCCATTTGTAAACCAACCCCGGTTAATCGAATGTATTTATTAAGCGGTTTTTTGGGTTTCTGATTTGTCATGGTGCATTTTTTTAACTGAACCTTTCATTGAGCAGGTTGCATTGAAATCGGCTCCTGGTTCAACAGATAATTTCCCTAAAACTACATCTCCATTAATAGTAGCTGTTTCTTTTAATGAAAGTAATTGATCAACGATTAATTTTCCTGAAAAAGTTCCTTCAATATCAGCATTGGTGCACTCAATTGTGCCATTCACTATGCCTTCCTTTCCTATGACTACTCTTCCGATGGTTTTTATATTCCCCTCGATTTTCCCGTCAATTCTAAAATCACCATCAGAGGAAAGATCTCCCACCAATGAAGTGTTTTTTCCAATAATATTTCTTTCTGTTACCTGAGCAACTGTACCCTTTTTTTCGTTAAACATGATAATAATTTTTTATTCTTTATTATTATTCTTTTCTTTTTTATCCAGTAATTCTAAAGCTGTAATTGCATATTTACTTTCTTCAGTATTTGGAAAATTTATAATAACATAATTTAGTTGTTTTCTGCAAGCTACTTCACCGCTTGTTTTCAATTCTATGAATGCTTTTAAAAGCTCAAATTTTGCTTCAATTGGTAAACCTTTATACTCTTCTTGTATTTCATTAATACTTGATAAAGCATAGAGATATTCGCCTTCTTCATAGCAAATAAACGTGTTTTTATAAATATTTTCGGGGGAGTCTTCTCTTTGTTCTTTATTAATTGCCTTTTCCGGATTTTGAATAATTTGTGTATATCTGCTATCTGGATAATTACTAACGATATCATTTTTATATTTATTGCTCAATTGTACATCTAAATTTTCATAAATTTTAAATAAATGATATTTAACAGGGAGTATTAAATTTTGTTTGGGATCTGAATTCAGATAATTTTCAAAATTATCTGCCGATTTTTCATATTCTTTAAATTGTTCTTTATAGAGTAATCCCAAGTTGTAATAGGCGTCATTACGCAAGTTAGATATACTGTCTAAACTTTGTTTTTCTGTTGGGATTTTATCAAGATAAAAATCGATATCAAATTTTTGTGTTTCATTAACAATTAAAGTTTGATCTTCCGAGGTATTGACTCTACTATCCATACTTTTTTGTGAAATGATCCAATTGTCTTCTAGAGGGCGGTTCCCATATTGTTTTTGAAATTCTTGCATACCAAAACCAACAATTTGAACATTGTAAAAGTAAAATTTTCCTTCAGTTGCATTTTGTTTTGAACCTGCATTAGTAAACTCTCCAAAACCTGAAGAAGTTTGTTGTTGATCATCAAGTAATTTTCTTTTTTCTTCCTCAACTTTAAGATCTTCAACATATTTTTCAAAATAATTTCTTTGATCTTCAGGAGATAAAGAAGCCAGGTATAAGATGCTGTCATTGTTTTTTAACAGATTTTCATAAAAAATAACTTCTTCTAAACTTTTATTTTTACGAATAATTTTTCGCATTCTTTTTGTATTGGGGTCAATGTTCTTGATTTGCAAAACACTGTCGTAATAAGCACCTGCTACAATATAATTTGCTTTATCAAAATTCATATTTCCCAATTGCTCATACGATAGACTTTTTTGATAAGGTTTTAATTTATTTGTTAGAATTGAACTCTCAAAAAATCCCTGAGCATTTTCTAAGTTATTTTTCTGAAGAGCTATTAAACCGGCCTGGTAATACAATTCATCGTAATAGGGTCTGTTTTCTCTGTCTTCGATCAATTCTCGTAAAGCAAAAATTATAGCTTGCGTACTATCTTTATCTGTATAATTTTTTGCACGTTCAATTTGAGCGTGTACTTTGTATTTACGAGGAACTTTTTTTAGATATAGCAATGTCTCAAATGTCATATTTGAAGAGTCAATTTTATTTTCTTCTCTGTAGATTTGACCCAAAATAAATAAATTCCTTGAACTTTGATTTATGTCTTTAAAATAATAAGTGGCTATTTTTAATTGATCAATAACATGCTGTGTACTATCTAATTGAGTATAAGCCATAGCTTTAGCAGTATGTGCTTTTTCTAAAATTTCTTCGGGTAACTCAAACATATCCACAATTGAATTTAAGGATTCAATGGCGAGTTTTTCATTTTGTAATCTGATGTTTGCTTTTGCTTTCCAGATCTTGGTTTCGTAGTATAGGTCGGCATTTGGATATTTATCAATTGCAAAAGTGAATGCTTCTAGAGCAGGAACGAACCTTTGAGAGTAATACCTTGATTTACCTAATAATAAATAGGCATCATCAATTTTTTCATTTTTTTCCAGATCATCAATAACCATTGAGTGTTTTTGTATGGCTTTTACAGCTTTTTCCTCTGATTTATCAAAACCTTTCAACTCTGTTGATTTGGCAACTGATTGTCCGGGCATCGGAATGATCTCTTCTTCAAATTTTAAGGGTTCAATAGGTAATCGTTCCCAATAAGTATCTTCGTAAGTTTCATCTAATTGCTTTTTTGCTTCTTCAAAAGCAATATTGCCATTGTACAAAATATTATATTTTGCAACCATAGCATGTGATTTACGATTGATATAAGTATCCTTTTTAGTAGAACAACTGCTTATTAATAAGATGAATGAGAATAGAAATAATAAAATGTATACTACTTTTTTCAAAATATTTATTTACCCTTTTTATAAAAATTAAATTTTTGAGAGGGCTGTAAAATTACAAAAAATTGAAAAATTACTATGCTTTTAACTAAAGTTTATATTCTGGGTAAAGTTTACTCATTTCTTCTTTAAGTTTAGGAGGAACAAGAGATATAAGAATATATACAAAAATTGCAAAAACTGTAAGAAAGAAAGATGAAAGAAGAAGTTCAGTTAAATTCAGGATAAAAAGTCCATAAGCTTTAAAATAAACACGTACCAAACTACAAACAACAAAACAGCTTATTCCACCATTTTCTCAGGCGTAAATAATTCATCTTTTAAACCGGTATTGATCTTGATATTGGTCATGATAAAACGGGTTTTATGGTTTTTTACTACATTCTCCATAGCAACTTCAGTTGCTACCCAAGTTTTGCCGATCTTTTTAAAAGTATAAGTGGCCACTTTTAATTTATGCCCGTTCTGATCGAAATATTCAATTCTTTCAGGATAATAATGATGTTTATTGATCGTAGCAAGTAACCGACTGTAGGTTCCTCCTGATTTCTTGGGAACCAGATTTAAAATATAAGTATCAGCATCGCTTTTGATTAGCTTTGGTACGTATCTTTCCGAATAGGTCTTATCATCACTGTCTTCCAAGGAAAAATCTGATTTATTGAACTTGTTGCTTTCTGCCATATTGGTGATCTTCTTTGGTTTTTTAAACATAGGCAGATACAGATATACAGCATCCGGTAAAGTTAATGAAGCAATCCCGTTGTCAGATTTCGGATAGGTATATCGGAAAAGCTTTTTATCAAGACCTTTCTGATAAAGCATTGCTTTTTTGATCTTTTTACTGTTTGTTTTTAGGTTGATAATTTGCATTTCTACGGTTGCAGTTTTATCCTTTAAGGAGAATACAGTTTTATCAACTTTTGAAAGGATGGTTTTTGCATCTTCTACAGTTCCTGTCTGAAATCCGAAGAAGATTGTTAAAAAAAGTGTAATAAATGTTTTCATTCTATTGAGTTTTTTTTTGTTCCAGCAAGAGAATCGACGGAAGCAGGGTAAGCGCTCCCATAGCAGCCCCAAGCATACTCAGTGCGATGATGATCCCAAAATAGATCATTGGGACTAAATTAGAAAAAATAAGTGTTAGAAACCCAAGTGATACCGAAATAAAATTGATGATGATAGCTTTACCGCTGACACGGATACTTTCAGTTATTGCCTCAGCTACCGAATTGCCTTTAGCTTTGGAATGGTTGAAATACGAAAAAAAATGGATTGAATAATCAATGCCGATGCCCATGGCTATACTGGCTACCAGAACGGTTGCAATATTTAGTGGAATTCCACTGTAACCCATTACACCATATATAATTCCTATGGTTACGATCACAGGCAAACTGGCATACATTCCTTTTACGAATGATCGCAGCATAAAACTTACAAGGGTCATGACCAGGATGAGTGCAATGATAAGGCTTACGATCTGACTGTAAAGCAAGTTATCAGATAGTTTTTTATTGATAAAGGGCATACCGGTCATTTTGATGGTATAATCTTCTGATGCGTGGTTCTTAAAATAATTTTGCATGTAATCAGTGAGTTCAAGGGTTGAACGATCGCCGATATCCTGAAATTTGGCAATGATCAGTGCTTGGTTGAGATCAGTATTGACAAAATGGGATATACTTTCCTGTTGTTCGAGCAGAAACCACAATTGTCCTATGGTACCCTCGTCATTGGGTATTTTATCTTCTCCACTGATCTTTTTGTTCAGTTCACGAACCACGTCAGCTATGGATTGTGTGCTGCCTATCAACGGACTCTCATTCATATAATTTTCCAGATCCATCATGGCTTTTAGTACTTCCGGGCTCAAAATATTACCACTGAATGTAATAAAAACAGGTTTGGTGCCGCCAAAACTTTTACTCAGAATCTGTTCTGAAATACTTATAGGATGTGAATCTTTAAAATATCCAGCTACACTAACACTTCGTTTTAGCATGAAAATTCCACCGATACTGATGATCAGGATTAGGATCCAGATGCTAAAAATTTTCTTTGGATGGTTGATTACCTTTTCACTTAAAGGTATAAGAAACTTTTTAAGCAAAAGAGGTGTTCTTTTTGTTGATGACAGATCTTTTTTTGATTTCTTTTCAGGGAGAACTGCAATCAGGGCAGGTACAAAAGTAATAGCTAAAAGTCCTGAAAAGAATGTTCCTATGGCAGCAAGTAATCCAAAATCACGGATCATACTTAGATATGCGCCAAAGATAAATGATAGAAATCCAACCATGGTGGTCAGGGCTGACAGGCTTACCGGAACGAGCATAAGTGAAAGCACTTTTTTTTAGTTTTTTATTCTTATCGGAACCCTTTTGATGATCTGCCTGATTCAAAATATGGATCACATATGCTGTACCTACAGCGAGAATTATTATCGGTACATTATTTGAGACCATCGATAATTTCAGGCCGAGCCAGGAAAATAATCCCATACTCCATACAATTGCCAGGCCGGCGGTAAGTAAGGGAAGCACGACGCCTCTTGCCGAGTGAAAGCTCAGATAGAGTAAAAAAGTAATGATCAGAAAGGAAATGGGAATCAGGATAGCAAGATCGTGTGAAACTACTTTGGAAACATACGCAACCATAAATGGTCCGCCTGCAAAATAATACTCATTTTTAACAGGTAGCTTTTCTATCTTTTCCATGATCTTCTTTGAAACCTCTTCGATTTTTATATCGCCGGCATAGGAACAGATAATAACCGAAGATGTGCCATCTTTTGATAGGAGGTTACCTGCGATCATAGGGTCTGCAGTAATTTTTTGCAACAAGAGATCTGCTTCAGAAATATTTTTTGGAGTATTCTCTTTATTGATAAGGTTGCTTACCTGAAAATCATCTTCGTTCACCTCAAGATGCTGGATATTTGTAAGGCTGTTTACTGAAATTATTCCTTTTGTACCGGAAAGAGTATCTGTAATCATCCGGATATCGTCAAGAACCTCTGGCATAAGCACATTTTCTCCTTTAATGATGACCATTCCTATCTCATTACTGCCAAATTCTTTTCCAATTTCCTTGAAGAGTGCCACATCAGGATCGTCAGCAGGTAATGAATTAATTAGATTGGAATCCACCTGGATATGAAAAAGCTTGTAAGTAAAGAAAAGTGTGATCAGCGCTACTGAAACAATCACCGGCCACCTAAAACGAATAATCAGCTCAGAAATAATTTTCATAGAGAAAAAGATTTTAGTAATTTACAAAGCTTTACGAAGTTACTTATTTTTAATTATAATTTGGTACTGATTACGGATTTAACAGATGTTAGTTCAGGATTATCTATTAAGTTCAGCTTCCAGAAAGTCAAAGTACGAATTAATTGAATTATTTTTTATGCTTTCCTATAAAGTTTGTATTCGGGGTAGAGTTTACTCATTTCTTCTTTAAGTTTTGGAGGAATAACTTTCGTTAAAATATAAACAAAGATAATAAATAAAGATAAGAAAAAAGAAGCGATAAGGAGCTCAATTGAATTTAATTCAAGTGTGTTTTTAGGGTTGATATATCTTAGTAATTGAATGGGTATTTGGATTGAAATTAGAAATAATAAGCCAGATTGTTTGATTATTTCATCAATCATCCATTTTTTACGAGTTTCTTTATACCTTTTGTTTAGCTCTAACTTATAACGGAAACCAAAAACTATCGGAATTATAAAAATAATCCAGAATGCCGTTATTAAAATAGTTGTTTTATAAGCTGTAAGATTTAATAATGAGAAAATAATAATGGTAATTAACAGAGTAATAATGATTTTTGGAGGTTTAAAATAATCTTTAAAAATTTGCCATAATAATTTACGATAGCGTTTACTCACAGCATTACTTTTGTCTTTAATGACATCGTGAAATCCAAAAATCCCAAATTTTTTAAAAGCCATATTTTTTGCTTGATCAAAATTTAGGTTAGGATCTTTTTCCCAAATATCTTCAATATCATTTGCAAGATGATCTACCAGCTCCGTTTGAAGATCATACCATTCAACATAATGAGTACGGGTAAATTTGTAAAGCTGGTCTATATGTTCAGGCGTAAGTTTCATATAGTTCGCAGCTCTTTATAAATTTTGGTATATTCTTTATGGGTTTTATAATAAACTTTAAAGCCACAATAAGCTAAAATTAAATAAATTGGGACAGAAATGAATAATACAACAATTTGAGTTTTTGGTGTTGCATTAAAAAAACCATTAGGATTAGTAAATTGAATAACCATATTAAACATTATAAAGGAAAACATAAAATAGAACATGGCATATTCTAGGTGGATTGATTTATTCTTTCTAACCAAATTGATAATAAAAAAAGTAAGTATAACCACAATTGGTATCATATAAATGATAAGGCTTAACCTCTTAAACGTTTTAGGTTCTAACTCTTTAAAAAGTTGAAAGTGTATATAAAAGAGTAATAAAAATATGAATATATTTTTTATGGATTTAAAAAAGTTTATAATTTCTTTATTGAAAAGTTTTCTATATTTTTTATTAATAATTATTCTTTTTTGTTTAATCATTTTTTGAATTTTCCAATAAGCTCCAAATTCTTTAAAAAGCAATTTATCATCTAAAACCAATTCTTTATCTTCTTCTAATTTGGTTGCCAGATGATCAATCATTTCCAAACGTATATCCCAATAATTAATTCTTTGTTTAATTAAATATGTATCAACTTGTTGTATTTGTTTTTTACTTAATTTCATCCTAAACTTAGTTTTGGATTCACAAGTTTCTGCATATTTTTGATAAACTCTTCAAGTTCGGCTAATTTGTTGGCCGTTTCCTTAGTGCCGTATTCGGTAAGTTTATAATATTTACGCATTCGATTGCCAATATTTACAATTTCGACATCTAATAAACCTTCGGCTTCTAATTTATGCAGGGCAGGGTAGAGGGCACCTTCGGTTATTTTGAGTTCTCCTTTGGTAAGCTCTTTTACTTTTTGGGTAATTTCATAACCATACATTTTATCTTGCTCTTCTAATAGCTTTAAAATGATGGTTTGTAATGAACCTTTGTATAATTTTTGATTTGCCATACAACAAATATACATAAATTAATTATGCATAAGAAACTTATGTATGATTTTTTTGTTTTATTATTCATGGAGTGTCATTAAAAGTTACCCTGGAAGTTTTATTCTATCAAACAGAGAAATAACCTTCTAATTCTTTAAGCGTTTCCGCAGAAGTTTTAATATCTTTTACAATATCACCTTTATCCAAAACAACAATTCGTTCACAAACCTCGGTTACGTGATTTAGATCATGACTAGATATTAAAATGGTTCTGTCTTTATTTTTGGTTAAAGATCTAAATGTTTTCTTAAATCTTATCTGGGTAGTTGGATCTAAATTGGCAAAAGGTTCATCTAAAATAATAACTTCAGGATTACCTATAAGGGCAGCAACAATTCCCGCTTTTTTTTGGTTTCCTTTTGACAGGTCTCGCAAATATTTTTTCTGACCTAGAATTTCACCGTTAAAGATTTCTTCAAATTGTTGTAAAAATGTATCGATATCGGCTTTGTTCATTCCTCTTAATTCTCCAATAAAGTAAAAATATTCTTCGGGAGTTAAATAGTCAATTAAAAAACTTTCATCAATAAAAGCGGTGGTAAAAGGTTTCCAGTCTTCGCTTTTATTTACTTGAATATCATTGTTGAGAATAAAACCTGTTGTAGGATGAATAAGATCGAGTATCAAGTTAAAAAAAGTGGTTTTTCCTGCACCGTTATTGCCCACCAATCCAAAGGTTTGTCCTTTTGGAATTTCTAAAGACTCAATGTTGAGTACAGTTTGTTTGCCATATTTTTTTGTAAGTTCGGTTACTTTGATCATTGTTGTATTTTTTAAAAAGAAAGCAAATTAATTTTTCTGTTCAAATGCACTAATCATTTCGTATTTTGAATCCAGATATCGTTTGCTAATGTATTTCATTAGTTTTTGATGTAAAACAATTCCTATACCACCCAAAATAATTAAAGTGGCAATTCCGGCTTCAAAGCCGAAAAACTTATAAGGAATATAAAAAATCAGAACCGGAAATAATAACAATGGAAATCCGATGATCCATTGCACTGCTCCTGTACCCTGATAATTTAATGCAGCTCGCTGACTCAAATTGATTCTTTTGCGGTTAAAGGATCCTCCAAATAATAGTACATGTGAGTTGATGCCAATATTGTAAACCATTGCAGCAAAATGAATTAACAAAATATCCCATCCAAAATATACATAGGGAATACTTATAATGAATAGTACAACCGCACTTACAATCATTAAGGTATATTTTGAGTTTAAATATTCTTCATATTTAATATTTTGACTCATTAATAATTTATAATAACTGCTATCCCATGCAGGGATAAACTGTCCGAAGTTGATCATAAAGATTCCTGTGATAAAAATCCCAACAAATATAAACATTGGTGTCCAGCCTTGATAGGTTGGGTTTGGATAAAAGATCAGTCCATATAAAAGAGCCAAAACCATTATAAAAAGAGTTGATCTTGATCTTTTGTTTCGCCACAATAATTTTAGATCTAATTGTAAAAACGGAGCGATATCACCAAATTTACGTGTCCAGGTCATATCAGTTGATGTAGCAATTTCGGTTTTTGATTTTAAAGAAGAATCGATATATAATTTTTTCTTTAAAATAGAAAAGTTAATATAGTACAATATGCCTAAAATCACAATAGGAATAAGAATTAAAAGAGGATTTGTTGTTATGCTGTTTATTGCGTTAGATAGTAAGAGAGACAGTGATATTATATTAAAATAATTCAGTGCATATAAACCTGAAACCAAAAGGATGATTGGTAGAAATGCCAGTTCTGTCTCGGCTGATTTAATTTCAATGATAAAATTTAAAAAATTAATGATCAAAGTAAAAATGATCATTACAAGAATCCAGATGATAACTTGAGATGTATCGTAATCTTTTGAGAGAAGGATAATACCAAATGGAATTATTGCAAAAAGAGGCAAAAAATTAAAAAATGATATAGTTGATTTACCCAAAACATAATGGATGATCTTATTGCGTTTTATAGGTAAAGTAAGCAATGGTTTTATGCTCATTACAGGTAATTTTTGTAAAAAAAACCGTAGCATTAAGTCACTTAGAAACCAGTAAAATAAAAAGTTTTTTACAATATTAAAAGGGTCAGCATCAGGAAACTCTTTTTTAAGTAAGGTGTATAAACCAAAACCCAGACCTAAAAATACCAAGATAAAATAGAGTGCCAAAAAGCCCATTAAAATTTTGAGTCCAATACTTTTTTGCCAGTATGAGGAGCGGAAGAACTGTTTCCATTCTAAGCTTATAAAACGGGATATCATATTGGTTTGTTTTGAATTATTAGATGCGTAAATATAATATTTGTTACAATATTTATAAAATATAGGTAATAATCACATTATAAAACTGTAAAGAATTTTAAGATAATTTATCAAAAATTGTAGTTAAATAATACTCTTGCTTTTGCAACTGCTTATTAATAAATGGTGTTAAACTTCAGGGCAAGCCCTGAACCCAATTATAAGAATCAACCCAAGGGTCTAGGTATTAACCTTGATCCCACTAGATACTGAAACAAGTTCAGCACAGGCTGCGGGAATAGCCTGCCACGCCAGCTGGCCAATGTCAATAAGTTAAGCTCGATACTTTATAAATTACCAATGGTTATTTTAAATTGAATTATCAAAGTATGATTCAAAAATACAGATTATCAAATTATTAGCTATGATTTTTCATTAGAGATCTGATTTTCTCTAT
>JAUWUU010000091.1 GCA_030617765.1 Flavobacteriia bacterium | reverse complement strand
TGGAACTCAAAATTACAATATCAATGATGTTATTCAATTTGCAAAAAAGAACCATTTTGAAAATTTAATTGCTGTTGACAATACTGCAAGCGAAGATTTTGTAAAAAATTATATTCCTTTGGTTGATAATGGTTTTGATCTGGTTTCTTCCAATAAAATTGCCAATACAAAAGATTTTACTTTTTATAAATTATTGCGCAGGAAGCTTCAAAACAAAGCAAAGAATTATTTGTATGAAACTAATGTTGGTGCCGGTTTACCCTTGTTAGATACCATTAAATTATTACATCATTCCGGTGAAAATATTACAAAAATAAAAGGCATTTTTTCGGGTAGTTTAAGTTATATTTTTAATCATTTTTCTATTGAAGATAAACCTTTTAGTGAGATTTTAAAAGAAGCGGTAACAAAAGGTTTTACTGAACCTGATCCCAGAGAAGATCTTAGTGGAAATGATGTTGGAAGAAAGCTTTTGATTCTTGCAAGGGAGTTAGATTTGCAAAATGAATTTGAAGATATTGAAATTCAAAATTTAATCCCGGAGTCGTTAAGAACAGGGTTAAAAGATATTTTTCTTTCAAATATTAAAGATCTAAATGAAGTATTTCAAAAAATTAAATCTGATCAAAAACCTGATCATGTATTGCGGTATGTTGGCGAATTGTCAGGAGATCTAAGTAAAGAGAAAGGAAATTTAAAAGTAGAATTAGTTTCAGTTCTTAGTGATAGTTCTTTAGGACAAGTAAAAGAATCGGATTCGATTTTTGAAATTTATACTGAATCTTATGGCGAAAGACCACTCGTAATTCAAGGTGCGGGTGCCGGAGCAAAAGTAACTGCCCGGGGAGTTTTTGGAGATATTTTACGATTGACAGAAAAGGCAAATTAAACTTTAGCAAGGTTTCTAAAACTTTGTAGGGATATAAAATGATAAAATAAAATGAGCACAAAAAAACATTTCGAAACAGAAGCTATTAGAAAGCAATCGAAAAGATCACAATTTAGCGAACATTCAACACCATTATATTTAACTTCAAGCTTTGTATTTGATGATGCAGAAGATATGCGTGCTTCATTTGCAGAAGAAAAAGACAAAAATTTATACAGCCGATTTTCAAATCCAAATACATCTGAATTTGTAGATAAAATTGTGAGTATGGAGGGTGCAGAAAGTGGTTATGCTTTTGCAACAGGGATGGCAGCAATTTTTTCAACCTTTGGTGCTTTATTACAAAGTGGTGACCATGTTGTTTCTTGTCGATCTGTTTTTGGTTCTACGCATACTTTATTTACTACTTATTTACCCAAATGGGATATTGAAACTTCTTATTTTAATGTAAATGAAGTGGATAAATTGGAGCGTTTAATTAAGCCAAACACAAAAATATTGTATGCAGAAACACCAACAAATCCTGCTGTTGATATTTTAGATTTAGAGCTTCTTGGTAAAATTGCCAAAAAGTATAATATTTTATTGGTAATTGATAACTGTTTTGCAACACCATATTTGCAAAAACCTATTGAATTTGGTGCAGATATTGTAGTGCATTCAGCCACAAAATTAATTGATGGTCAGGGTAGAGTTTTGGGAGGAATCGCTGTTGGAAGATCTGATCTGATCCGTGAGATCTATTTATTTTCAAGAAATACAGGACCTGCAATGTCCCCTTTTAATGCCTGGATCTTATCAAAAAGTTTAGAAACTTTAGCAGTGAGAGTTGATAAACACTGTGATAATGCTTTCAAAGTAGCAGAATTTTTAGAAAGTCATTCCAATGTAAATTGGGTAAAATATCCTTTTTTAAAAAGCCATCCACAATACAAAGTTGCAAAAAAACAAATGAAATTAGGAGGAAATATTGTAGCTTTCGAAGTAAAAGGAGGAATTGAAGCGGGTAGGATTTTCTTAAATAAAATAAAAATGTGTTCTTTGTCAGCTAATTTAGGAGATACAAGAACTATTGTCACACACCCGGCTTCAACAACACATAGTAAATTATCTGAAGCTGATAGATTAGAAGTTAGTATAACCGATGGTTTGGTAAGGGCATCAGTTGGTTTAGAACATATTGATGATATAATTAACGATCTTTACCAGGCATTAAACACTTAAAAATGTTATTGTATAATAATAAAAATAATGATCATTATAAAAAAGGGGTAACCAAACGCCGGAGCATGGTAAAGGCAATTACTTGGCGAACCATTGGTACTTTAGACACGATCATTATTTCGTATTTTTTAACAGGTGAGATTAAAACTGCAGTTTCAATAGGTAGTATAGAAGTATTTACTAAAATGATCCTATATTTTTTTCATGAAAGAATATGGAATATAATCAAATGGGGAAAAAGAGATTGATAATGCAAAATATTGAAGAGATATTAAAAGAAAAAATTCTGATTTTAGATGGTGCAATGGGTACCATGATTCAACAATATAATTTTACCGAAGAGGATTTTAGAGGCAATCGATTTAAAGATTTTGCAGTTTTCTTAAAAGGAAATAATGATTTACTTTCCATTACTCAACCGGAAGCAATTAAGGAGGTTCATAAAAAATATTTAGAAGCTGGCGCCGATATTATTGAAACAAATACTTTTTCTGGAACTACCATTGCTATGGCAGATTATAAAATGGAAGATCTGGTGTATGAATTGAATTATAAATCTGCAAAAATTGCCAAAGAAGTCGCTGATGAATTCACTAAAAACAATCCTGACAAACCAAGGTTTGTTGCTGGGTCAATGGGACCAACTAACAAGACGGCAAGTATGTCACCGGAGGTAAATGACCCGGGTTTTAGAGCGATTACTTTTGAAGAATTAAAAACGGCTTATAAACAACAAGCAGAAGCATTGATTGATGGAGGAGCCGATCTTCTTTTAGTAGAAACAGTTTTTGACACTTTAAATGCTAAAGCTGCTTTATTTGCTATTGAAGAAATAAAATCTGAAAGAAATATTCATATTCCGGTGATGGTAAGCGGTACAATTACAGATGCAAGCGGAAGAACTTTATCAGGTCAAACAGCCGAAGCTTTTTTGATATCGGTTTCCCATATTCCGTTATTGACCGTTGGTTTAAATTGCGCTTTAGGAGCTAAACAATTAACACCTTATCTACAGATTATTTCTGATAAAACAAGTTTTGCTGTTTCTGCACATCCTAATGCCGGATTGCCGAATGCTTTTGGAGAATATGATGAAAGTCCGCAGGATATGGCAGAACAAATTAAAGAATATTTAGATAAAAATTTAGTAAATATTGTTGGTGGTTGTTGTGGAACAACTCCAGAGCATATTAAGGCTATAGCCGAAGTGGTTAAGGATTATAAACCAAGAATTGCTAAATAATAAATTAATATTTAATATTAGATTTGCGAAGTTTGTTTGTTACAAGATACTTAAAACCTTGTAGGTATAAAGAGAAAAGATTTCTCATCTACGTTTTACTTCGCTCGGAATGATGCAAAAAATGAATTGTAAAAAATTAAAATTATCAGGTTTAGAACCATTGATCATAGATGAAAACAGCAATTTTATCAATGTGGGTGAAAGAACAAATGTTGCGGGATCACGTAAATTTCTTCGATTAATAAAAGAAGAAAAATATGATGAAGCACTTGATATTGCACGTCATCAGGTTGAAGGTGGGGCTCAGATCATTGATATAAATATGGACGATGGTTTGATAGATGGCAAAAAAGCCATGGTAGATTTTATGAATTTGATTGCTGCCGAACCTGATATTGCCAGAGTACCTATCATGATTGATAGCTCAAAATGGGAGATTATTGAAGCCGGATTACAGGTGACTCAGGGAAAAAGCGTGGTAAATTCTATTAGTTTAAAAGAAGGTAAAGAAAATTTTATTCGTCAAGCGACTTTGATAAAACGATATGGTGCAGCTGCCATTATTATGGCTTTTGATGAAGTTGGTCAGGCCGATAGTTACGAACGTAGATTAGAAATTACTAAACGCTCTTATGATATCTTGGTGAATGAAGTTGATTTTCCACCTCAAGATATTATTTTTGATTTAAATATTTTTCCGGTTGCCACCGGAATGGACGAACATAAATCTAATGCTACTGATTTTATTGAAGCAACTCGTTGGGTTAAAGAGAATTTACCTTGTGTAAGCGTTAGTGGAGGTCTGAGTAATGTATCATTTTCTTTTAGAGGAAATAATACAGTAAGAGAAGCTATGCATTCGGTTTTTTTATATCACGCCATTCAGGCAGGGATGAATATGGGAATTGTAAACCCTACCATGTTAGAGGTTTATGATGAAATCCCAAAAGGCCTTTTAAAGCATGTTGAAGATGTGATTCTCAATAGAAGAGATGATGCTACTGAAAGATTATTAGAATTTGCTGAGACAGTTAAAGGAACAAAAAAAGAACAAAAAATTGATCTTTCATGGCGAAGAAAATCTTTACAAGATAGAATTACTCATGCTTTGGTAAAAGGTGTTGATGCTTATATTATTGAAGATATTGAAGAAGCCAGGAAAAATGCTGATGAACCGGTTGAAGTAATAGAGAATAATTTAATGACTGGTATGAACGTAGTTGGAGAGCTTTTTGGTTCTGGGAAAATGTTTTTACCTCAGGTTGTAAAATCAGCAAGAGTGATGAAAAAAGCAGTTGCTTATTTAACACCATTTATAGAAGAAACAAAAGAAGCCGGAGCCAAAGGAGTTGGAAAAATTTTAATGGCTACCGTAAAAGGCGATGTACATGACATAGGTAAAAATATTGTAAGTGTAGTTTTAAGCTGTAATAATTATAAAATTATAGATCTTGGTGTGATGGTACCACCAGAGAAAATTATTGAAGCTGCCAAAAAAGAAAATGTTGATATTATAGGATTGAGTGGTTTAATTACACCTTCGCTAGATGAGATGGTGTTTTTGGCAAAAGAAATGGAACGTCAGAATTTTAAAGTTCCATTATTAATTGGAGGAGCTACAACTTCAAAAGCGCATACGGCTGTAAAAATTGATCCTGAATATAAATATGGTGTTGTACATGTTTTGGATGCTTCAAAAGCGGTGACTGTTGTTGGTGATCTTTTAAACAAAAAAGAAGCTGAATATTATATAAAAAATGTTAAAGAAGATTATAATAAAGTTCGTAAGGGATTTTATAGCAGGGCTAATAAGAAAGAATTTTTAACTTTAAATGAAGCTCGAAAGAATAAATTGAAAATTGATTGGGAAAAAGAAAAGATTCCTACTCCAAAATTTATAGGAATCAAAGTTTTTGATCAGATTCATCTAAAAAAGCTGGTTGACTATATCGATTGGACACCATTTTTTAGAACTTGGGAATTACATGGTAAATTCCCCGATATTTTAACTGATGAAAAAGTAGGGGAGGAAGCATCAAATTTATATGCAGATGCAAAAAAAATGTTATTAAAGATTATCAATAACAATTTATTAGAAGCAAAAGCTGTATTTGGAATATTCCTGGCAAATGCAGTTGATAATGATGATATTGAGGTTTATGAGAATTCATTCCGTGAAAGCGTTAAAGCTAAATTTATTACACTTCGTCAGCAAAGTAAAAAGAGAGTAGGTATAGCAAATATTGCATTAGCAGATTTTATTGCGCCAAAAGAGTCTAAAAAAGAAGATTATATTGGCGCTTTTTGTGTTACTGCTGGGTTTGGAACGGATGAATTAGCAAGACAATTTGAGGTTGAACATCAAGATTATGAGGCTATTATGGTGAAAGCTATGGCAGATAGATTGGCAGAAGCTTTAGCAGAATATTTACATCAGGAAGTGAGAAGACAATTTTGGGGTTATGCAAGTAACGAACAATTTACAAATAATGATCTTGTAAAAGAAAAATTTAGAGGAATTCGTCCGGCGCCTGGCTACCCATCCTGTCCTGATCACACAGAAAAAAGAACTATTTGGAATTTACTGAAAGTTGAAGAAAATATTGGTGTAAAACTAACTGAGGGATTATCCATGTGGCCAGCTGCATCTGTATCAGGATATTATTTTGCTAATGAAAAGTCGAAATATTTTGGTTTGGGTAAAATAACTAAAGCGCAAGTCCAAGGCTTTGCAAAAAGGAAAAATATGGATATAAAAGAAGCTATGAGATGGTTGGGACCAAATGTTAATGAGTGAGCAAGTAAATGAGAAAATGAGTGATGGATGGAGACAAAATCAAATAAAATGATTGAATTAATAAAGAATATAATTAAACACGATAAATTAAATAGTCTAAGAGTTTTTGACGATGTTAACTTCTGGCTTCCGTCTTCCGACTTCTGACTTTTTCTACTATGAAAATCACAGAACACATAAAAAATGCAAAAGGGAAAACTTTATTTTCATTTGAAATAATTCCTCCTAAAAAGGGACAACATATTCAAAAATTATACGATAATATTGATCCTTTGATGGAATTTAAACCACCATTTATAGATGTTACAACTTCGAGAGAGGAATATGTTTATATCAAAAAATCAGGAGGTTTATTAGAAAGAAAAATTACCCGAATGAGACCCGGAACCGTTGGAATATGTGCTTCGATTATGCATAAATATAATGTTGATACGGTACCACATGTTTTATGTGGAGGGTTCACTAAAGATGAAACCGAATATGTTTTGGTTGACTGTCATTATTTGGGTATTGATAATGTAATGGCCTTACGAGGTGATGCAATGAAACACCAATCATATTTTGAGCCAACTAAAGAAGGGCATACTTATGCTTCAGAATTGGTAAAACAAATTCACGAACTAAATCAAGGAAAATATTTACATGAAACGACCAGAGCACAGCATAGATCAGATTTTTGTGTTGGGGTTGCCGGTTATCCTGAAAAACATTTAGAATCGCCAAGTATGGAAGCTGATCTTAGAAGACTCGCCAAAAAAGTTGAAGCAGGAGCAGATTATGTGGTTACTCAAATGTTTTTTGACAATCAAAAATATTTCGATTTTGTTAAAGCAGCAAGAGATATTGGAATAGCAGTACCGATAATACCGGGTATCAAGCCAGTATCAATTCAAAGGCATCTAAATATATTACCACAAGTTTTTAGTATTAATTTACCGGATGATTTGGTGAAAGAAATTGAAAAATGCTCTGATAACAAACAAATTAGGGAAGTTGGTAATGAATGGGCAATAAAACAATCTAAAGAATTATTAGATGCCGGAGTTCCGGTTATACATTATTATTCAATGGGAAAATCAGATAATATTAAAGCAATAGCTTCGCGAATTTTTTAAGGTTATCATTTATTTTAATACAATTATAAGAAAAAGAAATTCACAATAATAATTTAACTCAAATTATTGTTTATTTTTGCAGTCTAAAATCAAAAAGAATAATTAAAAAATAAAATTATGGCAATAGAAGTAACTGATGCAACATTTGAAGAAGTGGTTTTAAAATCAGATAAACCCGTTATAGTAGATTTTTGGGCAGTATGGTGTGGACCATGTAGAATGCTACATCCAATATTAGACGAAATTGAAAAAGATTATAGTGATAAAATAGTTGTTGCTAAAGTTGATGTTGATAATAATCAAAAATATGCTGCTGAATATGGTGTAAGAAACATCCCAACTGTTTTGATTATAAAAGGTGGAGAGGTTGTTGAGAAACAAGTAGGTGTAGCACCAAAATCAGTTTATACCAATAAAATTGATGCACTTTTGTAATCATTAGTTTTACAAAAAATATATTAGTAAAGAATCCATTGAAAATAGTTTCAATGGATTCTTTGTTTTTTAATTTCTTTGTGCAACAGATCTTTTTGAACTAGTTTTAGAGTTTAATTTTTTTAATGAACGCTTATTACTTGAGCGTCTATCATAAGAATTTCGCTGAGTTACACTTCTTTTAGTAGCGTTTTTTGTTTGCTTATTAGTATTATTATTAGAACTTCTTTGAACAGTTTTATTTTTTTTTGTTGAATTTCTATTTGAAACTGCTCTATGAGATGTGGTTAATTTTTCTTTTTTATAATTATGAGTAATTCTATCATTTTTATATGATGTATTATTTCTTTGCGAATTTCCATTTCTATTAGAAACCCGTTTATTTGTATGAGTATTATTTTTAGTAGAATTACGACTATAATTATTTAATGCTTTAGAACTTTGACTTCTATTTGAAGTACTATTTCTAGCCATATTTCTATTACTAGAATTAGCAGAACGTTTTTGATAAGCGGTACCTGAATTATTTGAACTTATTCTTGAATCTACTTTTCTGAAAGCTCTTTTTTTATTGTGATTGTAATTTTTATAATATTTTTTATTATAATTAAAGCTACCATATTCATAACGATACGGACTATAATATCGCCTGTAAGGATTATAACTCACTATACATCTGTTAAAATGAGGTCTTACAAAGAAATTATGAAATGGATTAAATACATAATATCTGTTGTACTGATTTATATATCCTGCATAATGAGAATAATGACCATAAGTGTTATAATATACTTGTAAGCCTCCAATTCTAGCCAATTTATTTTTAAAATAACTTACATTAACATTTCCAATGTGTGTTATTCTACCGTAATAGTCATAATAAATTGGTACATTCTCAATTTGAATAATTGCCCCATAATCATCATACTGAATATAAGCATTATAATTATATCCAGAATTATAAGAAATATTTACAGCACCAAAATTGATATTTGTATGTAAACCATTTCTAGGGTTGATATAAAAATCAAATTCACCATTTTGAAAAACTGAAAATGTAATCCCATTTTCAACAAAAGTAAATTTATCTCCAAAATTATTATAACTATAAAAAGTGGAGTTTACATTGCTTTTGGTATTTGCAAAAATATGAGGAGAAAAATTGAAAGAAATTATTAAAATGATTATAAGTAGTTGTCTTCTCATGGCGTATGTTTTAATGTTAATACTATTTCTTTAATATTTGCAAACAACGTGCCAAAGCAATAAACCTATATAAATACGGGGATACATGAGGAAATAATTATATTTATTATTGAATTGAAAATAATATTCAGCTTATTTATAACACAAGTTATTTTACTTTACAATTTAAAAACTGTTTGAGCGTCAAATATTTCTTACTTTTGAAATATGCTATTATCCGAAATAAATAATTACACTACATTTCAAAATTTGGAACTTTTAGCCAGACAAGTTGTTGAAGGTTTTATTACCGGAATGCATAAAAGTCCGTTTCATGGTTTTTCAGTTGAATTTGCTGAACATCGACTATATAACAAAGGAGAAAGCACGAGGCATATAGATTGGAAATTATTTGCCAAAACAGACAAATTATTTGTGAAACGCTATGAGGAAGAAACTAATTTAAGATGCCAGATTATTATTGACAATTCTGCATCTATGCATTTTCCTGAAAGCAAGAATTCGAAAATTAACGAATTGAACAAAGTGGGTTTCTCGGTTATGGCAACAGCTTCTTTATTAGAAATTTTAAAACGTCAACGTGATGCTTTTGGTCTGAGTTTATATTCTGATAAGATTGATTATTTTGCTCCGGCAAAAGGGAGTGAGAGACATAGAAGGATGTTATTGGAACAACTACAGGATCTGTTGCAAAAAGGATCTAATAAAGTAACGGATACTTATAGGGTTTTACATGAAATTGCAGAAAAAATTCATAAGCGTTCATTGATATTTTTGTTTACTGATATGCTGCAAGCAGATAAGAATGATGAAGCATTATTTGAAGCATTGCAACATTTAAAGTATAATAAGCATGAAGTTGTGTTGTTTCACACCTTTGATGGAAAATTAGAATACAATTTTGATTTTGATCAAAAACCAAAAAAATTTATTGATGTAGAGACAGGAGAAAAAATAAATTTATATGCTGATTCTATCAAAGAAAATTATAAAAAAGCTGTAAATAAATATTTTAAAGATTTGAAAATGAAATGTATGCAGTATAAAATTGATTATGTTCCTGTAGATATCAACTTTGGCTTTGATCAAATTTTAACAGCATATTTAATAAAGAGACAGCGTTTTTTATAAAAAAAGTAAAAAATATTTTTGTCATAATAAAAATGAACTTATATTTGCATCCGCTTAAAGCAACGGTTTGGTAGTTCAGCTGGTTAGAATACCTGCCTGTCACGCAGGGGGTCGCGGGTTCGAGTCCCGTCCAGACCGCAAATAAAA
>JAUWUU010000013.1 GCA_030617765.1 Flavobacteriia bacterium | reverse complement strand
ATTACTTTGATGGGTTTTTAAAAACAGATATGTCAAAAAACGGTATTCTTTCTTTTGAATTGGCTAAAGAAAGTTATATGTCTGGAGAAATTATAAATTCATGGAATTCTACAGCAAAAACAGCAGCCGGATTGAGTCTGGGTTTTGATTTTCTATTCTTGCTAATCTACGCTTCTTTTTTATCAATGCTGATCTTTAAAATTAACAATGCGTTGTATAAAAATTCCTTGAAAAATAATCTGAGTAAATTCATCATTCTATCTCCTTTTATTGCTGCTTTCTTTGACGTTATTGAAAATATTGCCTTGATAAAGTTATTACTGGGAGATATTCAGATGAAATGGAGTTTAATAGCATATTATTTTGCTATTATGAAATTTAGTTTATTGGCAATTGTGATAAGTTATATTTTAGTAGGATTTTCTATTCTAATTTTTAGAAATAAAAAAAATAGATATTCAGGGGTTCGCATAAAGTGAACCCCTGTATATAAATAATCTAATGACTCTTCTTCGCAGCAGCCATTAAAGCTTCAATTTCCTCAACTTCAATAGGAATATTTGCCATTAAATTGATTGGTTCACCTTTTTTTTGGATCACATAATCGTCTTCTATTCTGATACCTAAATTTTCATCAGGAATATAGATTCCAGGTTCTACGGTAAATACCATTCCGGCTTTCATAGGTTTGGTTAAAATGCCATAGTCATGTGTATCTAATCCCATATGATGTGAGGTTCCATGCATAAAATATTTTTTATAAGCAGGCCATTTTGGATCTTCATTTTTCACATCCTCTTTGGTAATCAAACCCAAACCGATTAATTCTTTAGTCATAATTTCTCCAACTTCTACATGATAGTCGGCCCAGACAACACCAGGTTTTAGCATTTTGGCTGCGGCTTTTTTAACACGTAAAACAGCATTGTAAACATCTTTTTGTCGATCGGAAAATTTCCCTGAAATAGGAATACATCTGGTCATATCACTGGCGTAATTAGCATAACTTGCACCAACATCCATTAAAATCACATCTCCATCCTTACACTCCTGGTTGTTTTCAATGTAATGTAAAACACAGGCACCATAACCGGATGCAATTATTGGTGTATAAGCAAAACCATCAGCGCGATTTCTTAAAAATTCATGAATATAAGCGGCTTCAATTTCATATTCCCAAACACCTGGTGTTACATAATCTAAGATTCTTCTAAAACCTTTTTCGGTAATTTCACATGCCTGTTGAATTAAAGCGATTTCTTGGGGTTCTTTTACTGATCGTAACCGTTGTAAAATTGGCTGACTTCTCAAGTAAGTGTGCGCAGGATATTTTTTTTGGAGTCCTTTTATAAATCGGGCTTCTCGAGTTTCTGTTTCTATATTGGCGCGGTAATGTTCATTAGTGTTGATATAAACTTTCTTTGCCTGTGTCATCAATTCAAACAAAACTTTTTCCATATCCTGAAGCCAGTAAACAGTTCTTATTCCAGAAGTTTCATAGGCCTCTTCTTTATTTAATTTTTTACCATACCAGATAGCAATAAGGTCACTGGTTTCTTTTAAAAATAATATTTCACGGTGTTCCTTTTTAGGACAATCAGGAAAAATAACCAATACACTTTCTTCCTGATCTACACCTGATAAATAAAAAATATCACGATGTTGTGCAAAAGGCAGAGTGCTATCTGCGCTTATGGGATAAATATCATTAGAATTAAATATTGCCATAGATTTGGATTTCATTTTTTTGGCAAATTTTTTCCTATTTTTAATAAAAAGATCTGAATCAATAGGTAAGTATTTCATGGGGGTCTATTTTAAATGTATTTAACAAATTTAATCATTTGTTTGGAAACAATAATAGAAATCAAATAACTTAATCTGATTTATATAATTTTTTATTAGATTTACATTATAAAAAATAGAATATGGATAATTTTAAATCAATAGATGAAATATTAGATTTTGCTATAACTAATGAGATTCGAGCAGCCGAATTTTATGAAAACCTTTCAGATAAAGCAAAAACCAAATCGATGAAAGAAACTTTTGAAAAATTTTCAAAAGAGGAAAGAGGACATGAGGCTAGATTAGAAAAAATTAAAAATGAGGGTAAATTTGAAGTGAGAAAAGAAGATATCATCGATATGAAAATGAGCGATTACCTGGTTAAATCAAATACCAAAGGGAAAATGACTTATCAGGACGCTTTGATATTAGCGATGAAAAGGGAAAAAGCGGCCTATAAATTGTATAAACGTTTGGCAAAATCGGCTCCTACAAAAGAATTGAAAATAATTTTTACAAAATTAGCCGGCGAAGAAGCGAATCATAAAATGAATTTTGAAATTGAATATGATGATTATATAAATATTGACAATTAAGTTAATAATTATCATGAATATTGAATCGTATAGGTTACATCTATACGAGTAGATATTTGTATAGAAATTTAAAAATACCATAATGAAAAAAATTTACAATCTCCTTTTTGTTTTCTTGTTTATAACAGGAATTTACGCACAAGAATCTATAGTTCAGAATATTGCTTTTACTTCAATTGGCCCGTCGATTATGAGCGGACGTGTAGTTGATTTAGATGTAAATCCAAATAATCCAACCGAATTTTATGTCGCTTATGCTTCAGGTGGATTGTGGCATACCAAAAATAACGGTACAACTTTTACACCGGTTATGGACAATTCACCTACTCAAAATATTGGTGATATAGCTGTTGATTGGAAAAGTAGTACAATTTGGGTTGGTACCGGTGAAAGTAATTCGTCTCGTTCATCATATGCGGGTATTGGTATATTAAAAAGTATCGATAAAGGCAAAACCTGGCAAAATATGGGTTTAAATGATTCGCATCATATTAGTCGGATATTGCTCAATCCTAATAATCCAGATGAGTTAATAATTGGTGTTATCGGTCATTTATATACTCCTAATGCTGAACGCGGAATTTTTAAAACAACTGATGGTGGAAAGACTTGGAATAAAACACTTTTTATCAATGATGATACAGGAATTATTGATATTGATATGGTTCCTGGAAATTTTAACACCATGTATGCATCATCTTGGGAAAGAGAAAGAAAAGCATGGAATTTTAAAGGTAGTGGTGAAAACTCAGGAATTTATAAAAGTATTGATGCAGGCAGTACATGGCAAAAAATAACTCCTGAGAAAAGTGGTTTTCCAACCGGTAACGGAGTAGGTAGAATTGGTGTAGCGGCTTATGACGAGAATACTGTTTATGCTATTGTTGATAATCAAAACAGAAGAGATAAAAGTAAAAAAGAAAAAGATTCCCACGAAAGTGGAAATAATATTAAAAAAGAAGATTTTAAACAAATGGATAAAACTTCATTTGCAAAATTAGACGATAAAAAATTAAATGATTATTTAAAAAATAATCGTTTTCCTAAAAAATATAATGCAGAAAATGTAAAATCTATGGTACAAAAGGCTGAAATTCAACCTTCTGATCTTGCAAAATATTTAGAAAATGCTAATGATAATCTTTTTGATACACCGGTTATTGGTGCTCAGGTATACAGAAGTGATAATGGTGGTAAAGCCTGGAAAAAAACACATGAAGATTATATTGATGATCTGTATTATTCTTACGGTTATTACTTTGGAATGATTCACGTTCATCCAAAAAATAAAGATAAGATCTACATTTATGGAGTACCTATATTGACTTCTGAAGATGCTGGTAAATCGTTTAAATCCATTGGTAAAGAAAATGTACATGCTGATCATCATGCTTTGTGGATCAATCCAAATTTAAATGGTCATCTAATTAATGGTAATGATGGAGGGGTAAATATAACTTATGATGATGGAGAAAGCTGGATTAAAAATAATCAACCCGAAGTTGGGCAATTTTATAGCGTAAATGTGGATAACCAAAAACCCTACAATGTTTATGGAGGTTTACAGGATAATGGTGTTTGGATGGGTTCGAGTAATAATAGCGAATCTACTTCATGGCATCAAACCGGGAGTTACCCTTTTAAAAGTATCATGGGTGGGGATGGAATGCATGTGCAAATTGATAATAGAAATGACAGTATTGTCTATACAGGTTTTCAATTTGGTAATTATTTCAGAATCAATACTAAAACACAAAAAAATAAACGTATTCAGCCTCAACATGATCTGGGAGAAAATCCTTTTCGATATAATTGGCAAACTCCTATTTTATTATCATCGCATAATCAGGATATCTTGTATTTTGGTAGTAATAAATTGCATAGATCAATGAAAAGAGGAGAGGATTTTGTTACAATATCAGATGATCTAACCAAAGGAGGTAAAAAAGGAAATGTTCCTTTTGGCACTCTTTCCAGTATTTCTGAAAGTAAATTTCAATTTGGTTTGTTTTATGTAGGTAGTGATGATGGATTAGTTCATATAAGCAAAAACGGAGGAGGGAATTGGACTAATATTTCTGCCAAACTACCTCAAAATCTTTGGGTTTCTCGTGTTATTGCTTCTCAACATAAGATAGAAAGAGTTTATGTTAGCCTTAACGGATATAGAAATGATGATTTTAAACCTTATGTTTTTGTTTCGGAAGATTATGGTAATAGCTGGAATAATATTGGTGAGAACTTGCCAAATTCTCCGATAAATGTGATAAAAGAAGATCCTGCTGATGAAAATATTTTATACTTGGGAAATGATCAGGGCGTTTACGTAAGTTTTGATAAAGGAGTGACCTGGAATATTTTAGAAAATGCAATTCCCCGAGTTGCTGTTCATGATCTGGTAATACAAAAAGAAGCAAAAGATCTGATAATTGGAACTCATGGAAGATCGATTTACAAAACTAAAATTGCCGCTTTACAAGAATATGCAAACATAAAAGCTAAAGATTTGGAGATCTTATCTATCAATGATATACGGTATTCTAAAAACTGGGGTAATTCCTGGAGTAGCTGGTCAGAACCAAATGAACCAGAATTTGAGATTCCTTATTACACTTCCAAGGATGGAAGTAAAACTATTCAGATCAAATCTGAAGGCGGAATTGTTTTAAACGCATTTAAAGTGGAAGCTGAAAAAGGCTATAATTTTGAAGATTATGATTTAAGTTTTTCTGAAAAAGGATTGAAAGCTTATCATAAGAAGCGTAAAGGTATTAAAATTGATAAAAGAAAGAATAATAAATATTATTTACCAAAAGGGACTTATACTATAGAAATAGAGGGTGTTACAAAAGAGTTTAAGATAAAATAGCAAATTTTTGCCAATGAAAAAAATTTGGTTTTTATTTTTGATCATTAGTGTTAATTCCTATTCTCAAGATACATATAAAAGTTTTTTTGATTTAAGTACTCCTGAAAAGTATTGGGTTTTTTTCCATCCTTTTAAAGCCAAAAAAGCATTAAAAATTTCTAAAGAAACACTCAGAATTACGGATTCAATCAAAAAGGTAAATATTTTAGACACTGATATTAATGGAGGTCAGTTAGATGCTTTTAAACACAGTTTTTGGATGGCTGGTTTAAGTCGTGAAATAGGAAATAAAGCTGCATTAAAATTGGGAGAAGCCCACGAAAACGGAAATTATCAAACCTATAAAAGAAATAAATTGGAAGATGGATTTGTACCTGATAAGCCATCTACTGAAATGGATCTATACAATAATGAAGAAGGTGCAAAGTTGAGTATTCAAAATCCAGATATATCTAAAAAGGAATTGATCAATATTGTAATCATTGAAATTAAGAATGGTAAGATGAAAATTCTTAAAAAAGATGATTCCGGTAATTTTTTAAACTGTAAAGGTAAAAAGATCCATATAGATTCATTAAGAGGAAAATGGGAAAACGATAAATGTTTGATCTTTTCAAATACTCATTAAAATCAATATGATTTTAGTTTTCATTACACTTAAAGACTATTAAATATCATCACCTCTTAATATTCTAAATTGTTTTCTTGCATCAACTAAATAGATGCTGGAAGGATAATTAAAAATTATTTTTTGGTAAAATTCTTTGGCTTTTTCTGGTCTATGAAATTGATCTTGATATAATTTAGCGAGTAAATAATGGGCATCATCAGCTAAAACACTTTCTTTATTGATATCAATTATTTTTAAATAATTATTTTCTGCCAATTCTGTATTTTTAGTTTTTATAAATAATTCAGCTTGTTTAAAGAGTGCATCATCTTCAATTGGGTGACCTTTAAAATTTAGTAAAATCATGTTTAATTTATCAATGGCTTGTTGATCTTTATTTTGATATGAAAGTAATTCTGCGACAGCATACATTTTTAATGCCTTTTGAACAGAATCTTTCTCAGAACTGTTGGTAATTAATAAACTTAGATCTAAAGCATCATTGGCTATTAGTTGTGAAGTTGATGATTTTAAAACTTTAAGTTGTGTTTGTGCCCATTCAAAATCGCCCTTAAAATAGGAGGTTTGGGCTACTTTAAAACGTGCTTCTTGGGCTAGGACACTATTTTTTAAATCAGTCTGAACTTGTGAATATAAGATGAGTGCCTGATTAAACTGATTGGTATAAACAAAAATATCAGCTTGTTTAATTTTTATTGATCCTTTTTGAAAGGGTGATATTCCAAATTTTTGTGCTTTTTTAAGAATCTCAATAGCTTTTTCCGGTTGGTGTAGTTGAAAAGTTAAAAAATCAGCGTAAGAAAGTTGCAGATCAATTGTATTGGAATTTTCACCATATTCCTTAAAAAGTTCTTGAAATCGTTGTTCAATTATTTTGAAATCTTTATCTGAAACAGCATTCATTATTTGAGTTTGAATTAGATAATTATGTGCTTCAATTAGATTACTCTCATTAGAAGGATTATCAATTATAAATTGAAAAGCTTTCGTTGCAGTAATATGATCTTCATTATCATAAGCAAGTTTCCCGATCTCATTGATCTTGTCAATATTAATACGACTTCTAATGTAGACTGATTTTTCCTGTATCAAAGCTTTATCGTATTGATCTTGCTGTATATACAACCAACTTAATAATGAATTATAGGCGTTTTTTGGATTGTTTTTAGATCGTTGAAGTAATAATTTTTTAAATATTAAATTACTTTCGTTATTGGAATTATTTGTGATAAACTGCCCGATATATCGTTGCACTGTAGGTAGGTATTTTACGTCTTTTTCAATAAGATCGAGGTAAGAATTAAACATATTTTCAAGCTCTCCTTTTTCACCATAAATCTGTGCCAGTTGTATTTTAGTATTTAATTTAGGATTTATAGATATTGCTGTTTGATAGCTCTCAAGTGCATAATCTAATAAGTGATTTTCTCGAAAAGACTGACCAATGGTGTACACATAATTAGGGTTGGTTTTTATCAGATTTAAAGCAACATCATAGTATTCTTTAGCCTTTTCATGTTGATCTTGTAATTGATAATTATAACCCAATTCAATATTTAAATATTTTAGGTTGGTAAAATCTTGTATTTGTTGTTCAATCAAGTCAGAAGCTTCATTAAAATTATCGGTTTGCTGGTAACAAGTGAGCAGGTATTTAAAATAATCACGTCTTATTTTATTTTTTTCATGCAAGGGTTTATATAGCATTATTGCTTTTTCGTATTCACTATTTCGGTAATATGAATATGCCAATTCTGGTTTTTGAGCCAAAATAGTAGTTGAAATAAATAAAATTAAAACAAAAATGATCTTTTGCATGATGTAAAGTAAAGAAAAAAGGATAAGGATTTAATATTAAAATCTTAAAATTACATCATCAAATATCATTAACAATTAATTTTTTTTAAGAATTGTTAAAGTTTTGATAAAATAAATTATAAAATGTAACGTTTATTAAAATGCGCTGTCTATAAATATATAGCGAATAACAATAACTCAAAATAACAATATTATGATCGAAGTAGCTAAATTTTACGAAAAAGCAAAAAAAAATGCAAAGAAACATATGAAAAGAGGTCAGATTAATGCTTATTATCAGGATCTAAAAGCTATGAATCATTACAAAAGGTTGATTGAAACAGCTTAGTTTTATTTAAAGCATATAGTATATTACATAAAAAGAAAAACTTCTTTTTTTGTCTAATCTATAATATCAAATCCGGTATATTTCACCAAAACATCAGGTATTTTGATACCTTCTTCAGTTTGAAGATTTTCTAATAATCCGGCTAAAACTCTAGGTAAAGCTAATGAACTTCCATTAAGTGTATGAGCCAATTCACTTTTGCCATCTTTATTTTTAAATCGCAATTTTAATCTGTTGGCCTGAAAAGATTCAAAATTCGAAATTGAGCTAATTTCTAACCATCTGTTCTGGGCTGTAGAAAATACTTCAAAATCATAGGTTAAAGCAGAAGTAAATCCCAGATCACTTCCGCATAAGCGTAAGATCCTATATGGTAAACCTAATTCTTGTAAAATACATTTTACATGTTCTACCATTTTATCTAAAGCAGCATATGAATTTTCAGGATGTTCAATACGTACAATTTCAACTTTATCAAATTGATGCAACCTGTTTAGGCCTCTAACATGTGCTCCGTATGAGCCTGCTTCACGACGAAAACAAGGTGTATATGCCGTATTGCAGATAGGAAAATCACTTTCTTTTAGCAAAACATCTCTGTAAATATTTGTTACCGGAACTTCAGCTGTAGGAATTAAATATAAATTATCAATTCCAACTTGATACATCTGCCCTTCTTTATCAGGTAATTGCCCTGTGCCAAAACCTGAAGCTTCATTGATCAAAAGTGGAGGTTGTATTTCTGTATAACCGGCATCAGCATTTTTGTCGAGAAAATATGTGATCAAAGCACGCTGTAATTTAGCACCCTTACCTTTATAAACAGGAAAACCTGCCCCCGTAATTTTATTGCCCAATTCAAAATCAATGATATCATATTTCTTGGCCAGTTCCCAATGAGGGATGGCATTTTTGTGTAATTTAGGAATATCACCTTCCTGAAAAATAACTTCATTGTCTTCTTCAGAATTTCCGGAAGGAACTAACTTATTGGGAATATTCGGTATTAGATAAAGCAACTCATTCAAATCAGTTTCAACAAGAGATAATTTTTCGCTTAAGATTTTGGTTTCTTGTTTATATTGACTTGTTTTTTCTTTTAATAAATTAGCTTTTTGAACTTCTCCTGATTTATAAAATTTCCCAATTTCTTTAGATATTTTATTGCTTTCAGCTAAAACTTTATCCAAATCGGTTTGCGTAGTTCTTCTAAAGGCATCTTTTTCAATAACTTGATCGATTATTTTTTCGGCATTAGCAAAATTTCTTACTGCCAAACCTTTTAAAATAATCTCTTTATTCTCTCTGATAAAAGCTAATGTTAACATGATATAAATTTTTACAATGGGCAAAGATAAGGAATGAATTGTGAATGAAGGATTGTAATTTTATTAAAATTAATTTTGTTTTTTTAACCATTTTCTAGCCAATAATTCATCTTTTTGAATTTGTTGGGTCAAAGTTTCAACCGAATTAAATTTTTGTTCATCTCTTAATCGGTTTAATATTTCAATTTGTATTTTCTTCCCGTAAAGGTTTCCTTGAAAATCTAATAAATGAACCTCTACAGTTTGGTACTTTCCGTTAACTGTAGGTCTGAAACCAATATTCATAATACCAAAAACATTTTTTTTATCTATTGATGTTTTTACAATATAGACACCTGTCTTGGGAATTAGTTTGTGATCTTTATCAACTTGAATATTAATTGTTGGGAATTTTATTTTTCGCCCCAATCCTTTACCTTTTACAACTTCACCAGTTAATAAATAATTGTAACCTAAATATGTGTTGGCTTTTATAAGATCACCATCAAGGAGTGCTTTTCTAATTTTTGTAGAACTAACAGCGACATCATCAATATCTTGAACTGGAATTTGTTCTAATCCAAAATCAAATATTTCACTATACTTTTGTAATTGTTCAAAATCACCCTCCCTGTTTTTCCCAAAACGATGATCATAACCAATGATCAGTTTTTTAGTTTTTAAATGATCGATTAAAACATTTTTAACAAATTCTTCAGCAGTTAATTGTGAAAATTCTTTGGTAAAAGGCTCAATAATTAGGTGGTCAAGTCCGAATTTTTCTAACAATTGAATTTTCTCATCAATTGTGGTGAGCATTTTAAGTTCATTATTATTATGTAAAAGTCTTCTGGGATGTGGGAAAAAAGTAAGAATTGCACTTTTACCTTCAATTGGAATTTTAAGTTGATTTAACCGTTCAATTATTTTTTGATGTCCGATATGTACACCGTCAAATGTTCCAATTGTAAGAATTGTCAAAGGTTTCTTTTCGGTAAAGTTTTTTATAGAATGGTGTACTTTCACAAATACTATTTATTTAAAATGATTGATTCATTAATTGTATTGATGATCTGGGGTATTTTTTTAACTTCAAATTGTAAATTAATTGTCAGGTTTTCTCGATTCATTTTTACTTGTAAATTTCCTTTATTTACTTTGAAATAACCCGTTGTTCCTTTACAATAACACAAGCGGCCATATAATAATTTTACCTCTTGCAATTTTTCATTTTGCAAATCTAAATTTATTTTATCATTATCGATCTCAAAATATATAGTCTCCGAATAATTACTGTCAGCTGTATTCTCAATTGGTGTTTTTTTATATAGATATTGTATAACAAGTTTATTGCCTGAATTAATTACAGGATACGAATTGCCAAATTCATCTTGTTTAACTTCTAATTCAGAATCGGGAAAAATTTCAATGCTACAATTTCCATCATTAGGGCAGTTTTCAAATAAGTTAATCACTTTTTTTTCACTTAGTAATTTATCAGAATATGTTTGCTGACTTTTACAAGTGATAAAAAGTAAAAATATTATTGGAATTAAAATTCGCATTAAATTAAAATTTTGAGTATACAAAGGTAAAAGGTATCCTTGATAAAACTAAAAATTATTTTCATAGATTTGTAGAATAGATTTTTTATTAAATTGTATGAAAAAATATTACTTTACTTTTTTGGTTTTTTTTCTGTTTATTGTCAATACCCAATTATCAGCACAAGAGAAAAATCTTTGGTCAAAAATTAACCGTTCAAGCATTCCTTCCATAGATGTTCAAAAATCAGAATTACCTAAAAAATATAAGATCTATCAGTTAAATATTGAAAGTTTACAAAAAGAGTTATTGCAAATTTCTAATCATAAAGAAACCTATAAAATTCAGTTTCCTGATGTGAATGGAAAAATAACAGTTTATGAGATAAGAGAAACAAACGTAATGCATCCTGATCTTGCCAAAAGATATCCAAATAACAAATCATTTGTTGGTCATAGTGAAGAGGATAGATCAAAAAAAATTAGATTTAGTTTGAATGAATTGGGTTTACATGCCATGCTGGTAAATAAGAACAGGGAGATCTTATATGCAGATCCGTATTCTTACGACAAAAAAAAGTATATTTTTTATTTAAGAAAAGACATGAATTTTGAGAATTTTCAATTTTCTTGTTTTACGGAGCAAGCTTTATCATATAAAAAAATAGCATTAGCTACAAAAAGTGTTGACGATTTAAAATTAAGAAAATATCGTTTGGCTTTGGCGAGTACTGGAGAATATTCTGAATATCACATCAATGCAGCAGGAATGCAAGCCGGTACAGATGCGCAAAAAAAAGCGGTAGTTCTGGCAGCTATGACAACTGCAATAACAAGAGTAAATGATGTTTATGAAAATGATCTGGCAATTTCATTACAATTGATAGGGAATAATGATGATTTAATTTTTCTAGATAGTGCAACTGACCCATATACAAATGATGATGGTGGTGCTATGTTAGGTGAAAATCAAACTACTTGTGATAATATAATTGGTACGGCAAATTACGATATTGGTCATGTGTTTAGTACTGGAGGAGGCGGTATAGCATCGTTGGCATCTTCATGCACCTTTTCAAAAGCACGTGGCGTAACTGGATCAGAAAATCCTACGAGCGATTATTTTTATTTTGATTTTGTGGCTCATGAAATGGGACATCAATTTGGAGCTAACCACACATTTAACGGTGATCAGGGTAGTTGTGGAGGTGGAAATAGACATAATGCAACAGCTGTAGAGCCTGGAAGTGGCACAACATTAATGGCTTATGCCGGAATTTGTGCACCTCAAAATGTACAATCGCACAGTGATTTTTATTTTCATGCAGTAAGTATTGATGAGATCTGGGAAAATATTTCTATGGGAAATGGTAGTACATGTGGAACAAAAACGAGTATATCTACAAATTATAATGTACCAGTTGCAAATGCCGGAAATGATATTATTATTCCAAAATCTACACCATATATATTAAATGGCCAGGGAAGTGATGCTGATGGAGATCCAATTTCTTTTTGCTGGGAACAAATTGATAATCAAATTACGGATATTCCACCGAGTGAAACTGCAACATCGGGTGCTTTGTACAGGTCACTAAATCCGTCAGAAAGTGCTAAAAGATATCTACCAAAATTAAGTACAGTGGCAAAAGGAGAACTTTCTTCAACTTGGGAAGTTACTCCAAGTGTAGCAAGAGAAATGAATTTTAGATTAACAGTACGAGATAATAATTCAGTGGCCGGACAAATAGCAAGTGATGAAATGAAAGTTACAGTAACAAATGCAGCAGGCCCTTTTGTTGTAACTTCTCAAAATTCAGATAATTTGGTTTGGACTAAAAACTCAACTCAATCAATTACATGGAATGTTGCCGGTACAAATAGTAATGGTATTGATGTATCTCATGTAAATATTTATTTATCTACAGATGGTGGTAGAACTTTCACAACTTCTTTAGCTTTAAAAACACCTAATGATGGCAATCAAGATGTTTCTGTACCGAATACTTCAGCTTCAAAATGTTTGATAATGGTAGAAGCTGTTGATAATTTTTTCTATTCAATTAATTCAAAATCATTTTCAATTGGTGAGTTTAATGAAGTTTGTAATGATTATATAACCGATGTACCAGTACAAATTCCTGATAATAATTTAAACGGGGCTACTTCATCAATTTCTATAACTGATAATTCAATTATTGAAAATATAACTGTTAATGTTAAAATCACACATCCTTGGGTTCATGATCTTACATTGTCATTAGAAAGTCCAACAGGAAGAATCATAGAATTATTAGGCAAACAATGTTTTGGTTCAAATCATGATATTGATGCTGTATTTGATGATTCAGGTGCTTCGGTAGAATGTAAAAGCACTACACCCACAATTACAGGAATTATAAAACCAACACAAGATTTGTCAGATCTCAACGGAGAAAATTCGATAGGATCATGGAAATTAAAAGTTGTTGATAATGCTGCCGGTGATGAAGGTAGTATAGAAAGTTGGAGTTTGAATATTTGTTCATCAAAGGAGGTTGTTGGTATAGGTACTTATGCATTAAATAATTTTAATGTATATCCAAACCCTTCTGATGGAAATTTTAAGATAGAATTTACTTCTGTTGATCCAGGAGATACTGAAATCCAATTATTTGATCTATTAGGTAGAAAAGTATTTAAAAAAGTATTTAAAAATAATCAAATATCATTTAGTGAAAGTCTTAGTTTAAAACACATATCAAGTGGTTTCTATTTGCTTCAAGTTAGAAGAGGGAGGTCATTATCTTCAAAAAGAGTAAGGATAGATTTTTAAATAATAATCTGTTAAAATATTTATTTCAATATTAGCTTTTCTATAAAATTTGGATAAAAATTTAGTGATTTAGCAAAATTATTGTATTTTTCGCCATCTTAAAATTTAAATTTTTATTATGAGAAAAATAATATTTACACTTTTAATGCTATTTACGGGTACATTTTTATTTGCACAAACAACGGTATCGGGTGTCGTTATCGATTCAAATACTGAGGAACCTATACCCGGAGTAAATGTTAAAGTAATTGGAAAATCTTTTGGATCAGCTACAGATTTTGATGGAAAATTTTCACTTAAAGTAAGTCAGGACGTGCCTTTTACATTGGAATTCACCTATGTTGGTTATGTTCGACAAACTAAAGAAATAACAAAGGACGATGAATTTATTTCAATTGTTTTAGAAGAAAGTCAAACTAATTTAGATGAAATAATAGTATCGGCTTCTAGAACTCCTGAAAGTATTAGAGAATCTCCTGTGTCTATTGAAAGAATGGATGTAAGAGGGATTAAAAAAAGTGCTTCTGCCAGTTTTTACAATAGTTTGGAAAATTTAAAAGGAGTTGATATCAATACTAATAGTTTAACTTTTAACTCGGTTAACACTCGTGGTTTTGCCACATTTTCAAATACACGTTTTGTACAATTAATTGACGGAATGGATAATTCATCTCCCGCACTTAATTTTGTTTTAGGTAATCTGGTAGGTATAAATGAATTGGATGTACAAACTGTTGAGATTATTCCAGGAGCTTCTTCGGCCTTATATGGAGCAAATGCATTTAATGGAATTTTGTTTATGACAAGTAAAAGTCCTTTCGAACATCAAGGCGTTAGTACATATTTAAAAACAGGTTTAACTGTTCAGGATGCTGCAGGAGATAATAATTACTATGATTTTGGTATTCGCGTAGCGCATGCTTTTAGTGATAAGTTTGCTGCCAAAGCTTCTTTTTCTTATATGAAAGGAACAGATTGGTATGCTGATGATACCAGTGAATATAAATTTACGGGTGTAGGTAGACCCGATGAAATTTTGCCTTATAGAGAAGGTGGTTATGATCATAATGGTATTAATATCTATGGTGATGAAGTTGCTACAGATATTAATGACGTTGCTAAATCTATGGAAGATTTAGGATTGATCCCAGAAGGATTGAGTTCTTTAGTGCCTCACGATGTTGTTGGACGAACAGGTTATTTAGAACAAGATCTGACAGATTATGAAGCAGAAAGCGCAAAAATTGATGTATCATTAAACTATCGTCCTTTTGGAGATGATTTAGAAGTTATTTATAACTTTAGGTCTGGTTTTGGTTCAACTATTTATCAGGGTACCAACAGATACCAGTTAAAAGATTTTACCATGACACAAAATAAATTAGAAGTTAAAAGTGATAATTTCTTTGTAAGAGGGTATATGACTTCTGAAGATGCTGGTAAATCTTATGATATGATATTTACAGGTGTAAATATGAACTTAGTTGATGCTACTGAATGGTTTGGAACATATGTAGGTGCATATTTGGAAGCAACTATGGGAGGTGCAACATCTGATCAGGCACATCAAGGTGCAAGAGTATACTCAGATGCAACAATAACTTTACAACCCGGAACACCAGAATTTGAAGAACGTTTTAATGAGGTAATTTCTAACCCTGATCTTTCTAAAGGTTCTAAATTTGAAGATCAAACTAAAATGTATGTTGCTGAGGGTAACTATAATTTTGCAAGTATGATCAATAATTTTATGGATTTACAAGCTGGTGGTTCTTATAGAAGATATTCTCTTAATTCTGGAGGAACTATTTTTACAGATTATGATGGCTCAATAGATTATAATGAATATGGTGCTTATGTTCAGGCAAGTAAAAAATTCATGGAGAATGAAAGATTAAAACTGTCTGCTTCTTTGCGTTATGATAAAAACGACTTTTTTGATGGGAATATTTCTCCGAGAGTATCAGCTGTATATTCTGCCGGTGATACTAAAAATCATAACTTCAGAGCATCGTATCAAACCGGTTTTAGAAACCCAACAACGCAAGATCTTTTTATTGGTTTAAATGCAGGAAGAGCAATTTTGGTTGGAGCTTCTCCTGATAATTTAGATAGAGATCTACCGGGTACAACTTTAACAGGAAGAAAAGTCTATAGTGATTCTTATTCTATAAATTCTGTTATAGCTTTTTCTAATTCAGGAAATCCAGCAGACTTAGTTCCAGTTGAAACCAGTTTAGTAAAACCTGAAAAAGTTCAGGCTTTTGATTTAGGATATAGAGGTTATGTTGGCAGAGTTTCTGTTGATATTAGTGGATATTACAATAGTTATGATGATTTTATTAGTAACTCGGTTGTAATTACGCCAATTGATGGTACTACTAGTGATATGTCAGGTGTTATGGATCTTGTTAATGGAAACACAAATACTTTCCAAGCTTATACAAATTCAAAGGCAGCTATTGCTTCTTATGGTGTAAATATTGGTTTAAATACTAAAGTATTTGAAAAATTTGACCTTGGTTTTATATACCAATGGGCTGATCTAGATTTTGATCAAGAATCTGATCCTGATTTTCAAGCAGGTTTTAATACACCAAAAAATCAAATAAAAGCTTCTATTGGAAGTGCAAATCTATTTGAAAACTTTGGATTTAATTTTAGTTATAGATGGAGAGATGAGTTTTTAAGAGAAGCTACGATTGCTACTGAGCTATTACCATCTACTTCAGTATTTGATGCTCAGGTTAATTACACAGTTCCTAAGATCAAATCAATGTTTAAAATTGGTGCATCAAATATTGGCGGTAATGAATATCGATCTGCACCTGGATCAGGTTATGTAGGATCAATGTACTATATTTCTTGGGTATTCAATCAATAAAAAAAACTTAAATTTAGAAATTATGAAAATTAAATATATATGGCTTTTGTTAATCTTTATTGGATTTATTGCTTGTGATGAAGAAGACTATTCAATACCTGATACTAGTGTTGAATTGGTTTCGGGTTCGGCAGATTTTTCCAATTATGTTGCAATAGGAAATTCTTTAACATCAGGATTTACTGATGGAGCTTTGTTTCAAGCAGGTCAAAATAATTCATTACCCAACATTTTATCTCAAAATATGTCATTGATAGGTGGTGGTGAATTCTCTCAACCTTTTACCAATGATAATATTGGTGGATTACTTTTGGGTGGAGCTCAAATTCAAAATCCAAGACTCTATTTTGATGGTGCTGGTCCAGCATTAATTGATGCTATACCAACAACAGAAGTATCAAGTATTAATCCAGGTCCTTATAACAATATGGGTGTTCCAGGCGTAAAAGCAATTCATTTATTGGCAAATGGCTATGGTAATATTGCTGGTCTTGCTTCAGGTCTTGCAAATCCTTATTTTGTAAGAATGGCATCAAGTTCAAACGCTAGTGTACTTGAAGATGCAATGGCTCAAAACCCAACTTTTTTTAGTTTATGGATAGGTCATAATGATGTTTTGGGATATGCTGCAACAGGAGGAGATGGCTCAGATCCAATTACTGATCAAGCTACATTTGATTTTGCTTACAGTACTTTGGTATCAACTTTAACTTCTGGAGGAGCCCAAGGTGTTGTTGCAAATATTCCTAATGTAATCGAAGCCCCATTTTTTACAACAGTTCCTTATAAGTCGTTAGATCCTTCAAATCCAGCTTTCGGACCAATGATTCCTACATTAAATGCTTTGTTTGGCCAATTAAATATGGCTTATGCATATTTAGATGTACCTGAAAGATCAATTGTGTTTTCAGAAACAGCTGCAAGCCCAATGGTAATTCATGATGAATCGTTGGCAAATATTTCTGCGCAACTCAATCAAGTTTTAATTGGAGGGGGTTTAGATCCTATAACTGCAGGCCTTTTATCTAATCAATTTGGGCAATCAAGACAAGCAACAAGTGATGATTTATTTGTTTTGACAAGTATGAATGTGATTGGTACATTAAATACTGAATATTATACACAATTAGTTACTGCAGGTGTACCTCAGGAAACAGCGGGTCAGTTATCTGTAAATGGAATAACTTATCCGTTGCAAGATAAATGGGTTTTATTAAAAACCGAACAACAAGAAGTTGTAGCTGCTACAAATTCATTTAATGTCAAAATTAATGAATTGGTAACTCAAGCAGGTTTGGCATTTGTTGATGCAAATGAATTAATGAGTAGATTGGCTACTACCGGTATTTCAAGTAGAGGATTTGATTTCAATGCAAATTTAGTATTCGGAGGCGTTTTTTCATTAGACGGTTTGCATTTAACTGCAAGAGGGTCTGCTTTAATTGCTGATGAAATGCTAAAAGCTATTGATGCAACTTATGGTTCTAATTTTGAAGCAGCAAGTGAATTAAATGACCTTGGAGAATTTCCAGTGTTTTATCCTACAGGTTTAAGATAACAACTTTAAAATATTTATAAGAACACCTTCAATTTGGAGGTGTTTTTTGATGGAAAATATTCCTCTTTTAGTTTTTATTATTGAATTTGTTAATAATGATATGTCTTGCTAACAGGTTTATTGTTTTACTGTAGTTAATACCCTATTCTAAGAGTCAAAAAAATAAAAAAAACATTTCCAATTCTATATTTAAAAATATATCTTTGCAACACTAAAAAATATGCGTTCATAAACTTTTATGACAGTATAAACAAGGGCAAAAGATTAATTAATACAAAATATAATGACAAAAAATATAGGTAAAATTTCTCAGATTATTGGTCCGGTTATCGATGTTTCTTTTTCTAATGATGCTGAATTACCAAGAATTTATGATTCTTTAGAAATAACCAGAAAAGATGGATCTGTCTTGGTTCTTGAGGTTCAACAACACACAGGTGAAAATATTGTGAGATGCGTTGCAATGGATTCTACAGATGGTTTAAGCAGAGGACATGATGTTGTGGCTACAGGAAATCCAATTAAAATTCCGATTGGAGGTGAAATCTTTGGTCGCTTATTTAACGTAACTGGAGATCCAATTGACGGATTAAAAGCTTTACCTAAAGATGGAGATAATGGTTTGCCAATACACCGTAGTTCACCTAAATTTGAGGACCTATCACCTTCAACTGAAGTTTTATTTACTGGTATTAAGGTTATTGATTTATTAGAACCTTATGCTAAAGGTGGAAAAGTTGGTTTGTTTGGTGGTGCTGGTGTTGGTAAAACAGTATTGATCCAAGAATTGATCAATAATATTGCCAAAGGTCATGGTGGTTTATCTGTTTTTGCGGGTGTTGGAGAAAGAACTCGTGAAGGAAATGATTTACTACGAGAAATGATTGAATCAGGAATTATCAAATATGGTGAAGATTTTGAAAAATCTATGGAAGAAGGAGGATGGGATCTTGATAAAGTGGATATGGTAAAATTAAAAGAATCTAAACTTTCTTTTGTTTTTGGTCAGATGAATGAACCCCCAGGGGCACGTGCCAGGGTAGCTTTATCTGGTTTAGCTATTGCAGAATATTTTAGAGATGGTGCTGGTGATGCACAAGGAAAAGACGTACTGTTCTTTATCGATAATATTTTCCGTTTTACACAAGCAGGTTCAGAAGTGTCAGCATTATTAGGTCGTATGCCATCAGCAGTAGGTTATCAACCAACTTTGGCTACTGAAATGGGAACAATGCAAGAACGTATTACCTCTACAAAAAAAGGATCAATAACATCAGTACAAGCGGTTTATGTACCGGCAGATGATTTAACTGATCCTGCTCCAGCAACAACTTTTGCTCACTTGGATGCTACAACGGTATTATCTCGTAAAATATCTGAGTTGGGTATTTATCCAGCGGTTGATCCACTAGATTCAACTTCTAGAATTTTAAGTGGAGATATTTTAGGCGATGAACATTATGGTACTGCACAAAGAGTAAAAGAAACATTGCAAAAATATAAAGAATTACAAGATATTATTGCTATTTTGGGTATGGAAGAGTTAAGTGAAGAAGATAAATTAGTTGTTCATAGAGCCCGTCGTGTACAAAGATTTTTGTCACAGCCATTCTTTGTAGCTGAACAATTTACCGGAATCCCAGGTGTTCTAGTTGACATTAAAGATACGATCAAAGGATTTAATATGATATTGGACGGGGAATTAGATAAGTACCCTGAAGCTGCTTTTAACCTTAAAGGTTCTATTGAAGATGCCATTGAAGCTGGTGAAAAAATGTTAACTGAATCTTAAAAATACTATCATTTTTTAGTAAATAATTATTAAAGTATGTTTTTAGAAATAGTAACTCCGGAAGCCAGTTTATTTAGAGGTGAAGTTGAATCAGTAATTGTACCAGGAGTGGAAGGGGAATTTCAGATGCTTGAAAATCATGCACCGATAGTTTCTTTATTGCAGGAAGGAAATGTAAAGTTTAGAGGAAATTTCGACATTGATGAAGAATATCAAGACAAATTTACTAGTGGAGATAATAATACAAAAATATTGAACATCAATAGTGGTACCATTGAGTTAAAAGATAATAAAATAATAATTCTAGTTGATTAAATATCATTTATAAAATATATGATAAACCTCACAATCTGTGAGGTTTTTTTATGAACTAAAATTATTTTTCAAAATTAATATCATCATAAAATGCTTGCCAAGCCCACCATAAAGCATTAAATGAAGTTTTTGAATTTAGTTGATCTCCTTTTCTTGGACCACTTATAGCAACTCCAAAAACATTCCATTTATTATTTTTATCATCTTCCATTACAATCGGAAATTGATTTTGAACTGCCTTAAAAATTGCATTTGAATCGTTGATATATGTTGTAATGAATTGTAATTCTCGATTACCAATAATTATTAGATTATCATTTGAAACATTTTTATTTTTTATAACAGTACCGTTGGTAAAATTTTGAAGGTCATATATATAAACTATATTTTTTTGATTTATATTAAAATCAATTACACCAAAAACATGATCTCCTTTTTGAATATCTCCTTTCTTGTTTTGAAAACCTTTGTTTTGAATACTTGTATCGATAAATACTTTACCTTCAGGAAAATATTCCTTAACTATTTTCCAGGGTAATTCAACTAAATTATGGGTTGAAAATAATTCATTAGCATATTTTCCCTTAATTGATCTGGTTTCCATTTGCGACCAATATGTATCACTATTTTCATCATATAACACTAGATTATCGTTAAATAAATAACCTGATGCGCGTAATGATACTTTCCCATTTTTAATATTCCTATCCATAACCAATCCACTTTGAGTGATAGGACAATATGTTATTGAATATTCAATATCTCCAATTTTATCATTTACAGCTTCAAAATTACTTATAAACTGATATGGATACACTTTGATCTCATTGCCTATACTTACTATTGCAACGAGTGAATTGTTAGAAATATAATCAATATCCTTTACTCTTGACATAATTGGGTCTTTTGCTAAAGGAAAGGGATTAAATGATCCATTTATTGATTCAATGGGTACAATCCAATTAAATTCATTTTGGTCTGAATTAAATGTTGTGATAGCTTCTGGATCATTACAACTATAAAAAATAACAAGCATTAATAAGATTAGTTTTTTCATCAGATAAGTATTTGATGTATCTGTCGTAAACTATATTATTAACTTACAATATAAAGCCCTAATAAAAAGAAACTGCTTGAAAATAATTTTCAAGCAGTTTCTTTTTAATTTATTTTTGTTAATGTGTAATTATAATTTTACAAGTATTATTAATGTATATCCAATAATTCTAAATCAAAGATCAAAACAGATCCACCAGGTATGCTACCACGATCATTGTCTCCATAACCTAATCGGGATGGAATCAAAAGTATTCCTTTTCCTCCTTTTTTAAAATATGTAATTCCTTCTGTCCAACCAGCAATTACTTGTTGTAAATTAAAGGTAATCCCATTTGAGTCACTTTGATCAAAAACTTCACCATTAGTGAAATAGCCTTTATATTTTACAGTTACTGTTGAATTTGCATTAGGTTGAGCACCTTCACCTAATTCTTCAATAACATAATACAAACCAGTATTACTTTTTTGAGCATCTAAGTTATGATCGTCAATATACTTGATGATCTCTTCATCATTAGCCTTAGTATAATCTATAGTATCATCATCACTACAAGACATGATCATTACAAGTATAAAAAGAGTTAAAAAATATTTCATTATCTAAAACTTACCGGTTAACCATTTATAGATATCATTACCATTTGCAAATAATAATAAAGCCATTAAGATAACAAAACCTGTGATCTGGGCATATTCTAAGAATTTTTCACTTGGTTTTCTACCTGTGATCATTTCAAATAAAACAAAAACCACATGACCACCATCTAAAGCAGGAATTGGCAATAAATTCATAAATGCCAACATAATAGATAGAAAGGCAGTAATATTCCAAAAAGATTGCCAGTGCCATTTGGCAGGAAAAATATTTCCAATGGTAATAAACCCACCCAAACTAGTTGCTCCTTTCTTAGTAAAAACATACTTAAATTGAGCTATATAATCTTTTAAGATCCAATAACCTTCATTTATTCCTTTTGGAATACTTTCTAAAAATGAATAATCTTTATGATTAATGGTTAAAGCATCATTGGTAAGTCCTTTAGGGTAAACACCAATTTTATTGTCTTCACCGGGTTGTACAGAGAGTGAATTGGTAAATCCGTCTCGATTTACTGTAATTTGCATCTTGTTAAGATCTGTATTACTTTTCACTAGTTTGGTAAATTCATCCCAATACTCAATAGGTTTATCATCAACACTTAGGATATAATCTCCCTTTAACATTCCAGCTTTATTGGCAGGTGAATCAGGTATGATACTATCTAAAATTGCTAAAATTCTAGGTGTAAACGGTTCCATTATACCAGATTGCCACATGTTCAATCCAATATCTTCTGGTAGATTTAAAGATTCAATATTTCCATCAGGATGCTCAACTTCTATTGAAGTCACATCTCTTAAAAAAAGATGTTTATTGATACTTAGTACATCAAATGGTATTTCGTCATTAAATTTTAAAATTTTGTCACCGTTTAGAAATCCGTATTGTTTAAAACTTTCATCAATTGAAAAACCTTTTTTTACATCGTTTGGCGCAACATAATCTTTTCCCCAAACATTTAAAATCATGATATAGATCAAAATACCTACTAAAAAATTAACTGTTACACCACCGAGCATAATTATTAAACGCTGCCATGCCGGTTTTGACCGAAATTCCCAGGGCTGAGGTGGTTTTGCCAGCTGTTCTTTATCCATGCTCTCATCAATCATTCCGGCAATTTTGACATAACCTCCAAGTGGAATCCAGCCTATACCATAAACAGTTTCACCAATTTTCTTTTTAAAAAGTGAAAATTTATAATCAAAGAATAGATAAAATTTTTCAACTTTAGTTTTAAAAATTTTTGCAGGAATAAAATGTCCTAATTCGTGCAATACGATTAAGAGAGATAAGCTTAATAAGAATTGTGCAATTTTTATATATGTTTCCATGTATTTTTTAAAATTTTTAAAAATCGCACAAATGTACGTTTTTATGCTGAATTAGCGATGGCTTAAAAATCCAAATCTTTGTTAAAATGAAAATGTAATGAAAAATGATCTTTAGAGGTTCGCTATTCTTTGATTATTGTTTTAAAGAAAGTGCCTAAAGAAGTTTCAACTTTAATTAAATGAACTCCAACATGCATGCTGGACATATTGATCTTAGAAGGGGGATTGTTTAACTGTAATAAAGTTTTACCTAATACATTGTAAATTGTAATTTTGTTTAAGGTTGCAGAACTGTTATTTTTAATATTTAAAGTATTCTTTATGGGATTTGGATAGATACTAATGCTATTTTTTAATTCGAAGCTATCAATTCCTAGGACAGCAGAATTATTTTTTGATATCAACTGTATTTCAGGATCGATTTGGATAGAAGCAATTTCAAAAGGAATTGAAGTATTAAATATTTGACCGTTTTTTGTTACCTCTAATCGTATAATTTCACTTTTTCCATATAATCCTATAACTTTAACAGGTAAAGGCATCTCAAAAAATGAAACTGACGAGTGAGATTGTGTTTGATTTACTGTAAACTGTATAATGTTATTGTCTTTATTTTGATGCCAACCTACTTCATAACTAGGAAATCCTTCTCCATAGAGCCAGTCATCAAAAAATTCAGTTAATTCCAAACCACTTACATTTTCCAAATGCTTTTTAAGGTCTTTTGTTTTTGCATAAGAAAAGGCAAGATCAGGGTCGGCTAAATAATTTTTCATAGCCTGAAAAAAATCTTCATCACCCAATTTATACCTTAACATATGTAAGATCATGGCTCCTTTTCTGTATGAAAGTCTTCCATCAAAAATCCTATTGACAGAAGTTGTATCACTTACAAAAGTAGCACCGTCAAGAACAGATGTAATATGATTTACAACACTATTTCTCCATGCAATAAAAGTATTTTCACCATCAAAATCTTCAATAACCAAAGCATCCAAATAAGTAGCAAAACCTTCATTAAGCCAAATATCACCCCATGAACCACAAGTTATTTTATTACCAAACCATTGATGTGCAAGTTCGTGAGCGATCAAACCTCTTGACCATCCTCCCATAAAAGTCATGGTTGTATGTTCCATACCACCTCCCCAGCCAAATTGAGCATGCCCGTATTTTTCTTTAGCATAAGGATATAGTTCAAAAAGTTCGCCATACAGATCCATAATTCTTGGAGTTATTGCAGTGCTGGTTTTAGCATACGCTAGATTTTCGGGATAAACATAATTGACCACATCAAAGTTTCCATTTTCAACATGATCATTATAAACTGAATAATTGGTAACTGCAATAGCAATTAAATAAGCCGGAATAGCATATTTGTGTTTCCAATGGGTTATTGTACTATTTCCTGAATTAATTTCAGATTTTAACAAACCGTTTGAGGCTGCTTTGTATTGTGAAGGGTGTGTAATGAAAACATCAATTGAATCAATTTTATCGATTAGATCTTGTTTGCAGGGCCACCAGCCTTTTGCACCATAGGGCTCAGAAAGTGTCCATAAAACAGGTGTGTTTGAAGATCCGTGTATTCCTATTTCAAATGAACCAAAACCCGAACTAACAGGATTGCCGCTATAAGTTACGGTTAATGAATCTAAAGTTCCTTTATTCTGTGTGCTTGGCAGATTTATAACCAATTCATCACTGCTATTTTGAGTAAATGCTAGCGACGTTCCCCTTTGTGTTACATCAGAAACAGTTAGATTGTCAGCTATCTCAAAAGTAATACTGTTGAGATTATCTAAAGCAGTAAAATATGAAGTAATATTTCCTTTAATTTCTGCTTTTGAAGGGTCAACATCCCATTCTAACCTATGATATTTTAAATCATAATTGCCTGTATTCCCATTTGCTTTATAAGCTAATTTTTTTAAACCGGCATTTTTTTCAGATTTCATGATCTGTTCAAGATCATTTTCAAAATTATACACTTTTTGTCCATAAGAAAAAAGAGATAACAAAAAGAATATATTGAATAATAAAATCTTATTTAGTGTGTACATTTGTTATTATTAACGATAAAGCAATTTTTAAGCGAACTGCAAATATACAAATATGAAATTAAATGAATTTTTTAAAAAGTCAAAATCAACAATAATTTTTATCATATTCTTTTCACTTATATTTATTCCAATAATCTTTTTCTTGGTAAAACCTAAAACAAAATTACCTATTTACAACCCTGCAGATATAAATCCAATTTTAGTTGATGATGAAGTTAGGCATATTAGCAAAGACCATAGAATAGCAGATTTTTCATTATTAGATCAAAATGGAGATATGATTACACAAGAAAATTTTAAAGATAAGATCTATATAGCAGATTTCTTCTTTACGCGTTGTCAAACCATTTGTCCGGTAATGACCGTAAACATGGGTGATCTAGAGGAATATTTTAAAAATGATGAGGATATAAAATTTTTATCACATTCTGTTACCCCAATAATTGATAGTGTTTCAGTTTTAAGAGCTTATGCTGATGAGAAAGGTGTTAATGATAAAAAATGGCATATAACAACAGGAGATAAAATGCATATTTATGAATTGGCACGGAAATCATACTTTGCTGTTTTAGATGAAGGTGATGGAGGTGAACAAGATTTTATTCATACGGAGCAATTTATTTTAATAGATAAAAGTAAACAGATTAGAGGGTTTTATGATGGTACTGATAAAGAAGAAATGCAAAGGATCATAAAAGATATTGAAATATTAAAAAAAGAATACGATTTCAATTAAGCTATAAAAAGGAGCAAAACCGATTATTGTATTTTAATGGAGGAATAAGAATATATAAATAATCTCATTAAGTGATAAATATCACCTATTTAATGATAATTTTATGTACTTTCGCTTAGTATTTATAATCATTCTAAATAAAAATGAATACGACAATCGCAAATTTAAAGGTAGGAGAAAGGGGAGTTATCGAAGATTTTGACTTTGAGAATATTCCATTAATTCTGCTTGAAATGGGATGTTTACCAGGCATTGAAGTTGAGTTGATACAGATTGCTCCTTTAGATGATCCATTATATATACGCGTTAACGATAGTCATCTTGCCATAAGAAAAGAAACAGCTAAGCATATTACTATTAAAAAATTATAGTAATTAATGGGAAAAAATAAATCTATAAAAGTTGCTTTAGTTGGTAATCCAAACACCGGAAAAACTTCTTTGTTTAATCAACTTACAGGTTTAAACCAAAAAGTTGGAAATTATCCGGGAATCACTGTTGAGAAAAAAACAGGATTTTCAAAATTAGATGAAAACACTTCTGCTACTATTGTTGACCTTCCTGGCACTTATAGTATTAATCCAAATACCTTAGACGAAAATATCGTCTTAAAAACACTTCTCGATAAAGACCATGTAGATCATCCTGAAGTAATTGTTGTGGTTGCAGATATTGAAAACATCAAACGTAACTTATTGCTTTTTTCACAAATAAAAGATCTGCAAATTCCTACAATTTTAGCTATTAATATGTCTGATCAGCTTAAAAAAAAAGGAATTAGTATTGATATTGAAACTTTAAAAGAAGCCCTGAAAACAGAAGTAATATTAATTAGCGCTCGTAAAAATATCGGAATTGATTCTCTAAAAAAAGCATTATTAAATTGTAATTATCTTAATACAAAACCATTAGCTATAATAAGTGACCGTATTGATGCGGATTTTTTTAGAAAAATAAAAGAAAAATTTCCAGATCATCCTTTATACCAATCTTGGCTAAATATTACCCAAGCCGAAAATTTGAATATCTTAAAAGGAGATGAAAAGAAAGCTGTTCTTGAATTTAGAAAAGATGGTGAAAAGCTTAAAGCATTACAGCATAAGGAAACTATTTTAAGGTATAAACAAATAAATGATATTCTAAAAAAGAGTTACAAGCGTGATATTTCAAAAGGAACAGATCTGCGTAGTAAACTTGATAAA